>DAORIM010000009.1:0-26728 GCA_035438505.1 Minisyncoccota bacterium
CTTGATTCGTTCGTCCCTACGCTCGAAGAGCCACTCTCGTTCGTGTACCTCTCTGAGGTTCCGTACACCGGTCTCGAGCTTGGAACCTGGGGCACTGCGCTCTACTGGCTCATGCTTATCGGATGGAGTGCTGCGCTTGCGTACCTCGTACTCTTCAACGCCGTTCCATTCGCATTCGCTCGTGTAAAGCGCTTCGGCAGCACCGTGTCTGATGCACTTAACAGTGACACCCAGCCACACGCAGCCGCAAGTGATCATGGCCACGCAGCCGCCCATAGTGCGCATGTAGCTCCGGCTCCTGCACCTGTTGCGCGCGCCGCAAGCTACAACTCGCATGACGGATTCCGTTCGTTCGCTGCTGGAGAGGGTCTTACCATCGACGACATCGTCAAGGGACTCTCGCGCCAGATCCAGGTTGACGAGCCAGCACCGGCTCCTCTACCCGCGTACGAGAACGTTGTTATGTCAGTTCGAGAAGAGGCTCCTGCCCGCGCAGCAGCCCCTGCAGCAGTAGCACCGATCAATGACAATGTTCGCGACTTCATCAAGGCACTTCTTGAAGGAGACCGCGATACCGTCTTCGGTATGGTTCGCAAGATGGCTCGCGAGGGAGAAGACACAGAGCTCTTCGTCTCGCATGCAGCCTGCGCGCTCGATGATGCGTACCGCGCATGCATCGACGGCACCACCTGCCACCCTGATATCGCTGAGCTCACGAACGGATGCCACCCATCCTTCCTCGAGCGCATCGTCGCTTCGCTCTCAACTGCGGTTGACGGCAGCTACTCAGCAGGTATGACTGGTGTGAAGATGGCGCTCACGCGCGCACTCGGTGTCGTAGCAGGCTAATCCTTCTACACATACAAAAAGCCCCCGCATGTGCGGGGGCTTTTGTATGCAGGGCTACTTGCGGTCTTTAATCTCTTGGCTAACACGGGCGATAAAGTCTTCTACAGACATAGCGTCGAGCTTGCCCTCGTTCCTGCTTTCCACAGAGACTGTCTTTGCCTCCACTTCCGCGTCTCCAATAACGAGCGCGTAGGGGACCTTCTCCTGCTTTGCGTTTCGTATGCGCTTTCCAAGCGACTCAGTGTCGTCTAGTGAGGCGCGTACTCCGGCTGCAGTAAGTGCATCGCGAACCGTCGCTCCGTATTCAGAGTGCTTGTTCGAAACGGGTAGCACGCGGACTTGTTCTGGTGCGAGCCAGGCAGGGAAAGCGCCACCGTAGTGCTCAAGAAGAATTCCTAGGAAGCGGTCTGGGGAGCCAACGAGGGCGCGATGAATCATAACCGGCGTCTGGCGAGAACCGTCGTCTGCGATGTACTCAAGCGCAAAGCGAGATGGCTGGGCGCGGTCTACCTGGATGGTAGAGATCTGCCACTGTCTCCCGAGAGCATCAACAGCCATAATATCGAGCTTGGGGCCGTAGAAGGCCGCTTCTCCTTCTGCAGGTTTGAATTCTACGCCCGAAGTCTCGAGGATATCTCGAAGCTCTCCCTCGGAGCGCGCCCAGTCCTCGTCCGAACCAAGGTACTTTTCCTTCTTCGCCGGATCGCGTAGTGATAGGCGAATCCAGTACGTAATGCGGTAGGTTGCAAGCGCCTCCTTAATTGCATCGAGCACCTTAAGTAGTTCTTCTTTAACCTGATCCTCTCGGCAGAAAATGTGTCCGTCGTCCTGTGAGAACGCGCGCAAGCGGGTAAGACCAGAAAGTTCGCCGGGACGCTCGTCCCGGTAAAGGACTGCGAAGTCTGCGTAGCGGATAGGGAGATCGCGGTAGGAGCGTGGCTGCGATGCGTAAATCTGCGTGTGCTGCGGACAATTCATTGGCTTAAGGAACATCTCATCAGCAACGTACTGAGAGCGCACGAGAAGCATGTCTTCCTTGTACTGGTCGTAATGCCCGGAGGTCTTAAAGAGTTCTGCCTTGTTTACGTTCGGTGTGTGCACTTCGCCAAACCCAAGCTTTACATTGAGCTCCCGAGAGTAGTTAACTATCTCGGTACGCACCGTGGTGCCGCGCGGGGTAAAGAGTGGCATTCCAGAACCAACCATTTCAGAAAATGTGAATAGGTCGAGTTCTTTGCCGAGTTTGCGATGGTCTCGCTTCTTCGCTTCCTCCTGCTGCGCCTGGTACGCATCGAGCTCTTCCTTCGTATCAAAGGCAAGGCCATAGATGCGCGTGAGCATGGCGTTCTTCTCGTCGCCGCGCCAGTACGCTCCCGCGATGCGCGATAGCGTGAAGGAGTCCGGCGCTATTTCCTGCGCAGGGTTGTCTGCGTGTCCGCCGCGGCACAGGTCGGTATACGCGCCTGAGGTATAGAAGGAGACCGTCTGGCCGTCCTTGGTAAATTCGTCGATAAGCTCGTGCTTGTAGGGGTTCTCGGGGTATTCAGCCTTCGCTTCCTCAGCAGTGCGCTCTGAGCGAGTAAATTTGGTCCAGGTGGGGAGGATGTCCCGCATGGTTTCTTCAATCCGGGCAAGGTCGTTCTCGGACGGCTTTCGGGTAGGGAATTCAAAGTCGAAATAGAACCCGTCATCAATCGCAGGACCAATAGTGCGCTTTGCGTCCGGGTAGAGTTCGAGCACGGCTGCAGCGAGCAAATGGGCGAGCGTGTGGCGCTTGTCTTCGAGTGTTGCCATATGGATACGAGGATAGCATATATAACGAAAACGGCGGCTCTGGGGAGCCGCCGTCTGCTTATTGCTTCGAACCCGCCCTTCTGTACTCAATTACGGCAAGAAGTATCGGGGGCACATAGAACCGGTCACGACCTGGTTGTTCCATCCGCATCCGCGCCACCTTATGGCGAAGCGCGATTGCTGTTGGGTCGGTCGGTTCGAGAGGATCTAGTGAATCCTGCATGCTTGTTACCTCACTCTTACTTTAAGACTCTGCTGCGCACCCTATCAGAGAAGCTTCATATTCTCAACGGACAGAGAGGTCTCGCCATTTCTTCCGGAGACAACCGCTTTTATAAGGAGGCAGTTTCCAGGAGCAACAACCGAACTCTTCTCTGCAAGCACTTTCGGGAATATGACGCCTTCCATGCTGTCCGACTTGTCTGAAAACTTTACGAACGCCATCTTCTCGCCTTTCTTGGTAAGGAATAGCTTTACCTCGTCTACAAGCACAGGAAGGATAACCGTGAAGCCGGGTTTAGGGTCGAGTTTAATTTCTGCAATGGTAGTGCCTGCTTTTGCGGTCTTGTCTGTGTGCGCATCAAGCGGATGGCCTGAAACGTAAATACCGAGCAGCTCTTTTTCCCAGAGGAGCTTGTCAGTAAGTGAGGTACTCGTCGTCGCTTGAGGAAGAGAAAGGACTGGTGCAGCAAATGAGAACAGGGAGTCTTGCGCCGCTGTTGCTGTTGCTTCGCGATGGAAGGAAAGCAGCGTTTCTATGTGCGTCATTAAGTGTCCGCGCTCGCCGAACGTATCCATTGCACCGGACTTAATAAGGCTCTCAAGGGATTTCTTATTAAGATTCTTTGATCCGACGCGCGCGAGGAAGTCCGAGAGGTCGCGGAACGGACCGTTCGTTTCGCGCTCGGAGATAATGGCGTGCGATATTCCTTCGCCGAAGTTCTTTATGGACGTGAGTCCGAAACGAATCGTATCCTTGCCCTCGCCAGCAACGGTAAAGTCTTCATTCGATTCGTTAATGTCGGGTGGGAGAACGGGAATATTCAAGCGCTCGCTCTCTGCAACGAGAATTGCAATTTGATCCGTGTCTCCGGCGTCTGCGGTGAGGAGGGCGGCCATGTACTCAACCGGGTAGTTCGCCTTCATGTACGACGTTTGGTACGCCACTTTTCCATAGCAGGCAGCGTGTGCTTTGTTAAAACCGTATGCGGCAAACGGCTCGATAAGCTGCCAGATCTTCGCTGCCTTGGCGTCAGAAAGCTTTCCGTATTCTTTAAAGCCCTTCATAAGTTTTTCCTTCTGGGCCTCCATCTCTGCCGGGATTTTCTTTCCCATCGCCTTGCGCAGCGTATCGGCTTCAAGCCAGGAATACCCGCCAAGCGTAATAGCAGTGAGGAGCACGTCGTCCTGATACACGAGGAGGCCGTAGGACATGTCGAGGTAGTCCTTCATGCGTTCGTCGATGAAGGTTATGAGACGAGCGTTTTGTTTGCGCTCGATGTACTGCGGAATGGTTTCCATTGGGCCCGGACGATACAACGCAACCATCGCGTTAATGTCGTGGATGGTGGTAGGGCGCAGTTCCTTCAAGTAGCGCGTCATACCCGAGCCGTTTAACTGGAAGGTTCCTTCCGTCTCTCCGCGAGCGAGCATGGCGAATGTCTTCGCATCGTCTATAGGAACGTTCTCGATATCAATCCAGATGTCCCTCGTCTCTTTCACACGCTCAACCGCGTCAGAGAGAATGGCGAGGTTCTTAATGCCGAGGAAGTCGAACTTAAGGAGACCTGCGTCTTCAACCGCATGCATATCAAACTGCGTGATGCGCTTCTCTGGGTTCTTCGGGTCGAACTGCACTGGTGTCCATTCCCACAGCGGGGTGGGGGCTATAACCACACCGGCAGCGTGCACACCTGTGTGACGCACACATCCTTCGATGCGCTGCGCGAGGTCGATGATTTCCTTCACGTCATCATCCTCGTCATAGAGCTGCTTGAGTTCAGGCTCAAGCTCAAGCGCGTGCTTTATGGTCATAGGGAATCCCTGGCTTCCCATAGGGATGAGTTTCGCGATGCGGTCTCCGGTGCGGTATGCGTGGCCCAAGGCGCGCGAGACGTCACGCACGGCGGCTCTGGCCATAAGGGTTCCGAAGGTACCAATTTGCGCTACCTTGTCCTCGCCGTACTTCCTGCGTGCATACGCAATCATCTCGTCGCGACGGTTGTCGGCGAAGTCCATGTCGATATCCGGCGCCTTAGGACGCTCAGGGTTCAAGAAGCGCTCGAACGGGAGTTTGTAGAAAAGGGGATCGACGTTCGTTATGCCGTTGAGGTACGAGACCAGCGAGCCTGCCGCCGAACCTCGAGTGGTGGACATAATGCCGGCGGACTTTGCGAACTCAAGGAGATCAGACACCGCGAGAAAGTACGGTGCAAATCCCTTGGAGATAATCACGTCGAGTTCGTACTCGATACGCGTCACAACCTCTTCAGTCTTTTCCATGCCACGCATGGAAAGTCCGTCATAGGTTTTCTTGCGGAGTTCGTCTGCATGAGAGACGCCTTCCGGAAGGATAACCTCAGGGAAGTTCCAGCTGCCGAGTGTCATCGATACCGTACAGCGGTCTGCAATCTCTCCGGACGCGTCAACAGCTTCTGGCACATGCGCAAACCATTCGCGCATATCTTTTTCCGTAACGAAAGAGAAGTTCTCTTCTTGGTTGGCGTCCCCGCGGTTCCCGTGCCCGATGCGGCGCATAACCTCGGTTGCTTCGCGATCGTCAGGCTTCAGATAGTACACGTCGTGCTGGGCAACGAGCGGGACTCCCGCTTCCTTGGAAAGCTTCTCGATGGCCTTCATGCGAGACATGTGTCCTTCAACCTTGGGGTGGTGCGAGATCTCGAGGTATACGTTCTCTTTGCCGAAGATGCTCACGTATTCCGCAAGGGAAGCGGCAGCGCCGTTCGGGTCTCCGGCTTTAAGAGCCTGAGCCACGTCTCCCGCGAAGGACGGGATAATGGCGATGAGTCCGTCTTTGTGTTCGCGGAGTATCTCCTTGTCCATGCGTGGCTTCTCGAAGAAGCCTTCAAGGAAAGAGCGCGTAACGAGCTTCATGAGGTTCTGGTATCCGTCGTTGTTCTCCGCCAGGAGAACGAGACGCGAGCGCTTCACGTCGCCCATGTCTGTGCGGTCGCGCGAGGCTATGTATGCATCTACGCCAAAGATTGGCTTTATGCCCGCCTTCTCTGCCTTTTGGTAGAACTCAACAGCCCCGTGCATGTTCCCAGCGTCGGTGAGTCCGAGAGCGCCCATGCCCTGCGCCTTAGCTTCCTTAACAAGTTCCGGCACCTTGGGGAGGGCCTCAAGGAAAGAGTAGTGGCTGTGGGTATGGAGGTGGATGAAGCGGCCCATAGGGATAGTATATCGGCTTGGAGGGCTCGAAGACAGCAGTAGCTATTCCGGATTAGTCCAGAACACCTGCTAGCCAGTGAGCTATAATTTGCAGCATATGACTATGTGGCTAACCCGGTTGCCAGTACGTGCTTTATGAGACAGCGCGGCTTCACCCTTATCGAACTCCTCGTGGTGATTGCCATCATTGGCGTGCTGTCGTCAGTGGTACTCGCTTCTTTGAGTACGGCACGTACGAAAGCAAAGAATGCAGGTGTGCAAGCGTATGGAAACTCTCTTTTGAGCGCTATTACTGCATGCGATCTTGATGGTGGAAAACTTGTGACGCCAAATTCAGCGACAGCTCCAACAAATGCGATCTGTACCACTGGCTCGTATGCATCCGTTACGTGGCCAAGACCTCCTGAAGGATGGCTTCTTCATCTGTACGTTTGGGTTGGTGCGAATGATAACCTCATGTATCTCACGAGTACGTATAACAGCAACGCTATGCACTGCGGCTATTACCCGAGCTGGGCCAGCTACTGTGGATCCGCAAACGTAGGTTTGTGTCGGGGTTCGCAAAGCTTTACCTGCACCATGTATGACGCATCACTCGGCTACTGGAAGTAACGCGTGATATTGTTGTTTCTATGAGTACTGTCTCGTTTGATGAGGAGCGTTCATTAGAGGCTGCGCCCGGTATACAGGTTAGACAACCAGCTCTTGTGAAGCTTGTGATTCGTTGGGGGTTCGCGAAGGACGAGAAGAGTGCGCAGATGGTCCTTCTCGGTGTCATCGTGCTCTCGATTGTCATCGCGATCTCTGTACCGCTTCTCATGCGGGAGAATGAGATTCCGCTCCGGGCACCTGTCGTACCTATGCCTGCTCAGACGGGCGGATTCTAGGTATGTATGTCCTCGGTGTCGACGAAGCCGGGCGCGGTCCTCTTGCGGGGCCTGTTGCTGTTGGGGTGGTTAAGGTAGCAAAAGGGTACGACATCCTCTCTGTGTTCCCGGGTCTCAACGATTCAAAGAAGCTTTCAGAGAAGAAGCGCGAAGCTCTGTTCAAAATCCTTCAAGAAGAGATCAAGAGCGGAAACGTGAACGCTACCGTAACGCTCGTGAGTGCGGCGCGTATTGATGCGAAAGGTATTGCACCTGCCGTTCGGCATGGGGTTGATACAGGCATACGGAAACTTCTGCCTAACCCCAAGGAAGGGAAGGTGTGGCTCGACGGATCGTTGAAAGCTCCTGAAGAGTACGAACAAGAAACCGTTATAGGAGGGGACGGTCTTATTCCTGCCATTATGCTCGCGTCTATTGCGGCGAAAGTAACAAGAGACCGGATGATGCTAAAGCTTGATACTGAGTATCCTCTGTACGGATTTGCGGGACACAAAGGATACGGAACCAAAGCGCACACGGAAGCTATAAAGCTGCACGGCCCGTGTGCACAGCATCGTCGCTCGTTCATTCATTTCTAAAAGGAGAAAGGGCGCGCCGGCGAATTGCCAGCGCGCCCTTGTAGTGCGTCGATCGAGTGCGAAGGGCACTCAAGACCGTTCGGTGCCAGAAGTGAGGCACCTGGAGCCATGAAAAGAACTAGCCCGGGTTGAGGAGAAACAGCTTGTCGATTGACGTCTTCCGCTTCATCTTCAAGTTCAGCAGAGTGACCCCACTCTGGCCGGTCCGCACCCTTGAGATTACCTTCGAGATTTTCATCGCCGTTTCCCTATGTCTGGCGATTTAACTGTGTAGCGGCAACTGTGCCACCGTCTCATGTCGGCCTGGCGGAAGGCTCTTACCGACCCCTTCTTAGTACCATTTTATATAGACAGAACCAAGGCCTCCGGGTGCGCTTCCGTTTATAACGCCTATATGGTAGGGTATTCCCACTATGACCGTACGAATGCGCCACACCAGTTCGCACACCAAAAACCGCCGCAGTCACCATGCGCTAGTTGAGGGTGCGATCGTAACCGACAAGGAATCCGGAAACCTCCGCCTTCCACACAAGATTGATGAAGTAACCGGTATGTACCGTGGCAAGCAGATTGCAGCGCCACGCCCACTCGTTCGCAAGAACAAGAAGGAAGGTCGCGGCGAGCGCTCCCAGGTTGAGATTGCCGACACTAACCCTGTAGCAGAGAAGAACGACGTTGCTGCAAAGGAGGCGAAGAAGGAAGTGAAGAAGGGATCTATCCTCGACAAGAGCACCAAGGGTCGCTCAACAACCCGTTCTGGATTCGGAGGCGGTTCGTAATCTCTCCATACGTTTGCAAAAGAGCCGGGCACTCCCGGCTCTTTTGTTTTCTTATACACAGCACACGGCTATAGCGAGATACACTCCTTTACTGCTATGCTGTCCCTACGTTCTTTCATATATGGCTAACCGGCATCTCGCACGCTCCGTAGTTCTGCAAACTCTTTTCGAGTGGGATACTTCTCATTTGTCTGATGCAGACGTACGCGCAGCACTGCAGCGCAACGTCGACGAGTTCGGCGGGGATGATACCGACACGCCATTTATGGAAAGCCTTCTTGAGGGCGTACTCGCCAAGCGCGCAGATCTTGATCTTGTTATCGAGAAGGCAGCGCCAGACTGGCCGCTTGATCGCATCGCGCCGGTTGATAGAAACATTCTCCGCATCGGGCTCTACGAGCTGTTGTTTGCGGACCGCACGCAAGTTCCGGCAAAGGTTGCTATTAACGAAGCTATTGAGCTCGCAAAGGTATTCGGCGGCGACTCTTCCGGACGCTTCGTTAACGGCGTGCTTGGCGCCGTCTATAAGGAGCTTGGAGAGCCAGGGAAGGATGAGAAGGGAAAGAAGGATCGCGTAAAGCGCGAAGACCTTCCAGTCGAGGAGCTCGGCGGCGCGATTGTTTACGCGTATCACGAAGGGCAGTACTTCCTCGCACTCGTGCACGACGTGTTCGGGCACTGGACCCTTTCAAAGGGAAAGATTCCTCCAGGCATGGCCGTAGAAGATGGAACGATTGAGGGGCTTAAAGACGAGCTCGGTCTCACCGTTACTATCAAGGCGAAGATCGGCGAGAACGAGTACATCGCATCGCATCCGGAGAAGGGAAAGACCCGAAAGCACGTTACCTATTTCCTTGCAGAGTCTGAATACACCGAACTGACGCTCGAGAAGAAGGGGGGACTCGATGACGCGCGTTGGTTCCGTCTTACGGACATTCTTGACTTGAATTTTTACGACGACATGCTTCCCATTGTTACAGAGGCCGTCCAGAAACTGCTCGACACCAAGCGTTGATTCTAAAGGATTATCTGGTATAATCCGCCCATGCCTGATTTCGCCGCACATGCGCAAAAGCTCGGTCTAACGTTTAAAAACCTCGATCTCCTGGTCGAGGCTCTTACGCATCGCTCGTATTTGAATGAGAATCGCACGGCAACCGGGAACCATAACGAGCGCCTTGAGTTCCTTGGAGACGCAGTGCTTGAGCTTGCGGTTACGCGCTTTCTGTTTGATCGGTTTCCCTCAAAGCCAGAGGGCGATCTAACTGCGTACCGCGCAGCGCTCGTAAACACTGTATCGCTTGCAGAGACCGCAGACGCGCTTGGCATCAACGACATGCTTCTGCTTTCAAAAGGCGAGCGTAAGGATATCGGCCGCGCACGTGAAAACATTCTCGCCAACGCTTTCGAATCTATTCTGGGCGCAATTTATCTTGATCAAGGATTCGAGCGCGCAGAAGCATTCGTCGCCACACACCTGTATCCGAAAATTGATACCGTTCTTGCAAAGCGCACCTGGCAGGATGGCAAGAGCCACTTCCAAGAGATGGCACAGGAGAAGCGGGGAATTACTCCTACGTACAAAACTCTGAAGGAAGAGGGTCCTGACCACAACAAGCAATTTACCGTCGGCGTCTTCCTCGGAAGCGAAGAAATTGCGCGTGGAGACGGCAAGAGCAAGCAGGAGGCAGAGCAGGCAGCGGCAAATGCGGCGCTTGATAAAAAGCTATAAATAAGGCATAGTATCTTTTAGATATGCGAGAAACGGCCCGATCCTCGGACCGTTCTCATTTGGAGATGTACAGATGGAAAAGATTCTTAGCACACTGCGCTATCTCCCTGATAATGGATGGGAGCTCTTCTTGAAGAGGCGCCAGTCCTCGTCTTCGTGGAACGAGATCAAGTCGGCCTTCGGTCTCGACTAATCTTCACCTCGCCCCCGCTTCTTGAAGCGGGGGCGGCTTTGCATACGTTATACTAATTCCAAATGCTGAAGCGCCTTGAAATAGCGGGATTTAAATCCTTTGCGCGCAAAACGACACTCGACTTCTCGTCGAGCGTAACGAGCGTTGTTGGCCCAAACGGTTCGGGCAAATCAAACGTTGCTGAAGGATTCCGATTTGCGCTCGGCGAACAGTCCATGAAAAGTATGCGTGGAAAGCGCAGTGAGGACCTTATCTGGTCCGGATCGAACATGGCGCCCCGCGCTAATCGCGCTGCGGTAACAATCGTCTTTGATAATACAAAGCGTATATTCCCAAAGTTTGAGTTCGATGAGGTTTCTATTGAGCGCGCGGTATTCCGCGACGGCGCAAGCGAGTACGCCATTAACGGCTCCAAGGTACGTCTGCGCGACGTGCAGGAACTTTTGGCGTCTGCAAATATCGGCGAGACGGGACACCACATTATTTCTCAGGGAGAGGCAGATCGCATCCTAACCGCGCAGCCGCGCGAGCGCAGGAGCATGCTTGAAGACGCACTCGGACTCCGGGTATTTGAATTCAAAAAGCAGGAAGCGGAGCGAAAGCTCGAAAAGACCGAAGAGAATGTTGCGCAGGTTGAAGCGCTTCGCCGCGAGATAGCACCGCATATTCGGTTCCTTGCGAAGCAGGTGGAGCGTCTTGATCGTGCAGAAGAACTCGCGAAAGAATTGCGTGCAGCTGCGCAAACATACTTCGCTATAGAAGAGGCATATATTGCTTCCGAGCGCCGAAGCACGGAAGGGAAGCTTGCGGATGTTTCTGAGCGCCTGCGTGTGCTTGAAGCAGAGCTCGCCGTATTTGAAGAGCGTGTCACAACGGACAGCGAGGGCATGCGTCGTTCCGAAGCAGTGCGCAAAGCGGAGCGGGAACTCGACGCGTTAACTGCAGAGCGCTCGGAGCTTGCGCGCGAGATTGGGCGCATCGAAGGGGCGCTAAACGCCGCTAAGATGCGCAGCCAGCAAGTTGCACGCGATCCGTATGTAAAAGTTCCGCGCGAAGACCTCAAGGCACTGCGCGAAGAAGTAGACCGACAAGTAGAAGCCGTTGCTAACGCAGACGTTGATGCGCTTCATGCTGCGCTTAAGACGCTCCGCAACGCTATCGCTGCGTTCTTTGAGCGGTACGGCACCGGTAGCGACGATTTGATGCTTGAAGAAGAGAGTGCTGCGCATGCGCTTGCCGCTAAAAGTAGCGAGCTTACCAAGCGGGACAATCTTTTGTTTGAGTCGGTAGAGCGGGCACGCAACGCGCTTCTTAAGGCGCGCGAAGCTTCGATGGCGCACGAGGAAACTGGTCGCGAGCAGAATCGAAGACTTCTTGATCTCGCGGATCAGAAAGCAAAGACCGAAAGTGAGCGCGCGCGTCTCTCTGCGCGCATGGGCGAACTTGATTACCTTGGCGAGGAAATGGAGCAGGGAAAGCGCGAGGCAATCGCGCTCGTGGGTGTGAACGCCCTTTCATACGAACCCCTCACTACGCTCCCTTCAGAAGAACGCCGAGTACAAGAAGACCGCAAGCGTTCTATGGAGCGACTCAAAATCCGCGTGGAGGAAGCCGGAGGAGGCGGCGAAGACGTGCGTAACGAATACAAAGAAGCAACTGAGCGCGAAACGTTCCTTGCGTCTGAGCTTGAAGACCTCGCACGCTCTGCAGCAGGACTCAGGGAGCTTATCGAAGATCTCGATACAGAACTGCAGAAGAGCTTTGCTGAAGGCCTACAGAAGGTCAATGCATCCTTTGGAGAGTTCTTCAGTCTTATGTTCGGCGGCGGCGGTGCGCGCCTTGTGCTTGAAGAAGCGGTGCAGCCAGGCTCCGAAGACGAAGAAGACGAGATGTACGAAGAAGCGCCTAAGCGCGGGAAGAACCAGAAGCCTGGCATCGAGATTTCCGTTAACCTTCCAAAGAAGCGCGTGCAGTCTTTGATGCAGCTTTCCGGCGGCGAGCGTGCACTCACTTCGATTGCGCTTATCTTTGCTATGAGCCAGGTTAACCCGCCACCATTCCTTATTCTCGACGAGACGGATGCTGCGCTCGACGAAGCGAACAGTCGCAGGTATGGCGACATGATTGAAGAGCTTTCAAAGAAGTCACAACTTATCGTTATTACGCACAACCGCGAGACCATGAGTCGTGCGGGCATCCTCTACGGCGTGACTATGGGTGCAGACGGCATTTCAAAGCTCCTTTCCGTTAAGTTTGATGAGGCGGTTTCGGTTGCGAAGTAGGACAAGCAGTCCCCATAGACGCTGCGCCAAGGAGGCGTATGCTTTAGGCACTAACCCCAATTACCTATGGCCGCATTCGAACACTTTAAGACGCACGTAGATAAGGCGGCGACGCTGCTGTCCCTTTCTGAAGCAGAGCGCACGGCGCTTGAGACTCCGGATCGCATACTGCGCGCCGATCTCACCATTCCGCTTGCGGCGGGCGGCACCGGCACGTTCTCGGCATACCGCGTCCAGTTTGATAACGCGCGCGGTCCGTACAAAGGCGGCATCAGGTTCCATCCGGATGCAGACGAAGACGAAGTTTCAGCGCTCGCCGCCATGATGGCGATTAAGTGTGCGGTTGTGGGTATTCCGCTTGGAGGCGCGAAGGGCGGGGTGGCAGTTGATCCGAAGAAGCTTTCTCCGGAAGACATTCACGCGCTTAGTCGCGCGTACGTGCGCGCCTTCGCAGAACACCTCGGTCCTGACCAGGATATTCCTGCACCGGACGTGTATACGAATCCGGAGATTATGGGCGTAATGCTCGACGAGTACGAGGCGATAACCAGGAAGAGCCTGCCGGGCATGATAACGGGAAAGCCGCTTTCACTTGGCGGGTCGCTTGGGCGCGGTACCGCAACTGCCGACGGCGCTATCGTCGTGCTTCAGGCGCTTATGGAAGACCGGCACATTGAAGGCGACATAACCACGGCGGCAGTACAGGGAGCAGGGAACGCCGGAGCGCAGGCTGCACATCTTTTGTATGGCATGGGAATGCACGTCGTTTCCATCGCAGATAGCAAAGGAACGCTCAGCCATACCGACGGACTTGATGTAGAGAAAGTGCTTGCCTTCAAGGAAGCAGGCGGGCACGTGAGCGACGCGGCGGGACATATAGAGGGTGCTATTGCAGGATCGCCGGACGAGGTGCTTCACGCGCCTGCCAACGTGCTGGTGCCGGCAGCGCTCGAAGAACAGATTACGAGCGAGAACGTTGATCGAGTTACGGCGGGCATTGTGCTTGAAGTTGCAAACGGGCCGATAACACCTGACGCAGATGCAGCGCTTGCTGCGCGCGGCGTGGTCGTGGTGCCGGATGTTTTGGCGAACGCTGGCGGGGTTACCGTCTCATACTTTGAGTGGGTGCAGAACCGCTCAGGGTACTACTGGAGCGCTGACGCAGTGCGGGAGGGCATGGCCACAACTATGATCAAAGCGTACAAGGACGTAGCGGCGTTCGCTGCTGAGCATGGGGTATCGCTGCGCGAAGCAGCCTACGCGGCAGCCCTTACGCGGCTAGTAGACGCACGACGAGCGCGCGGTAGGATATAGCTATATGGAAAAGCACAACGGCGCCTGCCACTGCAGGAACATTCGGTATGAGGTGGAACTTGATCTTGCGCAGCCAGCAATCGAGTGCAATTGCTCGCACTGCCAGATGAAGGGATTTATTCTTCAGTTTACAAGCCCAGAAAAGCTTACGATTCTTCAGGGAGAGGAGGAACTCAGAACGTACCGCTTTAACAAGCACGTCATCGAGCACCTTTTCTGCTCAGACTGTGGCGTGGAGACATTTGGCAGGGGTACCAATCCAGACGGTACTCCCGCTATAGCGATTAACCTGCGTACGCTCGACGATATCGATATCGCTTCGCTTAACCGCATGCCCTACGACGGAAAGAGCGCGTAGCGAGCGAGGGTGTGCTATCCTCTCGCAGGAAATGCACCAGGGAGATTGAAATGACTCTTGTTCTGCACCCCCACAAAGGGGAAGTAGTAAACGGCATGCAAGCGTACAGTCTGTACGATTCGCCCAAGAATCGGCCGCTGCCGTCGCCGAAAGAAATCGTGTTCGTCTTCAGCAACCAGAACCTCGTTGCACAGGCGCATCCGCATCCGGACTTCACCACAATCGTCGAAGTATACGTCGAGGAGGGAGTTCTGCCGGAGCAGGAAGTCGCGGCCCTCGAAGAGCTCAAGAGCTTGATGAGTGCGGCGTAGCGAGAGCCGCCCCAGCGATGGGGCGGCTTTTCTCTAATTCTTTACGATTGCGAAGTCGAGTTCTCGTTCTGCGAGGCGTGCGTCCATAAGCTTCACGCGTATAGGATCGCCGAGCGCATACTCAACTTTCGTCTTCTCTCCAACAAGGCGATATCGCTTCTCGTCGTAGATGAAGTAGTCGTCACCGATCTCGCGGACGCGAATCATACCTTCTGCGCGGCTGAGGGAAAGCTCTACATAGAGACCGCGATCGGAAACACCGGAGATAACAGCATCGAACTCTTCGCCAACGTGCTCCATCATGTACTCCACCTGCTTCATCTTGATGGAATCGCGCTCAGCTTCGGTAGCGGCAACTTCGCGCTCGCTTGAGTGCGTTGCAAGTTGATCGAGCTCTGCCTGCTCATCCTTTCCGAACTCTCCATTAACGGTGTAGTGCTTGGTGAGGCGATGGATAAGAAGATCAGGGTAGCGACGGATAGGGGAGGTGAAGTGCGTATAGAACTCGAAGGCGAGGCTGAAGTGCCCGATATTCTTCGTGGAGTAGACCGCCTTCGCCATAGAGCGAAGGGTAGCTACTTTGATGAGGTATTCCTCGGGCTTGCCCTCAACTTCTTTAAGAAGCTTATTAACATCGTCTCCCTTCACTTTCCCAGCATTAACCGGAAGGGTGTAGCCCATAACCTTGAGGAACTGCGAGAGGTTCTCAATCCTCTCGGCGTCCGGAGAATCATGCACGCGGTATATGCTCTGAGACTTTGTCTTCTTTACTTCCGTAGTAAGAAACTCAGCCACGGCTTCGTTTGCAAGAAGCATGAAGTCCTCGATAACAAGCATAGTGTCGAGGCGCTCCTTGAGAACCACATCTACTGGCTTGCCGTTCTCGTCGAGCAGGATCTTTACCTCAGGCGTATCAAATGCGATGTTGCCTTTTTTCATTCGACGCGCGCGGATCTTGTCGGCGAGCATCTTAAGCGTATTGAGTTCGGCAAGCAGAACCCCGTCTTGCTTGTCGAGGACTCCCTGCGCCTCCTCGTACGTGAAGCGCTTGTCCGAGTGGATAACGGTTGGGCCGTGCCAGCGCGAGACAATACCTGCTTCCTTATCAAGCTCAAACACTGCGGACATCGAAAGACGGTCCTCGTTCGGATTAAGGGAGCAGAGGTCTGTAGACAGGATGTGCGGAAGCATCGGAATCGTGCGGTCTACGAGGTATACGGACGTAGCACGCTTCCTCGCTTCGTTATCAATCTGGGTGCCTGGGCGCACGAAGTGCGACACGTCTGCAATATGTACGCCGATTTCGTAGTTGCCGTTCGGAAGCGTCTTAACCGAGAGTGCGTCGTCAAAGTCCTTCGCATCAAACGGATCGATGGTGAAGGTGGTGGTGCCGCGGAAATCCTTGCGGGTACCGTTTGCAATTCCTTCTTCAGCGCCGTCGCGTAGCAGCTGGCGACCGTGCTCTTCGAGGTACTTCGCTTCCGTAACAACGCCGGGAGGGAAGTCAGAGCGGAATCCCTGGGAAAGCGCGAGTGCGCGCATTTCCGTCTCGTGTTCTCCGGCGGGACCGATAATCTCCTCAAGCTCTCCCCAAGGGTACGGCTGATGCTGGTTCCATCCCTTAAAGCGGATTACAACCTTGTGGCCAATGGGAAGCGACTCTCCCTTCACAACGAAGGGTACGTACATCTTCTTCCAATCGGGAACGAGCATGGTGAGGTTTTCCTCGGGGTTTGCTACAAGCTTGCCAACGAATGTCTCGCGCGAACGCTCAACAACCTCAACAACTTTTCCCTGCGGGCGCTTTTTGCCGGTGCGGGTGTCGGTATCGAACCCTACGAACTGCACGTTAACGGTGTCGCCGGGGAACGCGCCGCCGAGGTTCTCTCCAGGAATAAAGATGTCCTCCTCGTCCGGGTCATAGGAGAAGAAACCCTTGCCGGTCTTAATGATGGTGATGGGGCCCGTATAGAGCGTGTCTTTTTGTGGTGCCATAGTCTCTAGACTCTAGCAGATGCACCTGTATTTGCTATGATTTTAGTGTCGGCTCTCCGTCGACAACCTGAGCGCCTTCGGAGCGGCGGATCAGACGATCTAGATCCGCCGCTCCATCTTTTCGCGCCCCGCATGCGGGGCGTATTCATTTGACACTACGCATACAGAATCCTATTGTCCCTTCAGACTTGTTCGGCTCCAATGGGGAGCCTTCACACCAGGAGATGGGAATATGGATTACGCAAATACGAATTCGCGCCGTCACCCGCACGAAACCGTCAGGGGATGGCTCTATCTTCGTGCTGTGGCGCACGCTCATGCGTACGTCATCGGCGGCGGCGCCTTCTGGACCTTTCTGCCGCTTTTCTACGGTGTCTATGCACTATTCGTTTACGCGCAGTTGGTCGAGCCATCAGGATACCTTTCCTGGCTCTTTCCAGCGTTGTATGCGCTGTACGCGAGCGCTGCTCTCGCGCTTGTGGTCTACCTCATCGTTCGATTCGGCAAGAAGGACGAACTCTACGCCGAGGCGAAGTCGATGACTGAGAGCGGTGCGGGGCGGGAGTCTATAAGATATATCAGTATGGCGCGACGGTGGGGCTTTTTGTGGTTTCCGCTCTCCTGCGTCTTTGCGCTGTACCGTCGGTGCAGGGACGGCGACTTCAACTGGGCGCGCGGTTGGGGAGACTAACCAACCCCTTAATCATGGTCCCGGCCCCTCACGTGGGGGTCGGGGCTTTTGACTATATATAGGGTTTCTGGTACATTTCCCGCACATATGTTGATGATCCGATTCCAGCGCATTGGCCGAAAGAACGACGCGTCGTTCCGTATGGCCGTACTTGAGAAGACTGCAGGCCCTAAGGCCGGTAAGTATGTCGACCTCGTAGGCACCTACAACCCAAAGACGAAGCTTATTACCTACAAGGCAGACCGCATCAAGGACTGGATGAGCAAGGGTGCCCAGATGTCTCCATCGCTCAAGAACCTCCTTATCAAGGAAGGTGTTCTCGAGGGATCAAAGACTCAGGTTATCTCGAAGAAGAATCTCGAGAAGAACATCCTTAAGAAGCGCGCTGAGGAAGAGGCAGCTGCAGCGAAGGCTGCCGAGGAAGCTGCAAAGGCCGAAGCTGCCGCTAAGGCAGAAGCAGAGGCTGCTGCCGCAGCTCCTGCAGAGGAAGCAGCTGCCCCTGAAGAGGCACCAGCTCCCGAGGCTCCTGTTGCCGAGGAAGAAGCTCCTGCAGAGGAAACTCCTGCTGCGTAAGCTTCAGGTTTTCCGCGAGTGCTCGCTCGCATTACTCAACCCCGTATATCCTGCACCGCTGACACGACTTTATGGAACAAGACCACGCATACCTCGACTTCACGATTAAGGCACTCGTCGACAATCAGGACGCCGTTGTTATCACTCGCTCGGTAGATGAGATGGGTGTTCTCCTTACGCTTACCGTAGCCCCGGAGGATATGGGTAAGATCATTGGAAAGGACGGAAACATTGCAAAGGCAATCCGCACCCTCCTTCGCGTGGTTGGTATGAAGCACAATGCGCGCGTGAATCTCAAGATTAACGAGCCACTCGGCGGAAAGCATTTTGGTGAAGAGAACCGTAGCCTTGAGCAGGTGCTCGGCGATATAGGGTAACGACGAAGCGGCAGAAGCCGCTTTTCTCGCTATGATCAGATTCCATCTCATAACCCTCTTTCCAGAAGCGTGCGATGCGTATCTTTCTGCATCCATTCTCGGACGTGCGCGCACGAATAAGAAAATACGAGTGGACTATCAGAGCCCGCGAGACTATGTAACAAACCGATGGGGGAAAGTTGATGAGCGTCCGTACGGCGGCGGACCCGGTATGGTTATGACCGCGCTTCCGGTTGCTAAGGCAATTAAGAAGTCGCTTGGTCGCAGAGGTGGGAAGAAGGCCATCATCTGGTTTAGTCCGTCAGGCAAGCAGTTTACGAACAAGGACGCCGACGCTCTTTTGAAGTACGACGAAGTTGTATTTGTGTGTGGCAGGTATGAAGGCATTGATGAGCGCGCGAAGAAAATCGCTTCTACCATGGGAACGGTTAAGACATACGCCGTTGGCGAAGCGGTGTATACTGGAGGCGAAGTACCAGCGCTCGCAATCGTTGACGCTATGACGCGCCGGATACCCGGAGTGCTTGGCAAGGATGAGTCAGTGGAGGAGCGCCGCATCGCAGCTCCTGACGTGTACACCCGTCCAGAGACTATTGCCTGGGAAGGGAAGAATTATAAGGTTCCCAAAGTCCTCCAGACCGGAAACCACGCCAAGATTGATGCGTTCCGGCAGAAGAAGCTAAAGCCCAAGTAGACCACGATTGTGTACGTTGACAATACCACCATATGGTGGTATTGTCTTTTTCAGACCCATTGTGGGAATTGTGGAGGGGGTAATGCCCAACTTGAAAACATTCGTCTGCATCTTCGGTCTCGCCGGCGTGCTTCAATGCGCGCTTGGAACAGTCTTCCTCGCTGCGGTGGGGCAGACTGAGCCCTCGCCCCTGCTGCTCGTCGGCTTCGGCACCATCATCATCGGCGGCCTCGCTGTCTGGGAACTGCATTCGCAGCTGCGCAAGAAGAACCTGCACGACCCTCAGGCCGAGATGATCGGCAACCGCATCACGTATGCGTGGGCCATCATCTTCAGTGGCGTGGCTTTCACCGCACAGCTGCTCGGGCCCCTGTCAACCGCTATTGGCTTTATGATCGGCGTGGGTCTGTGGGCAATCATGGACTGGACCGATTCTGAGGCCCCGTGGTGGGCAGGGATTACGTCCTTGTTCCTGGTTTTTATCGGGATCCTAGCCGGCTCGCTGCTGCTTCGGAGCCTTCCGTCCGGCTACGAGTCGGAGAAGGTCGGCATGGTGGCGCTGATCGCATCAGGGGTCGGTTGGGGTGCGGGACAGTGGCTCCTCGCCTCGTTCCATCGCGTTTCGGCTGAAGCCTGATCCGGCGGACGACCGCATAGAATCTTCGCCTTCGGGCAATCAGGGCGGCTTCTTCGGAGGCCGCTCTTTTCTTTATCCTCAACCTTCCTTGACCCAACGCCGCCCTTCACGCTATATTTAGGGAACGAGATTGAGTAACGGGGGATAGGGGCAGAAAACAGGGCGAATTTAAAAACAGCGTCTCCAGAAACGAAGGGGCGCGGCACGTATATATACGTGCCCATTCGGCGTTTAGGGGCACTAACCATACCGGCACATGCAGCAAAAGAAGCTCGTGCAGAAGACGTTCGGCGCATATCGCGCGCCTCGCGTCGAATTCCCAGACCTGGTAGGGCACCAGAGGGAATCGTTCCAGTGGCTCCTTAAGGAGGGACTTGGCGAACTCTTTAAGGAGTTTTCGCCTATTCCTGACTATTCGAGCAAGAAGTTCGAACTTCGCTTTGACGGCTTTGAGATCGGCGCTCCAAAGGGCACCGAGGAAGAAGCACGTGAAAACATGCGTACCTACGAAGCGCCCCTTAAGGCGAGCGTAACGCTTGTTAACAAGACATTTGGTTCTGAGAAGACCCAGGAGATCTTCCTTACTGACATTCCGATGATGACGCCACACGGCTCATTTATCGTTAGCGGTGTTGAGCGCGCTATCGTGCCTCAGCTCGCTCGTTCCTTCGGCGCATTCTTTGTGGCTGAGGAGAACAAGGGACGCCAGTTCTTCGGCGCCAAGCTCATTCCTGCGCGCGGCGTATGGATTGAGATTGAGAGCGACGCAGACGGCGCAGTCTTCGTTAAGATTGACCGCAAGCGCAAGTTCCCGGTTACGAACCTGCTTTCTATCTTCGGCGCGGGAACCCGCGAGGAAATCCTCAAGAAGTTTAAGGGAGACGAGATTGCGACGAAGGCAATCGAGCTCACACTCGCACACGATACTGCACAGACCCTCGACGACTCGTTCGTGGAGGTGCATCGCCGTATGCGCGACGGCGACCTAGCGACGCCAGACAACGCGAAGCAGTACGTTAACTCGCTCTTCGCCGCTGACCGCTACGACCTTTCGAAGGTTGGGCGCCATCGCCTCAACGCCCGCTTCTCTCTTC
The DNA here is from genome assembly GCA_035438505.1 of Minisyncoccota bacterium. Taxonomy (GTDB): domain Bacteria; phylum Patescibacteriota; class Minisyncoccia; order Phycocordibacterales; family Phycocordibacteraceae; genus C7867-001. The sequence goes on from DAORIM010000009.1 coordinate 20,550, forward strand.
CAACAGATAAGAAGGCGCTTGATCAGCGCGCGCTTACCCTCGAAGACCTTATTCGCATCGTCGGCGAGATTGCACGCATGAATCAGGACCCGAACGCGGTTCCTGACGATATCGACCACCTCGGCTTCCGCCGCGTCCGCTTCGTAGGCGAGCTTCTCCAGGCCCGCATGCGCGTTGGTATGTCGCGCATGAAGCGCAACATCCAGGATCGTATGTCGACAATTGAGAGCGAGACTTCGCTTCCAATGGCATTCGTGAATCCTCGTCCGCTTTCTGCTTCAGTTCGCGAGTTCTTCACCGCAAACCAGCTCTCCCAGTTCATGGATCAGCAGAACATTCTTGCTGAGCTTGAAGGTCTTCGCACGCTCTCGGCACTCGGTCCGGGCGGCCTTACGCGCGAACGCGCTGGCTTTGAGGTGCGCGACGTTCACCCATCCCATTACGGACGCCTCTGCCCAATCCACACTCCGGAAGGACAGAACATCGGTCTTATTCTTCGCCTTGCGCTTCATGCCCGCACCAACGAGTTTGGTGTTATCGAAACGCCGTACGCGAAGGTTGAGAAGGGTGTTGTTACCGACAAAATCGACTACCTCAACGCCCTTGAGGAGGAAGAGCATGTCATTGCGCACGCAGCGACTCCTGTTGATGACAAGGGACGTATCGTTCCTGATGGCATCGAGGCACGCCGCGGTGGCGAGCCTGCTGTTGTAAAGCGCGAGGAGATCGACTACATCGACGCGTCGACGTACCAGATGTTCTCTGCAGCGACAGCAATGATCCCATTCGTAAACCATGACGACGCGAACCGCGCACTCATGGGTTCGAACATGCAGAAGCAGGCGACTCCGGTTCTTATTCCGGAAGCGCCGCTCGTTGCTACCGGTATCGAGGGACACGCAGCACGCAACACCGGACGCCTTATCATCGCGGAAGAGGCGGGAGAGGTTACCTACTGCGACGCGCGCAAGATCATCGTTACTCCTGCGTCAGGCAAGCCGCACGAGTACAAGCTTCAGGGCCTTACCCAGACGAACCAGAACTCTGCATTCATGCAGCGTCCTATCGTGAAGGGAGGCGACAAGGTAAAGAAGGGCGACGTCCTCGCAGACGCGTCTTCTTCGGACCAGGGCCAGATGGCACTCGGACAGAACGTCCGCGTTGCCTTCATGAGCTGGAACGGTGCCAACTACGAGGACGCCATCATTGTGTCTGAGCGTCTTGTGGAGGAGTCGAAGTTCACCACCGTGCACATCGAGGACTTCGAGTGCGCCGTGCGCGATACGAAGCTTGGTGCTGAAGTAACCACGCACGATATTCCGAACGTGGGCGAAATGCGCCTTAAGAACCTCGATGAGGAAGGCGTGGTACGCATCGGTGCGGAAGTGCGCCCTGGCGACATTCTCGTCGGAAAGGTTACGCCGAAGGGCGAGACCCAGCTCACTCCGGAAGAGCGTCTTCTCCGTTCTATCTTTGGCGACAAGGCTAAGGATGTGAAGGATACGTCGCTTCGCATGGAAGGCGGAAAGCGCGGTCGCGTGATTGGGGTGAAGGTGTTTAGCCGCGAGCAGGGAGACCAGCTTGAGTCGGGCATCATCAAGAAGATCGTCGTAACCGTTGCTCAGGTTCGTAACGTATCGGTGGGAGACAAGCTCGCTGGACGCCACGGTAACAAGGGTGTTATCTCCCGCGTGCTTCCGGTAGAGGACATGCCATACGACAAGGATGGAAATCCTGTCGACATTATCCTCACACCGCTCGGCGTGCCGTCGCGCATGAACCTCGGACAGATTCTCGAGCTTCATCTTGGACTTGCTGCTAATACGCTTGGATACCAGGCAGTGGTGCCTCCGTTCGCAGGTGCAACCGCAGAAGAGATCCGCGAGGAGCTCGTTGCCGCAGGCTTCGACAAGTCAGGCAAAATGAAGCTCTTCGATGGACGCAGCGGCGAAGCCTTTGCGCAGCCCGTTGCCGTTGGATACATGTATGTTCTCAAGCTCCATCACATGGTGGAAGACAAGATCCACATGCGCTCCATCGGTCCGTACTCCCTCATCACCCAGCAGCCGCTCGGAGGTAAGGCGCAGAACGGCGGTCAGCGCTTCGGCGAGATGGAAGTGTGGGCGCTCCTTGGGTACGGCTCTGCCTACACCCTTCGGGAGATGCTCACGATTAAGTCCGACGATATCCAGGGCCGCTCCGCGACCTTCGATGCGATCGTGAAGGGCGAACCGGTATCGCATGCGGGAACTCCTGCATCGTTCTCCGTACTTACTAACCAGATCCGCGGCCTCGCGCTCGATATCGAGCCGATGGAGGGATACACGCAGGCTGACTAATTCACATCATCATGGCAATGCACAACATGAATTCCGGCAAGCGCCCGATGACGCCCCGCTCCGCGGACTGGGACGCACTCAAGCTTTCGCTTGCGTCGCCTGAGCGCATCCTTTCTTGGTCGCGCGGCGAGATCACCAAGCCAGAGACCATCAACTACCGCACCCAGCGGTCCGAGAAGCACGGACTCTTCGATGAGAAGATCTTCGGTCCTGAGCGCGATTACGAATGTTACTGCGGCAAGTACAAGGGTATTCGCTACAAGGGTATCGTGTGTGACAAGTGTGGTGTTGAAATCACCCGCTCCATCGTTCGTCGCGAACGCATGGGTCATATCGAGCTCGTAACGCCCGTAGCGCACATCTGGTTCCTTCGCTCCATGCCGAGCCGCATGGCACTTCTTCTTGGTATCCCATCAGCGGATCTTGAGAAGGTGGTGTACTTCGCAGGCTACATCGTGACGAAGGTTGCCGAGGACGTGAAGAAGCGCTTCCTCGCAGAACTCGAGAATGAGTACAAGACGAAGCATAAAGCTGCGGCGACTGACGCTGAGCGCGACTCCCTCAAGGAGCGCATGACTGCAGCGAAGAGCGAGATTGATTCTGTTGTCGTGGGCAAGGTCTTCGACGAGGTTACGTACCACCGCTACTCGGTGCGCTACGCAACGCTCTTTGAAGCGAAGATCGGTGCTGAGGCAATCTACGACCTGTTCCGCAACCTGAAGATGGACGAGCTCAAGGCAAAGCTTGAGGAGCGTTATCCAAAGGCAGCGGCAGCAGAGCGTGAAAAGCTCGCAAAGCGCATTTCGCTCATCACCGCGATGATCGCTGCGAATATCCGCCCAGAGTGGATGTTTATGACCAAGATTCCGGTTATTCCTCCAGCACTTCGCCCTATGGTGGCGCTTGAAGGAGGACGTCACGCAACGAGTGACGTGAACGATCTGTACCGTCGCGTGATCAACCGCAACAACCGCCTTAAGAAGCTTCTCGATATTCATGCGCCGGAGGTTATTCTCCGCAACGAGAAGCGCATTCTTCAGGAGGCTGTCGACGCGCTCCTTGATAACTCCATCCGCAAGGGTGGTGCGTCTGGAGGCGCGCTCACGCCCGCACAGCGTCGTCCGCTTAAGTCGCTCGCTGACTACCTTAAGGGAAAGCAGGGATACTTCCGCCAGAACCTTCTTGGTAAGCGCGTAGACTACTCAGGTCGCTCCGTGATCGTTGTCGGTCCGGATCTTGAGCTTGATGAGTGTGGTCTTCCAAAGCACATGGCACTCGAGCTCTTCCGTCCATTCGTTATCGCAGGACTTCTTGAGCGCGAGCTCGCCTTTAACATCCGCGGTGCCGGCCGCCTTATCGAGGACGGCGTTGCTGAGGTGTGGGAGATTCTTGAAGAGGCGATTCAGGGCAAGCACGTCCTGCTCAACCGCGCGCCAACGCTTCACCGCCAGGGTATCCAGGCGTTCCGTCCTCGCCTTATCGAGGGTGACGCAATCCAGCTCCATCCGCTCGTATGTCCAGCCTTCAACGCGGACTTCGACGGCGACCAGATGGCCGTACACGTGCCCCTTTCTGAGGAGGCACAGTGGGAGGCAGCGAACGTTATGTCCGCAAACAAGAACATCCTGAAGCCAGGATCCGGCTCGCCGGTTATCGCAACCTCGCACGATATCGCGCTCGGTTGTTACTGGCTCACGAAGGTTATTGATGGCGCGAAGGGAGAAGGGCAGTACTTCCAGTCTCCAAACGCGGCTATCCTCGCGTACGACTACGGCGTACTTGATATTCAGGCGAAGATCAACGTGCTTCCGGTTGCCGGCAAGGAGAAGTACGCAGCATTCGACGGAAAGATCTTCGAGACCACCGTTGGACGCCTGTTCTTCAACACTGCACTTCCTTCCGATTACCCATTCGTGAACGAAACCGTTACGAAGAAGGGACTTGGAAAGATCGTGACTGACTCTATGAAGCGCTACGGTCTTGATCGTGTGCCGCAGATTGTAAACCGCGTGAAGCGTTTCGGATTCGAGTACGCTACCCAGGCTGGTATTACGTGGAGCTTTGACGACGTGACGGTTCCTGCAGGCAAGGACGCAGTTGTTACCGGTGCTGCAGAGCGTGTTGCAAAGATCGAATCTGACTTCCAGGACGGACTTCTCTCAGACGACGAGAAGCGCCGCATGGTTATCGAGGTCTGGCACGGTGCCAAGACCGAGGTTGAGAAGCTCGTTGAGGCAGCACTTGATCTCAACAGCCCGGTGTACGACATCATTGCGTCTGGTGCCCGCGGTTCTATCGGAAACCTCACACAGATGGTTGGTATGAAGGGTCTTATCCAGAGCACCTCTGGAGAAACGATCGAGCTTCCTATCGTCTCGTCGATGATGGAAGGACTCAACCCGGTTGAGTACTTCATGTCGACTCACGGTTCACGTAAGGGTCTTACCGACACCGCGCTCGGTACGGCACGCGCCGGATACCTTACGCGCCGTCTCTTCGACGTTGCACAGGACTCCATCATTACGGAAGGAGACTGTGGTACCAAGCGTGGAATCGCGATCAATCGCGTCTCCGCGTCGGGTATCAAAATCGACTTCGCTGAAGCAGTGCGCGGTCGCGTGCTCGCAAGCGAAGCAGCTGGCCTCAAGAAGGGTCGCTACGTATCCGCAGAGGATGCGCAGGCGATTGCTGCAGACGAGTCAGTAACGTCAGTATCCGTGCGCTCTCCAATGTCGTGTGAGACGCGCTACGGTATCTGTCAGTTCTGCTACGGTATGGACCACACGAGTCAGGAGCTCGTTGATCTTGGCGAGGCAGTGGGTACCGTTGCCGCACAGGCTATCGGCGAGCCAGGAACGCAGCTTACAATGCGTACCTTCCACGCCGGAGGAACCGCCTCGGTTGGTGGCGACATCACCCAGGGTCTCCCTCGTATTGAGGAGGTATTCGAGAAGCGCTCTCCAAAGAACGCAGCGACGATCTCCAAGTTCGACGGTGTCGTGGTAGAGGTCCGTGATCAGGGTCGCGACAAGGTTCTTGTCGTTACGCCGGAGAAGGGACAGGGCAAGAAGGATGGCTCGAACACCGAGTACACGCTTGCGTACCCTCGCCAGGCATTCGTGAAGGAAGGGGATTCGGTCGTCCGCGGCCAGCTCCTTTCGGACGGTTCCGCAGATCTTGATGATCTCTTCGAGTACGCAGGTCGCGCGCTCGTGCAGGAGTACATCATTGCGGAGACCTCGAAGATCTACGAGCTTCAGGGTGCGAGCGTTTCTCGCAAGCACCTCGAGGTTATCGTGAAGCGCATGTTCGCAAACGCGAAGATCACTGACACCGGAGACTCAGACTACTCAGTGGGCGACGTTGTTGAGCACTGGGAGTTCGAGGAGGAGGTGAAGGCAATGGAAGCAGAAGGAAAGATTGTGCCGAAGGCAAAGGAGATGGTTCTTGGTATCAAGACCTCCGCGCTCTCGCGCCGTTCGTTCCTCTCCGCTGCGTCCTTCGAGCAGACTACGAAGATCCTTATCGACGCATCGCTCCGCGGTTCCGTTGATACGCTTCGCGGTCTTAAGGAGAACGTTATCCTTGGTCGCCTCATTCCTGCAGGAACCGGCTTCAAGGGATCGAAGAAGCATGCCGCTATGGACGAGATGCAGGCACGTCGTGCCGTTGAGCAGCGTCGCGTAGAGGCAGAGCGCCTTGCGCTTGAGGAGCAGGCAACTGCGTAGACTCAAGGTTTAGGTTAGAAACAAAGCCCGCAGCAATGCGGGCTTTGTTTGTATAAAAAGAAGCCGCCCACGGGGAGCGGCCCCGATGCTGCCCCTAGGCAGCGAAGCGATC
>DAORIM010000010.1:0-26360 GCA_035438505.1 Minisyncoccota bacterium
GAGCGTCGCAAGCTCTGCTTTCTGGTCATTCACAGCACGGCGCGCACGCTCCTCCTTTTGCGCTATGCCCCATACCGCCCAAGCAAGAATAAGGACAAGTCCTAGAAGCCCCGCCGCAAGCGCGTACTCTCCTATAAGCTTTGCGTGTTGCGCGCGCGACTTTCGTGGCATTCGCTTAGTATACCAATCGAAGGCTAGCGATCGCTATCCTGCACCATCTTCATAAACACGTCCTGAGGGATTTCCATCTTTGCGTGTTCGCCACGGCGTGCCTTGCCCTTCTTCTGCTTTTCAAGCAGCTTCATCTTTCGCGTAATGTCGCCTCCGTAGAGGTAGCCCGTAACATCCTTACGGAACGCGGAGATTGATTTGGAAGCGAGGATGCGTCCAAGGGCATGCGCCTGAATTTTAAGCACGAACATCTGGCGCGGCAGGATCTGAGACAGTTTCTCTACCATACGCTCTCCTTCCTCCTGCACGCGACGGCGCGATACAACGCGCGCGAACGCCGCTACCGGCTCTTCAGCGACATGTATCTCAAGCTTTACGACGTCTGCAGGTCGCTCATCGAGAAATTCGTAGGAAAGCGAGGCGTATCCGGAGGAAGCGTTCTTAACCTTATCGAAGAATCCGCGCATAAGCTCGCGAAGTGGCATTTCAACGGTAAGTTCAATGCGTCCGTCGAGGTGCGTCTCAGTATTCAAAACAGCGCCCTCATGATCATGGAAAAGCTGGATCATGTTGGAAAGCGCATCGGCAGGCGTAATGAGAATTACCTTCACCCACGGCTCTTCAATGCGATCAATGTCGCCGAACGCAGGGAACTTGGAAGGCGTAAAAATTGTCTCCCGCTTTCCCTTCTTATCCGTAACGATGTACGCAATCGTAGGGATCGTCACAATGAGCTCGAGATTAAACTCGCGCTTCAATCGCTCCGTAACAATTTCAAGATGGAGCATGCCGAGGAACCCGCAACGGAACCCGCGTCCAAGAACGCCCGAAGACTCTTCTTCAAACGAGAGCGAGGAGTCAGAGAGGCGCAAGCGCTCCAGCGACTGCTTGAGTTCGGTAAGGTCGTCTTGGCTCTCCGGGTACACCGAAGCCCAGACAACCGGACGGGGACGCTCAAAGCCTGAAAGCGGCACGCGTGAGCCCTTATCTGTAAGGATAGTGTCGCCAACTGCCACAATACCGGCTTCCTTTACGCCCGTGACGATGTAGCCGATCTCTCCGGCAGCCAGGGACTCTGTCGGTGTTTCGTCTGGCATGAATATACCCGTCTCAAGGGCGGTAAAACGTTCTCCTGCAGCAGCAAACCGAAGCACATCCCCTTTCTTAAACTCGCCGTCAAAAATACGCGCAAACACGGCGATGCCACGGTGTGTTGAGAATGAGAAGTCGAAGATGAGTGCGCGCGAATCCTTTCCCTCGCTTACTCGCGGCGCGGGTACGCGAGCAACAACTGCCTCAAGGAGCGCCTCGACGCCCTCTCCGGTCCGTCCTGAAACGGCGAGCACAGTATCTGGATCAATAGACAGAAGTTCGGCAAGCTCGAGCGACACGTCCTCTACGCGCGAGGCAGGAGAATCAATCTTCGACAGGACAGGAATAATGACGCATCCAGCTTTGCGCGCCATAGCAAGCGTCGTGAGCGTCTGCGCCTGTACGCCCTGCGTTGAGTCTACAAGGAGCACCACGCCCTCAACCGCAGAAAGTGCGCGAGAAACTTCGTATGCAAAATCAATGTGCCCTGGAGTATCAATAAGGTTGAGGACGTATTCGGTTCCGTCCTGTGCACGGTACTTCATGCGCGCAGGCTGCATCTTGATAGTTATGCCGCGCTCGCGCTCGAGATCCATCTTGTCGAGCACTTGGTCGCGCATCTTCCTGGCTTCAATTGTCCCCGTACGCTCAAGAAGCCGATCCGCGAGGGTCGACTTGCCATGATCAATATGGGCAATAATGGAGAAGTTTCGTATGTTCATACTAATTGGGAGTGCCCCGTAGGGCTCCCGCTAGGCGTCAGTGCGGTCAGAAAGAACCGGACCAGATGGTTTGAGGGCGGCTGAAAGCTTGAGTTTTCTGAGGGAATCCGTGAGGTCCTTAAACTCCTTGTTTGCAAGAAGGGCCAGAACCGCAGCAGACACCGCTAGACCCACCATACCAGCGAGAGCGGCCTCCGTGAATACGTAGGCGAGCGTGGTCAGTGGTGCCAGGTTTCCGAGGAATGAAAGGACGCCATAGGTTGCCGTCCCGCCAAGGATAGCCGCCGCAAGACCCTCGAACATCGGACGGACGAGCGAAGCTGAGACGCCAGGCGCGACGCGGTGCAAAGTAATGAGCGCGAAAACGCCCATACTGAGGTGGCCAAGCATTGCGCCCGTGGCAATAAGAAGAATGTCTGTTCCGGGCACATCCTCAACACGCAGCAAGGCCTCTATGAAGTAGCGGACATCAGGAAAGGCAGTGGCAAGCGCCAGAAGTCCGACTGCGCTTCCAACTGATACAACCAGTCCCCCAATCTGAATCAGGAGTGGGTTCCAAGACTTTTGTGCGGCATAGAACGCGCGCGACGCGAGCAATACGAGTCCCTGCGCCATGAGTCCGACAACCAGGAGTGCGAGGATGGCTGCCGTGATGCGTGTCGCATCCCAATCAAACGCGCCGCTTCCAAGCACGATGCGCACAACGTGTGCACGCAAGACAAGCACAAGCACCGAAAGAATCGCAGACCAGAAAATAATATGGCGAGCTGCGGCGGAAAGCGTGATCTTAAACGCGTCGTACCGCTTCGCCTCCATGCTTTCTGCGAGCACAGGGAACGCAGCAGTAGCGTAGGACGCTGCGATAAGGGAGAGCGGGACCGCCTGCAAGTTTAATGCGAGCGAGAGCACTGCGATACTGCCCTCGCCAGTTTGCGCAGCAAGGATAGTAAGTACGAGCGCCGTAAGCGACCCTACCGCAAGCGCTAAGGAGCGCGGTACGGAATCTCGAATAACTTCCCAGAGCGCCCGCGGAGAAAGAATTACAAGGCGCGGGAAGAGCTTTTCATGTATGAGCACGGGAATATGGATCAAGAGGTGCGCAAAGGCGCCTCCAACAACACCCATACCAATTCCCAGAAGTCCGAAGTGCGGATACAAGAACACCGTTCCAACGATAATACCGATATTGTAGAGGACCGGCGAAAGCGCAAACAATACGAAGCGACGCTTCACCTGCGTAACGCTCGTCGCAATCCCTGAAAGACCGAGAATAATCGGCTGAATAAGCAGTACGCGTGCCAGAAGTACGAACTCTTCTGCATTCGGAGACGCAATAGCGTCTGGGAAAAGCATGAAGAGAAGCGGTCGCGCAAATATCGCGAGCACGCCGCACAGCAATCCTCCTGCAACGAACAAGAATGTTGCGGTCTGCGATATGAGCGCTTTCGATTCTTCCCGCTTGCCTCCGGCTATGCGCGGAATAAGCACATACGCTGAAACCAAGGACGCAACGAGCGCGAATACCAGATCAGGTATCTTGAACGCCGCGTAGTACAGGTCGAGGATGTCGCCTGCGCCGAAGCTGTGGGCAAACAAGCGGTCGCGCAAAAGCGCGAGCGCTTGCGACGCGAGCGTTAGTCCGGCAAGCACGTACGCGGCCTGATGTAGGCCGCGTACCGGTGCTGTGAGCGAACTAAGAATCTTGCGGACCATGGAGCACTGCTATCCCCTAGCGCGCTGGTGCTGTAGCGCTTTCAGTGAGTGGTCCTTGCGGAATACCGAGCGCGCCAAGCCGTGAAGGCGGGAACGGATTGCGTCCTGCGCGCACTGCTGCTAGATCTGGCTCAATAGCGGCTGCGTTCTCAGGAGAGAGTGCTGCTACCTGCTCGAGCTCTGCAGCTGAGCGGGCGTAGTCACCACTTATTGCGTACATGACGCCGAGGAAGAAGCGCGCATTTGCATACTGCGGATTAAGCTCAACGGCGCGCGACAATGCCTGGATGGCACCTGGGTTGTTGCCGTTCGCTGAGCGAAGGATACCAACCTGGAAGAGCACGACCGGATCGTTTGGCGCAAAGTACGCAGCAGCTTCTGCGGCCTCAAGAGCCTCGCGTGCGCGTCCCTGCTCAACTTCAAGCTGCGAGAGCAGGAAGATTGCCTGTGTGTAATCGCGCTTCAAGCTGATTGCCTGCATGAGTGCGTCGCTTGCTGCCTGCGGATTGTTTCGTGCGATCTCAAGCTGTGCAACAACGTACGGAAGCGCAGGGCTCGTGGGATTAAGCGCGATCGCCTGATCATATGCCTCCTTTGCCTTGTCGTACGCACCTTCGATGTTAAGCGGCACCACGGTCTGATAGACGTTGCCAATCATTGCCCAGTTCTGGTACTCAGAGGGGCCAAGGCGTGCAGCGGCAAGTGCAGCTTCAATGGAGCCAGAGAGCGCTGCCTGGAACTGCGACTGAGCATCTGCAGGAGAAAGCGTCGTATCGCTTGCAACCTGATTCATGCGAGCTATGCCGATGCCTGCAATAAGCTCGTACGCACGATCACTCTCAGCAAAGAGAAGCGATCGTTCAACTGCGGCGATGGCGCCTTCAAGATCTCCTGAGGAAAGCGCGACACCCGCTTCAGCGTATGCAACGCTTGCAAGATAGCGCTCGATAACGACGTACGCAGTAAGGATGCTTGCGAGAAGCAACAACGTAAGCGCGAACACGATTGCAAACCCAATGCGAGGGCTACGAGCGAAGATAACGCCCCACTCGCGTGCAGTCGTGCCATAACGCAGACTCGAGATGAAGACGCCGGCCATAAGGAATCCTGCAAGAAGCATTACGGGTCCAGGTACGGAGAACACCATGAGCGCTAGCACGTAGAGCGCTCCGGCAAACGACGCTGAGGAAACGAATCGAATGAATGGATCCTGCGGAAGGCGCGTCAAAAGAGCGCGCACGCCGATTACGAGGAAGAGTGCGAGGAACGCGAGCCAAGCAAGTGCACCAGCAAGACCGGTAGTTACGAACGACGTTGGGATGTAGCCAACACCGGTCGTGAAGTCGACGTTCCAGAAGATAGTGTCGTTAAGGCTCGCATCGCGATGGCGGGACCAAAGCGTATCGAACGTACCCGGACCTGATCCGAAGAGCGGTGTCGACGCGTATGCGTGGCTACCAATATCGAACGTCGACTGCCACGATGGACGCACATCAAGCGTGCTCACACCAAACGCTGTAGCAAATGCGTTGCCAAGCGTAGCGCCTCCAATAAGGAAGAAGAGCGCGACAGCGAGCGTTATAAGCGGCACTGCAAGCGGACGTGTGCTTGCCTCAAGTTCTTCAGGCTCCTCTGCAAGGAGCAAAGCGACACCATCTAGGTCGCTGTCTTCCCCTTCGCCGCGATTCTTCATGATCGCCTCGATAAAGAGCGCGAGTGCTACAAGCGCAATAAGAATCCACACGAGTGCTGAGTTTACGAGTGCGAGCACAATGAAGGACACGGCGCCTCCAACGAGGATAAGGGTGCGCGTGCGCTTCGTAAGCGTAAGAAGACGCAGTGCGAGGAGGCCAGTTACAACTGCAAGACCGACGAACATTCCAAGGTCTGCGAACGATCCAACCAAGTTAACGGTTGGCGAAATAACATTCGGTGCCACTCGCCCGACAATCGTTATCAGCACCTGGGCTGCGAGTACGATTCCCGTGATAACTGCTCCCGCGCCGAAGAAGAGACGGTAGCTTGCTGTACGCCTAAAGGATAGAGCAACCAGAGTCGCAAATGCAGAGAGGAGGAGTACGAAGCCAAAGGTATCCGTTTCAAGTTCTGTTCCGAAGAACGATGCGCCCATTCCAGCGCCGGAGAAGAGCGAGGAAAGGAGATACGCTGCGGGAACAAGCCACAACGCCCCGACAAGCGGAAGCGGCGGCATAATCACGTTACCGCGCGAAAGACGCGCAAGAATAAAGAGCGCGAGCGTTACAAGCACACCAAGCGCGAGAATCGTCACCTTGGTGTAGAGAAGCGGTATCGTCGCTGAGGGAATAAGTGCGACGATACTAAGCGCGAACGCGAGCACTACCGCCCACGTGGCGGCCATATCAAACGACCAACGACGCTTTGCGGCTGGCTGAGCACGGGTAAAAGTCTCCTGCATAGGGAATGGCTACTGAAACGGCCCTGGTAATACCTCTAGTATAGCCCCTTCGAGGTCTTCTCTTTGTAACTAGTGTGGACGAACGAAAGGTAACTATTGCTTTTTTCACTACTCGTCGTATTATAAATAAGGACTGGGCGTGACGACCGCTCTACCCTTCGGGGCTAGAGAGGAAAGTCCGAACACAGGCTCTCGCAAGAGAGCAGCACGGTAGCAGGTAACGCCTGTCCGCCGCGAGGTGCGAGGTGCGAACAGAAACGCTCGATGCCGAAAGGCTAGAGACTCTTCTTGGAGAGTGTCCTGGCAGCAATGTCAGGCTGAAACGGCTAAATCCTTACCACTGTGCAAGGCCGTGCCCTAGCAATAGGGAGCGCCGCTTGAGGTGCCTGGCGACAGGCATCCCAGATAGATGGTCGTCCTCGACAGAATTCGGCTTATAACCCAGTCCTGAAAAATGAAAGAACCCGCGCAAGCGGGTTTTTTCATTGCGCTTCCTTGGGAAGAGCGATGCGTGTTCCTGCGCGCCAACCCTGTGCTGTTGCTTCGCCCTCCCGCGTCTCTAGCACGTAGCGCACCGGCACCGGTGGATAGAACGGCGTAGGATACGTTTCTGGTGCTACGTTCTCTTCAATATCGAGAATAACGCCATCGTCTGTTAGCCAGATAATGTCGATTGAAACGTGCATATCCTTCATCCAAAATCCGTACCGCCCAGCTCTCTCAAACACGAAGAGCATCCCGTATCCGGCAGGCAGTTCTGTGCGCCCCGACAATCCCTGTGTGCGCTTCGACTCCGTATCGGCAAGCTCAAAGGTAAAGGGTGCTTTGTTGCTTACGAATATAGGCAACGGCTCGTCCGGATGTACGTACAGCGCCACCCCCACAATCGCAACCACAATGAGTGCGATTACGCTCGAGATAATGGCGGTGCGGATTTTCATTTTTGTGCGGAGCGCTGCCTTCCTTCGTGCGCTACCGCTTCCGCGGACTTAAGCTGTCCTTCGTATTGATGCAATGTCCGCGTATCGGCTTCATTCTTGCGCTTCAAGTCTTCTATCTTTCGAGAAGACTCAGCTACCATGCGTTCAGCATTTTCTAATTCTCGCTTTATTCGTTCTTGGTCATTCGTATACCGGCGCAGGTCCGTCTCTTCTTCTCGCAGCTTCCGCTCATTAGCGCGAACCTCCTCGCCGTACCACTGTACTTCGCGTGCTAGTCGGGAAATGTCAGCCATGCCTCAACTCTACCATCCCGAATAGGGAAGCTTTTTAGGCATCAAACGTGTATGCAAACTGTATACCTAAGCGGATCTAACTGCGGAGGCGGAGAGATTCGAACTCTCGGAACCTTTCGGTTCACACGCTTTCCAAGCGTGCGCACTAGACCGCTATGCGACGCCTCCGTGCGTGCGTTTTATACCACGGATTCCTTCCCCACGCTTTCCTTCCCAAGAAGCGCTGCAACGCGGGCTTCAACAGGAGGATGCGTTGCAAACAGGCGATTCATAAACTTTCCTGCCTGGGCGCCAAACGGATTTCCTATAAAGAGGTGTGCCGTTGCGTGATTGGCGCGCTTCATCGGTCGGCCGTCGCTTGCAATCTTCTGAAGCGCAGAAGCAAGACCCTCTGGGTAGCGCGTGAGGAGCGCACCGGAAGAATCAGCGAGGAATTCTCTACGGCGCGAGATCGCAAGCTGGATGAGCTGCGCGGCAATTGGTGCAAGGATAATCGCCACGACCGCAAGCACAGCAACGATGATGCCAGCCTTGCTGTCGCTATCGCGATTTCCGCCGCCGAAGAGAGACATTCTGAGGAAGATGTCTGCGATGATCGCAACGAATCCGGCGAGCACAACAGCAACCGTCATAACGAGCATGTCCTTGTTTCGAATATGCGAAAGCTCGTGCGCGATAACACCCTCAAGCTCCGTGCGATTGAGTATCGAGAGCAGTCCGGTTGTCGCTGCGACAACCGCATGCTTTTCATCCCTGCCAGTTGCAAAGGCGTTCGGCGCCGCGTCCTCTATAACGTACAGCCGTGGCATCTGAATGCCCGCCGTAATGGAAAGGTTTTCCGTAACGGTATAGAGGTCAAAGAATTCTTCCCTGCTTGCTGGTCGCGCGCCATTCATGGAAAGGGCTATCTTGTCTGAGAACCAATAGCTCCCCACATTCATAAGCACGGAGAAGATAACGGCGCCCCACAAAATAGCAGGGGAGTCGTAGTACCAGGAAATCCCCCAGCCAACCGCAACAACAACGAGGAAGAACCCTGCCATAAGCATCCAGGTCTTTGCGACGTTTGCGGAGCGCTCTTGATAGAGATTAGCCATGTGAGCTAAGACGGTTATCTGCTTCTAAAATTTCCTTCTCAATTCCCTGAATGAAGTCGTAGCTCTGTGCTTCTTCTGCGGTGAGCCACGCATACTCGGTTGCGTCTTCGTTGAGCACTACGTCCCCGCTCGCGTACTTACAGTAGAAGCTGAATACGACAACCGGTACGCCATCAGGGCGTATAAACGCGACGTTCTGAAGCAGGGTCACCTGATCAACCGCAAGGCCGACTTCCTCTTTGATTTCCCGTGCGAGTGCGCGCTCAAGCACGTCATACCACTGTGGACTTTCAGAATTCTGATATGCCCCGTCCGTATGTATGTAGTCCTCAACTTTGAGTCCTCCTCCGGGAACGGTCCACTTGCCCGGCCACGCTTTCTTGCTTGGCGAGCGCTTGGTAGCGAGGTACGTGCGCACTCCATCAACCTCGCGCCAGATAATCCCGGTGGTCGCGATGCGATGCAGTTCTGAATGAATTGGCGTTGGAATCGCCATACTCGTTAGAACGAAACTGCTACCGGTTCACGTGCTGCCTGCTCGTTCTCGGAGAGCTCAAAGAGATCCATCTGCGCAAACCCGAATGGACGCGCGATAAGGTTTCCAGGGAACTGCTCGGTAGCCGTATTCAGGGTCTGGACCGTTGTGTTGTAGAAGCGGCGAGATGCCATGATCTTATTCTCCGTGTCCGAAAGCTCGCGCTGGAGCTCAAGGAAATTGGTGTTTGCCTTGAGGTCTGGGTATGCCTCGGAAACAGCGAAGAGCGACTTGAGCGCGCCCGTGAGCATGTTTTCTGCTTCTGCATGCTGCTCTACGGTCTGCGCACCCATAGCCGCAGTACGCGCTGTCGTTACGCTTTCAAGCGCCTGGCGCTCATGCGCTGCGTATCCCTTAACCGTTTCAATCAGGTTCGGGATAAGGTCATAGCGGCGCTTCATCTGCACATCAATGTCGGACCATGCTTCCTTCGCGCGATTGCGCATTGCTACAAAGCCGTTGTACGCGAATACAACCCAGAGAACGAGAAGGGCGATAATGCCGAGCACAATGTATAGAGTGATCATATACCTCTATTGTAGAGGCCTGGGGCGAGGATGCAAGGAACCTTTAATCGCTTGAGCTATTGCGAAATCAGTGTGCTCGGCGTAAGGTCGTGAGCAGAAAGGGAGAGGAAAAATGCGAGACGCTGATCTGGATACCGAGGGCCTCATGCAGGCACTCACTGAGTTGGCCCTGGCCGCGATGCCGTGGGTCGTGGTGGTGGCGATCTTGCTGCTGCTGTTCGCCTGTATCGCTATCGTGTTCGTAATCATGGACAAATTCAAGGCCCATGATGACGAGCTCGATGCACGGGACCAGGAAGCAATCCTTGATCTCAAGCATCGGGAGCGATCCTGAATAAGAAAACGCCGCGGTCAGAGACCGCGGCGCATCCTTTTATACTTCTCTTAGAAATCCATCCCGCCCATCTCAGGACCTGCGGGAGCCTTAGGTTCAGGAATGTCCGCAACAGCCGCTTCGGTTGTAAGGAGAATGGCAGCCGCAGATACTGCGTGCTCAACCGCGCTGCTCGTTACCTTCACCGGGTCAATGATGCCGGCCTCAGCCATATCAGCGACTTCCTCGCCCGCAAGCGCGTCGTATCCCGCGAATCCCTTCGCAGCCTGAACGCGCTCGACAATAGCCGATCCGTCGTCCTTGCCTGCGTTAAGGAGAATCTGGCGTAGGGGAGCCTCGAGTGCTTTTCCAACGATAGCGAATCCTGCGCGTTCGTCTGCACTGTCGAACTCCCAATCATCCACGCGGATAGTGCGGGAAACCTTCGCAAGCGCCGTACCGCCGCCCGGTACAATACCTTCTTCAATAGACGCCTTTGTGGCCTTAACCGCGTCATCAATCTTGTCCTTGAGATACTTCATCTCCGTTTCGGTTGCAGCGCCTACGCGGATAACCGCTACGCCGCCCGTAAGCTTCGCAACGCGTTCCTCAAGCTTTTCCTTGTCGAACTTCGACGAGGTCTGCTCCACAAGTGCCTGAAGCTGCGAGACGCGTGATTCAATGTCGCTCTTCCTTCCCTTGCCACCAACGAACACCGTTGTGTCCTTGCCTGCTACCACGCGCGATGCTTTTCCGAGCACCGAGAGCTCTGCAGTTTCAAAGCTATGGCCGAAGTCGCTGGAGACAACGTCTGCTCCCACAACCGCTGCAATGTCCGCAAGAAGCTCCTTCTTTCGGTCGCCGAATCCTGGTGCCTTAATCGCAAGCACATTAAAGGTGCCGCGAAGCTTGTTGAGGACGAACGTGGTAAGCGCCTCGCCTTCTATATCGTCAGCAACGATAACGAGGTCTTTGCGGCCGCTCTGCGCAAGCTTCTCAAGGAAGGGAAGTATTTCTTGCACGGAGCCGATCTTCTTATCCGTTACCAGAATCTGCGCATCACGCATCTCTGCTTCCATGCGCTCAGGGTTCGTGACCATGTACGCGGAGACGTAGCCCTTATCAATCTGCATGCCCTCGACAACTTCGTAGGAGAGCTCCATGCCCTGCGACTCCTCTACGGTTACGACTCCGTTCTTCCCAACCTTCTCGACGGTCTCTGCGATGATGCGGCCGAGCTCCTCGCTTTCTGCGGAGATCGACGCAACCTGCTCGATGTCGGAGCGTCCTTCCACTGGGCGTGCCATCTTCTTTAGCTCCGCTACAGCAGCATCGCGCGCCTGCTCCATGCCTGCGCGGATTGCCATTGCGTTTGCGCCTTTAGTTAGAGACTTAAGACCGTCGCTAACCATCGCCTCAAGAAGCACGACGGTTGTTGTGGTGCCGTCTCCGGCTACGTCATTCGATTTGTTTGCGACTTCCTTCACCATCTCTGCGCCCATATTCTCGAACTTGTCCTTGAACGAAATCTCCTTTGCGATAGATACGCCGTCATTCGTGATGCGGGGACCGCCGTAGCTCTTTTCGAGCACGACGTTGCGACCTCGGGGTCCGAGGGTAACCTTCACGGCCTGTGCTGCGGCAGCGAGACCCTTATGGATAGACTGGCGTGCGTCCTCACCGAACTTTATCTGCTTTGCCATACGGATTGAAAGGGAATTAAAGAGGGGAGTTGCTACTAAGAAAGCACCGCGAGCACGTTCGACTCAGAAAGGATGTAGTACTCCTGGCCATCTACTTTTACTTCGTCGTAGCCGTACTTAGAAAAGAGTACGGTGTCGCCGATTTTGACCGTCATAGGAAGGAGATCGCCATCGTCGTAACGGCCGGCGCCCACGGCAACCACGGTGCCTTTACTTGGTGCATCTTGCTTCGCCGAGTCGGGAATGATGATGCCCATTGCGGAGGTTTCTTCCTTTGCTTGTGGCTTAACCACCACGCGGTCGCCAAGGGGCGTAATAGAAAGACGTTCGTTCTTAGTCTCTGCTTTTGCCATAGAGATAGGTATTCGCTTAGTGCGGGATAAAAAGAGTGAATGCCTTCATTCGGTGCAAGTTCCCTCGCCCCGAAGTTATCCACAGTATAGGAACCGGGGTTACCAGAGTCAAATAAGGAATCGTCGCTTTCCTTGACTTTTGACTGAAATTAAGTACTCTGCGGACAGGTGTGTTTCGCAACTGGAGAGTCTGATGATTGAGAACTTCGTGAACTGGGTGTCCTGGCCGTTCGTGGGGGTGCTTGCCTTCGCGCTCGTCCCGCTTCCCTACCAAATCGAAATGGTTCGCCGCGCTTGGCAACCAGGCAACGCAGTGCCAGTTCTTGAGCAGGCGCGTTGGCCCCTGATTCAAGTCCTGGTCGGCCTGCTGATGGGATTTCTGTTCCTGCTCTCGTGGGAAGAGTATTTCATCCCCACGATTCAGTACATGAGGCCCGTCTCCCTCGGACTGATGGCCCTCGCGGTCTTCATCACCGGCGTCATGTCCGTACTGACCTGGATAGGCGCCAAGGGAGAGCCCGAGCGCTGGCCCTCAGACGAAGGAGCCTGAGCTTCTTTAGCCCCCGGACCCGTTCCGGGGGCTTTTGCATCCTAATCCCCTTTTTGCTATACTCCGGGGCACAGATGGAGACTCTTTCGGCAGCACTGCCCTACATTCAGATAGCACTCTCCCTTCTCCTTATCGCAGGGATCGTCCTCCAGAACCGGGGGGCCTCTTTGGGAGGAGCATTCGGAGGCGACAACTTCGCATCTACCTTCTACAAGCGCCGCGGCGCTGAGAAGTTCCTATTCAATGCGACGATTGTTCTCGCTATCCTCTTTGTACTTGCTGCCGTAGCGGGCATCTTCTACTAGTCCGCAGTAGTTTCTAGGGCGCCATCTGTGCCCTCTCTTGTCGCTATGCGACCTTCCCCTTTTTACGTACCCAGTGCCTCTTCCTCTCCGCTTACACGAGCGAAGGAATTTTTCTTAGCGCTTTCACCGGGCGACCGGTTGATTGTTGGCGTCCTCGGTCTTTTGGTGTGCGCTTCAATTGTCATTGGCTTGCTCGGGCTTGCGCGCATGTATCAGGTGACGGTTCCTGCGTACGGCGGAACTCTTACCGAAGGCATCATGGGTGCGCCGCGGTTCGTGAATCCCCTTCTCGCACTTTCTGACGCTGACCGCGACATCACCGCACTCACCTACGCCGGACTCATGGGTATTGATGGCGACGGAAACCTCGTGCCCGTACTCGCCGAGCGATATCGGGTCTCTGAAGACGGGACCGAGTACGTCTTCTCGCTTCGCGAGGACGCGGTCTTCTCTGACGGCTCCCCCGTTACCGCGGACGATGTTGTGTTTACGGTTGAAAAGGCCCAGGACCCCGCGCTTCGCTCTCCGGAACTTGCGAACTGGGCGAACATCCGCGCTGAGGCGCTTGATGCGCGCACCGTGCAATTCACGCTCCCGCAGCCGTACGCACCATTCCTGGTAGACACCACGCTCGGGATTCTTCCGGCAGCGCTCTGGCGCAATGTACCTATTGACGAGTTCTCCTTCTCGCCACTCATGATTGATCCGGTTGGTGCAGGGCCTTTTGAGATAACGCGTGTGACGCGCGACAAAGACGGCAGCGTAACCGCGTACGAATTGAAAGCATTTTCGGGGTACGCCCCAGGCCGCCCCTACCTCGACCGCATCCGTGTGAAGTTCTATGACACCAACACCGCCCTTCAGGAAGCGTATGATCGCGGGTCTATTGATAGCGCATACGGCATAAACGTTGCCGGAGCGCTCAGGGCGCCCTACTCCCGCATCTTCGGTGCGTTCTTCAACAGCGACGAAAACCCCGTACTCGCGAACAGCGAAGTGCGCGAGGCGCTTTCGCTCGCGGTTGATCGTTCGCGCATTGTTACCGATCTTCTTGGCGGCTACGCAACACCACTCACCGGCCCCGTGCCTCCCGGCAGCGGCATCGAGCCATTCCCGCTTCCCGAGGGAGACGGTGTTCTACTCGCCACTGAGGTTCTTGAAGACGCAGGCTGGGAGCGCGACGAGGAGACCGGCGTATGGGGAGACGGGGAGAACATGCTTCCCTCACTCACACTCAAGACCTCGAATGTTCCTGAGCTGAAGGCTATTGCCGTTTCGATAGAGAGCGACTGGGAGCGCCTTGGCATTCCTACTGAAGTAGAGCTCTACGAGCCGGGAGACCTAACGGCCACCGTTATTCGTCCGCGCGCGTACGAGGTGCTTCTGTTCGGTATGGTTATCGGACGCGATCGCGACCTATTTGCGTTCTGGGACTCCGGCGAGCGTTCGGACCCGGGACTCAACATAGCCGCGTACGCGAACCGCACCGTGGACTTGCTCCTTGAGGCTATACGCCAAGAGCAAGATCCAGAGGTTGCGCGCGAGGATCTTGCGGAAGTGGCGACCCTAATCGCAAGCGATTACCCCGCAGCCTTTACGCATGCACCAGACTTCCTGTATGCTATCCCTAACAGCGTGCACGGCGTGCGCCTCCCCCAGATAGCGTCGCCCTCGGACCGGTTCGCCACGGTAGCAACCTGGTACCGGAACACGGAGGAGGTCTGGCCCGTATTCGCGAACCAGTGATCAGTCGATAGCCTATAGGCCACATTTCGGCATACAGGCTGCCTACTGCGCACGAGTCCGCTCATAGCGCTTCGTATCTAACTAACTAATCACTAACAAACAAATTATTATGTCAGCAGCACCCGCGCCGGCTCCGGCGCCACGGCCCCGCGCAACATCAGACGCTCCTGAAGCTCGCCCACGCGAGCAGGGAGAACAAGGACCGTCCCGCCCTCCTCGTGGAGGACGCGGTCGCGGCACCCGCGGCGGCGCAGCCCGCTCAGGCGAACGCCCAGGACGCATGTCCCGGCAGATTCGCCGCACACTTGGACGCCCCACCGGAAACGATGGGCCGTCCCGTGAAAAGAAGTCCGCAGACTACCTCCCTGCCGCTCCCGGCAAGGACATAGTCCGCATCGTGCCGCTTGGCGGCGTGGAAGAAGTCGGACGCAACATGTTTACCGTTGAAACAAACGGTGACATCTTCGTCTTCGACGTTGGTTTCCAGTTCGTGTCGGAAGACACGCAGCCGGGAGTCGACTATGTTCTTCCAAACACTACCTACCTTGAGGTTAACAAGGACCGCATCCGCGGCGTATTCATTACCCACGGCCACCTCGACCACATCGGGGGCATTCCGTTCCTTATGGAGCGCATGGGCAATCCAACCATCTACACTCGCACCCTGTCTGCGGTGATGATCAAGAAGCGTCAGGAAGAGTATCCTGACCAGGCACCGCTCGACATCGTCGAGGTTGAAGCCGGCCAGTCGATGACTATCGGCTCTACCAAGGTTCGCTTCTTCCAGGTAACACACTCTATCCCTGACTCTATGGGTATTGCAGTAGAGACGCCGTACGGCGACGTCGTTGCAACCGGAGACTTGAAGCTCGACCATGAGAACGGTATTCCTTCGGAGCGCGAAGTGAAGGTCTGGGGCGAGCTTGGCAGCCGCAAGAACCTCTTCTTCATCGCCGACTCCACGAACGCTGAGCGTGACGGATTCTCCGTCCCTGAGCGCAAAGTGCATGAGACGCTTGAAGAGATCATCAAGACCGTAAAGGGTCGCTTGATCATCGGTACCTTCGCATCCCAGTTCGAGCGCATGGTTCGCATCATTGAGATCTGCGAATCGCTCGGCAAGAAGGTTATTACCGAAGGCCGCTCGATTAAGACGAACGTTGAGATCGCGCAGAAGACTGGCCTTCTCAAGGTTAATAAGGAGACGATCATTACGTCAGCAGAGATTGGCGACTATCCTCCGGACAAAGTGGTTATTATTTCCACCGGAGCTCAGGGCGAGGAGTTCGCGGCTCTTATGCGCATTGCTACCAAGCAGCACAAGACCGTTACCCTTACGCCGCGCGACACCGTCGTGCTCTCGTCCTCGGTTATTCCAGGTAACGAGATTTCGGTGCAGCGCCTCAAGGATCACCTGTATCGCAACGGGGTTACACTCATCCACTATAAGTCTTCGGACGTGCACTCAACCGGACACGGAAACACCGGCGAGCTCATCTGGATGAACAAGCAGGTTAACGCCAAGTACTTCATGCCAGCGTACGGCTACTACTCTATGACCTACTCGCACGCGAAAGCGGTTGAGCAGGCAGGACGCCCGCGCGAGAGCATAGTCGTTGCGGATAACGGTACCGTTATCGACATCGGCCCGGACGAGCAGCTCAACGTACACAAGCAGAAGGTGCCATCATCACCACTCGTGGTTGACGGCTTCACCATCGGCGACTTCCAGGAAGTCGTGATGCGTGATCGTCTCATGCTTGCGAAGGATGGCATGTTCGTCATCATCGCAACCGTGAATCTTAAGACCGGCAAGCTTCGCAAGTCTCCGGATATCATCAGCCGCGGCTTCGTGTATCTTCGTGAGAATCAGGACATGCTGAATCAGGCACGCCTTCTCATTAAGAAGACCGTTGAAGATTCTACACAGGGAATGAATCCTGTAGATCTTGATGAAGTTAAGAATGCGCTTTCGGATACGATGGCTGGCTACCTCTTCACGAGGACCAACAAAGCACCGATGGTTATTCCCGTACTCATCGGCGTCTAAGGACGTGCACCAGAAAGGCCGTGACGCACATGCGTCACGGCCTTTCTCTTTGTCTTCTGATGCTAGAATGCGGTTGATGCATCCACGTCTTGTCCTTTCTGCTGGAAACTTTTTCGGTGCGATTTACTTTTCGCTCGTGCTTACGGTATTCGCACCGTACCTTGCACTCTTTCTTGCAGAATCTCAGATAGGACTTGTTGTTGCGCTTGGCGGTGCTATTACGCTTGCGCTGTTTCCCTTCATGCCGCGCCTGGTGCGCAAGTTCGGCTCGCGCCACATGGCCATATGGCTTTCGTTTACGGCTGCCGTACTCCTATCGGTGCTCGCGCTCGCACCGTCTGCGCCCTTTGCCATAGCGTGTGTGGCGCTTATCTGCGCGATAGCGCCCTTTATCGCGTACCAAATGGACTTACTGCTTCAGGCAGCTACGAGCGAGCCTGGCTCAATTGGCCGCGTGCGTACGCTTTTCATAACCGGAGCATCGTTAGCGTACGTTATTGGTCCTCTCATTGTTGGATTCTTACTGGACGGCACTGAAGCGTACTGGCGTGTGTTCCTCGCGGCTTCGCTATCGCTTACCCCATTCATAGCAATCTTTCTTTTTGAGAAGCTTCCTGAAGCAGAGCCTCCTGCCTTTCATACTATGCTCGCCACCTGTTCGTGCTTGTGGACGGATAAGGATCTGCGTGCGGCAGCGCTCGGCAGCGGCGTGCTGCAGTTCTTTTTCCATCTTGCTCCCTTCTATATTCCTCTCTATCTCCACAGCGTGCTCGGGTTCCCCTGGGAAAGCCTTGGCTGGATATTTGCGATTATGGTCTTGCCATTTCTGTTTGTGGAATATCCGGCAGGCTACATAGCGGATCGCTGGCTTGGAGACAAAGAGCTCATGATAGCGGGATTCATTATCATGGGCGTTGCGTTTGCGATTATCGGCTTTATTACGCCCGCTACTCCGCTTCTGCTTATTGCTGCGTTACTCTTCGCAACGCGCGTTGGCGCAGCACTTGTTGAGTCTATGGTTGAGAGCCATTTCTTCCGGAGAGTATCCGGGAGAGATGTTACGACGATCAGCGTATTTCGCATGATGCGCCCGGTTGGTGCAATTATTGCACCGCTCTTTGCGAGTGCACTGCTTCTTACGGGAAACTATGTCGCCTTCTTTATGGTTTCAGGCGCAATTATCGTAGCGCTTGGAATAGTCGCTACATTTTCACTCAAGGACGTTCGCTAGGAAGGAAGCTGATACCGCGTGCCTTGTTTTTCAACAAGCCCTTCGGCTACAAGCTTTGCAAGCTGCGCCTGCAGCTGTTCTCCGCGATCTGGACTCGCGAGCGATCGCAGTACTGCCTGTGTCGCAGGCTTTAAAGAAAGCGCTTTGAGTATTAGTCCTCGCGCTTCTCGGTCCGAGCCCTTGAAGGTCTTCTGCTTGGTGTAGCTTGCGTTGCGGGCGTTTATGCGGATTCCCGAGCGCTTCAGAAACGCGCCGTAGTCCATAAGCGCAGCGTACCAACGACGTGCGTCTCCTCTAGGAAGCGCGCGATCAAGTATGGGAAGAATGTCTTTGTCGCTTACCTTCTCTTCTCCCAGGAAGAAGTGGTGCGTAACAGCGGTGCGCACATTCGTTTCAATAAGCACGACGTCTTCGTTAAACGCGAATGCGGCAACCGCGCGTGCTGTGTAGTGCCCCACTCCCGGAAGCGCATCGAGAGCGGATACGGTACGGGGCATTCTTCCTTTATAGTCCCGCACAACGGCCTTGGCAGCGTCGTGAAGCATCTTTGCGCGACGGTTGTACCCCAAGCCCTGCCAGCGCGTGAGCACGCGCGCCAGGGGCGCTTTTGCAAGCGCTTCAATAGTTGGAAACTCTGCAAGAAACGCAGCGTATAGCGGAATGACTCGCTCTACCTGCGTTTGCTGCAGCATAATTTCAGACACCAAGACGCGGTACGCGTCCTTGGTCTTTCTCCAGGGAAGAGTATGTCTCCCCGCTCGTTCGTAATGCGCGAGGACGAGGTCCCTAAACCGCTTCGGTGTCATCAGCTACCGGCACCGATGGTGCAACGCGCGGCGCTTCAGGAACAATAAGTACGGCGAGTACGTATCCGATGATACCCGGGATAAAGCCGGTAAATACGGTAAGGATGAGGTATCCGAGGCGAAGCAGTACTGCGTCCACTGCAAAGAACTCTCCAAGACCTCCCATAACGCCGGCAATCATGCGATTCGTGCGGCTGCGTGTAAGTTTCTTTTCCATATCTCTAGTATAGCAAATTGGCCTTTTGGATAAAAAGAAAAGCGCCGAGGCGCTTTTTGGGTGGTCCTGGAGCTTGAGGAGTGACAGGGAGATAGTATTTGCGATGGAGCAACGAACCTTAGGCTCGCTGGCGACTTCAAGAAGTTGTCGCCATTTACATCTCGGCGTGGAATCCGAGAAACGAGACACCCGGAATTGGCATCGCTATCCCGCGAACGAATTCGCACCCCCCAAGAACCAGGACCTCGGCTACCTTACCACCAAACGTGGAGGCTTTCAATTATGGCTATTTTGCCTTTGGCCATCGACTTCCTGCAGGCGGCCAGAG
Source organism: Minisyncoccota bacterium (assembly GCA_035438505.1). Lineage (GTDB taxonomy): Bacteria > Patescibacteriota > Minisyncoccia > Phycocordibacterales > Phycocordibacteraceae > C7867-001. Next base: position 19,131 of record DAORIM010000010.1, read on the forward strand.
CTTCGTTAGGGGGTGCTCCTCGCATGGATGCGGCAGCGCCGTGCACACATACCGCCCATACAGGACAAATCCGTTATTTACATACTTCCAGTCTTTCTTGGGTATAAGCGCTTCAAGGTCTTTAGAGATCTTTGTTAGCTCAGTCTTGTCGGTGAGGTCAAACTTGAGCGCAAACCTGCGCACATGGGTATCAGTTGGAATTCCCTCCCAAATGTTATACAGCTCGCCAAGGATAACGTGTGCGGTCTTATACGCGATACCGGGAAGCCGCACAAGCTCTGCTTCTGTTTTGGGAATCTTTCCACCAAACTCGTCACGCACCATCTTCGCTGCTGCAAGGATATGGCGCGCCTTGTTCTGGTAGAAGGTTATGGACGAAATTTGTTTCGTAAATGTCGCCAGGTTTGCAGACGCAAAATCGTCTACGCTTTTATAGTCTTTAAAGAGGGTCTCCGTTACGAGATTAACTCGCTTGTCCGTGGACTGCGCAGAGAGCATAACCGCAACAACGAGCTGGAACGGTGTTTTATAAGAAAGCTCTGATTTGGGAACCGGGTACGCCTTTTTCAGATACGTTAGTATCTTCTTTGCACGCTGTATTCGTTCTTCGTGCGTTGAAGCTATTGAATTAGCCATGCGTCGAGAGGTATGCGAGAACCTCGTCCGCATGCTTCTCCGCCTTCACGTTCTCAAACACGGTTTCTATCGTTCCGTCTCGATCTATAAGAAACGAGGTGCGCGCAATGCCGTCGTACGAGCGGCCCATAAACTTCTTCGGACCCCATACGCCATACGCGTCTGCAACTGCATGTCCTTCGTCTGCAAGCAAGATAAACGGCAATCCGTACTTTTCAGCGAACTTCTTATGGCTCTTCACCGAGTCTGGCGAAATGCCAAACACGATAGCGTCGAGCTTGGAAAGCTCCGGCATCGCGTCCCGAAGCGCACAGGCCTGCTTCGTGCATCCTGGCGTATCGTCTTTTGGATAGAAGTACAAAAGTACCCGGCTTCCGTGATGGCTTGAGAGCGTGTGCGCTACCCCATCCTGGTCTTGCAGGGTAAAGTCGGGAGCAACGGAACCGGGTGCGGGAATCATACTTAGACGAGCGATTCGTTACTATTCTCAGCAAGGCGCCTAAAGACGTATCGATAGGCAATCGCCACGATGCCGCCCGTAGCTGCGAGGAAGAGGACGAATACGATAAGGCCTCCGAGGATCGGCACGGCACTCACGAGGTATAGGACGAGCATACCAAGCAAGGCGAGCTTCCACGTTACGCGTGTACGCTTCAACAGGCCGCGTCCAAGCGCAGATCCTGCAATAACACCCGCATAAAGGTATCCGAGGATAAGCAGCAGCAGGTACGCAAGCAGCAGAACGATAGCCACAACCATACCCACGAACGAAACGAGGAGAATGAATATAAATACCGGCGCTGCGAACACGACAGCAAACCCAAGAAGCGCGAGTACGACAAATCTACCAACGGACGGCGCGAGCACCTTATCTGTTACCGTCTGCGAAAAGACCGGGAATAGTCCTGCGAGGAGTGCCGCACCTATGAGCACTGCGAGAATACGTACGATGAGAAATACGCCCGCTCCTGCAATAGCGAAGGTCTGTGCTTCTTCAACTGTCGGTAGGTACGACGAGTTGCCGGTGTAGAGCACGCCGTTTGTTACGCTTGCCGTTGCGGGGATGAGCGCTTCTTGTGGAGCATCGTACTTGAGCGATCCCTTGATGATAGTTCCGTCAGCGAGCGTGAGGCGGTCGGTGGCGATAACCTCCACATCAGCCCCGAAGATACCGGAGAGGTGCACCTCGGCGCCGTATATAACTGCTTTCCCCCCACTTCCATTAACTGCTACCGTACCGCCGATTATGCGGGTCTCTGCTGCAGTTGATGACGCAGTTACGGATCCACCGGCGATAACCAAGTCTCCCGTAATAGGTGCGTTAACCGAGACGCGCCCGCCCGCTGCGCGCACGTCTCCGGAAACTGCGCGATCAACGGATACGCTTCCTCCTATGAGGAGCGTGTCGCCCTCTACAGGAGCGGCGATAGTCATGGTGCCCCCGGCACCCAGAACGTCTCCAGTAACCGGCGCAGCGACTGTTACGTCAGTTCCTGCGAGATACGCGTTCTCTGCAGTTGCCTCAGAAATAACAAGCGTTCTCGCGCTTGCGAACGTGGCAGCAGAAGCTGAAACCGGCGCAAGGACGGCGACGGCGAGAATGACCGCAAGAAGACGTGGGCAGGTCATGATGACGCCATCATACCACAAGCGCCCGAGGGTCAAGAGCTAGCGAATAGGCACCAAAAATGGGGGTGCGTGGTGCTTCCAAAGGATGCGCGCAAGGAAGAGAATCAGGAATGCGATGCCTGCGGAGAAGATGCAGTAGATACAGAGCGCCTGAATGAGCGCAAACTGTATGTACAGGAATACGATGGACGCGAGCGCACCGAATATCCCGAGTCCGTACAGCGTGCGGTACATGCCGCGTGTTTGTACAAAGTAGAGCGCAAGTGAGAGCGCGAATACAATCGCGAAGAAAAGAACCCCGTAGAGCGCAAGCGGGACATCGAAGAGCTGCGAGTACGGACTTTGGGCTACGATATTGCAGCCATCAAGTCCCGCGCCAATGTCGCATGAGAGCGCAGTATCAGTTACGGCGCTTTGGTACAGATACCACGAGTCAGCGACTCCCAGGAATGAGAGCGCGAGTACGAGGGCAAGGAGGACGGAGCGCGACATTACCCTAATCCTACCCTGCTCCCCCGCCCACCAGCAACCTTCATATTCTAGGGGGTACTATAGGCTCATATGGAACCTATCTCTAAAACTGACGACGAGTGGAAGGCGGAGCTAACGCCCGAAGAATACCGCGTGCTACGAGAAGCAGGAACGGAACCCGCGTTTACCGGAGCCTTCGTCGATAATCACGAAGACGGAACCTATCGCTGTCGAGCGTGTGGCTCAATCCTCTTTTCGTCTGATACCAAGTTCGATTCTGGAAGCGGCTGGCCCTCGTTTACGGATCCGCTCGTTGCAGAGAACGTTGGTACGCGCGCTGATAATACGCACGGCATGGAGCGCACAGAAGTGTTCTGCAAGACATGTGGTGGACACTTGGGCCATGTATTTGATGACGGACCTAAGGAAGCAGGTGGCAAGCGATACTGCATTAATTCCGTTGCCTTAGACTTTGAGAAGTCTTCATGAATCCCTCAGTCTCCAGAGCGTATGGTTAGCGGGTAGTAATCTAATTCCTTTGAATTCTTATGGCTGACGAAGAAGACCTTCGCCGCGAGGCAACTGAACGTGAGGATGATGCCGCTGAAGAAGCGCGTAAGCTCCGTGAGGCAGCAGACCTAACGGAAGAAGCAAACCGCAGCAGCGGCGACTAGATAAAACCGAGTGCCTGAAGAGCCCTCCCCTGCTTTTGGGAGGGCTCTTCTCTATACTGAAACCTTTTCGTATTCCTGTCCGTTCTAGAGGGTAGAGGGAACCAGGACCTTAAAAGACGATAGATGTTGAGACGCAAAACCTGCGGCTCGTCGTACTGTGTGCGACTTATCCATTCACGCGCGTCCCTATGGCATTCACCAAAGCCATTGGACTCGGGATATGCATCATCGTCCTCAAGGTACTGCTTCCCGGAGTCCTTACCGAGATAGAGCACGTCGCCATTGCTTTCTTGCAGGGAGCACGCACCGGCGCTGAGGTTGCCACCGACCTCGCTGCAAGTGCTGGAAGCGCACAGTTCTCGAACGAACCATTCGCTCTCCCTCGCATGCAAGGCATTCGCGATATGCCCTACTAACCTCTCACACAGAAGCCGGACCCTGGGTCCGGTTTTGTTTTACTCACTACAAATACCCAAGCGTTGAGAACCGCATCAAAATCTCTCTGGTACCATACTCAGCATGCGCAAACCGCTCTCCACTGAAAGCAAACGAATGATTCTACTCGGTGCTTTTCATATGTTCGCTGGCGCATCCATTCTGTTTATTTGGTACGGTCTCGACTTAGATCTTGTTGAGAAGATCACATACCTAACCGGCACACTTCCCGTCTGGACAGTTGCTCTTGCGGGACTAATTGAAGGAACCTATTGGGTTGGAGGATTAATTCCTGGCCAGTCATACATAGGACTGTATTTGCTTGGGCATGAATGCAGCGTAGCGAATAGCAGTTTGGTTATATTTTATATATGGTTTGGCGTGTTGGTTGGGCTTGTTCTTAGCTATGCCGCCGCTCTATTCTTTCGGAAAAGAGAAGGTAAGGATCTTGAGAAGCAGCCTTGGGCGCCATCAAAGTTGTTCGGTCGCGCACTGCTCGCTGCGTACCCTTCGGCTGCAGCAACGCACATGTTTGAGCGAGGGTTCCAAGGAAAATCATTCCTGCCCTCCTTCGTACCCATCGTTGTCTCTGGATCGGTTATTCTCTGTGTCTATACTCTTATCCTTTGTTCTGCAAAGGACGCGATATATGAAAGGACAGGAGAAGTTGGCGTTTTCTTTGGAGGAGCACTCATTCTCTGGGGCGCGTGGCGAATCTGTCAGGGTTTGCGGAAGAAGTCTTAACCAGTTGCTACTTTATTAACTGTTCTGTGAAGCCTTCACGTACTAGCTGCTCATATGCTTGCCACACATTCTCGGGAATCTCCTGTTCTATTTGAAACCCAAGCGCCGGGTACTCTTTAATTCTCTGAAGATCGCCAACCATCATGTTAATGATGTGTTCAATCGATCTTCCTTCTTCCGGATAGTCTTCAAAAGATATCTTTGGAGACGTGACAATAAAATCCATGCCTGGCCACTGCTTCATAAATGTCGCGTATGTACGACGCTCCATATACGGCTTCTGTGCAACGATTATCTTTTGTAGATGTATCCCTTTCTCTTCAAGAAGCTGTCTCGTAAATTGAATGTTCTCGCCGGTATTAGTAGATCGCTTCTCTATAAGAATTGTCTCTTGGGGCACCCCCTTTTCCACGGCTATGGAAGCGAATTTCTCAGCCTCAGTCATTCCCCATAAGCCCGTGGTTGTCCTTCCCTCCCCACCAGAGAATATTAGAAGTGGCGCCCAGCCCTCGTGATACAGCTGTGCACCGTACTCTGCTTTTCTTAGATCGCTGCTTCCAAGCACAAGTATCGCGTCAGCTTTCTCAAGCTTCTGATTCATGAGCATGTAGTCCCAGATGACTTTTGCTGCTTCGTTCGTGGTCATGTGTCGTATCTGCTCGAGTCGTTAACCTTGAGCTTTGAAAGCACGGGGTTCGGCACATTCTTGAGTACTTGAGTAACCGACGCCTCCGGAACGATACTCGTGATGAAGCTTGCTATAGGATCTACTGTTGAGCCTGTTATGAGTGCAAAGCGCACGACATTCTCTTCGTCAGATGCATTTTCTACCAGACAGGTTACTTCTCTATCTAACGTGAATTTCCGGATACGACCTCGAAGTTTAACCCCATGAAGTGCGGCGCAATCGCATCGTATCTCGTACAGGTCCCAGTTGAGAATCATATTTTCTCTGCTTCCATTACCTCTTTCAACGTATCAAGAATCTCTTGCATGAAAGGAGCATGCAGTTTGTCTGATTCGCTCCACTCGTAGTACTCAAGCTCAGTCTCATTCTCTGAGATAGGGGTGTAAGTGTAACGAACCTTATAGTCCTGCTTTGTGGCGTCTAGCTGAAAGACTGCGTTAGGCTCGTAGCGACTCACCCTATACTCAGTTATCTTTCTTGCGCTGTCCCAGTTCTCATACATGGTTCCGATCTTTGGAGGAAAAGAGTCTGCCCTCTCTCCTGCAACTGAATCAATCCATTTGGACGTATTGCTAGGATTGGTCGTAAATTCAAAAACATCAGCAATTGGCCTTTTGATTCTGACTGTAAGCTTTAGGTCTTTCATAGATTCTGTATATCGCTAACAATCTCAGGAAACTCACTAGCATTGAAGTGCTGCCGGTCCGTAAATACGCGAGTCGTTACCCCTGGGAGCTCTCGCCTGTAACGTTCGAAATTACTAAATGGCACAAGCTGGTCATCCTCACTTTGGTAGAGGATTATTTTTCCGCCTTGCTCCTGGAGGCCCGTGAGGTCGGTCAAGATATTAAAGTCCACGTACGGATGATCGTCTGGCGCATTGTACGGCGCCGCAACTAAAAGGGTTGCTTTAATCCTTTTTGGGTACTTCTCTTCAGAGAGGTACTTCGCAAGAAATATCCCACCTAAGGAGTGGCCAATGAAGATCACATCTTCCTCAAATTGCGGCACGAACTTCTCAAACCATATTTTCCACTCAGCATAACGGGCGTTCTGGGAATTAGGCATGCGCGGTAATATCACCTCAAACGAGTCGCCAAGAACTTTCTGCAAATTACCCTTCCAGTCCAAGGATCTCGTCCGTTCGATAGTTACTTCCTGCTGTTTTAGATCAGCAATGTACTCCTCGTACGTATCGAAAGCATTTCCTCCGTGGATAGCGAACACTTGTTGCTTCATGTACCTATTATATCGCTTTAAATGCCTCTTTATCTAGCACTCAAACCTATTCGTCTCGTCCCCCTCCCGCTCGTTTATACCGTGCTCATCGAGACCGAAGTAATGTCCAACCTCGTGCCAAATAGTTTCGCGTATAACAATGCGCACTGCGTCTCGAAACGCGCGATCCATCTCCTCCGCCTCTTCAAGTATCGGAAGCCGGTACAGCGTAATAGTATCGGGGAGAGTCATGCCAACGCCGTACTCGCTCCCGCGCTCGGTAAGCGGAATGCCCTGATATAGACCGAGCAGGCTCTCGCCCTTCTCTAGACCCTCCTGCGCGCGAATTTCGTCGTCCACATCGTCTTCAACAAGGAGCGCAACATTCTTCACGCGTGCACGAAAACGCTCAGGGATGCGCGCCCATTCGCCCTCTGCTATCTGAATGAATTCTTCTTCGCTCATACCTATATGCGCCGACTGTCGTACGCCCAGTGCAGCAGCGCCTGGCGCTGACGTGTATGGCATGTTGCGTCTCCTGCTCTACAGGCGTACTTAACCTGCGCTACGTGTCGCACCATCTGCTTCCAACGCTTGATCTGCCGCGCATCCTCGTCCGGAAGCCTGCGTCCGGAATAGTACCGGCAGTACCATTGGAACCATCCACGTGGATCGTCTTTGCTAATCCATCCTTTGGCGCGCCAGACTGAAAGCGGCTGCGACGCGTCTACACCA
>DAORIM010000011.1:0-26144 GCA_035438505.1 Minisyncoccota bacterium
GTCCTATGAGCCCGCGAACGCTGTTATTCGCCACGAAGACGGCGACCGTATTGCGACCCTGACTGCTGACGCAACCGCAACTGGAAACCCACTCCAAATCGCGAGCGAGTTTACGAGCCGTATGGATGACGTCGCACTCCCGGAAGGCGTTGTTATGAAGATCGGCGGCGAGAGCGAGGACGTGAATCAGTCATTCGCGGAGATGGGTATCGCACTGCTTGCGGGCGCCATGCTCATGCTCGCCATTCTCGTGCTTGAGTTCAATTCATTCCGTCAGTCCTTCTACCTGCTCTCGATCATTCCTCTGTCACTCGTGGGTGTGTTTGCAGGTCTGTTTATAACGAATTCTCCGCTCTCCTTCCCATCGATGCTCGGTATCATCGCTCTTGCGGGCGTGATTATTAATCACGCGATTATCCTCATGGATTCCGTAGCGCGCATTGGCAAGGAGCGCACCAGCGCGTCGCTAACCGACGTGGTGGTGGAAGCAGCGTCTACGCGCTTCCGCCCTATCGTTCTCACAACCGTCGTGACTGTCGTGGGTATGATTCCGCTATCTCTTGCGTCTGGGTTGTGGGGTCCGCTCGCGTTCTCCATTATGTTTGGTCTTGCATGGTCCATGGTTCTCACGCTTCTCCTTATCCCGATCCTCTATCATCGGTGGCCGGGTAAGAGTGTGCGGGCGCGCTTTGAAGAGCGAACGATGCAATAAGAAAACGGCCCGCATGGCGGGCCGTTTTCTTTAAAAGCTCTTATTACTGCGCTTCAGCGCTTGCGCTCGCATTCGCGGTAAGCGACACACGCACGCTCTCCATGAGCTGCGCTATGCGGCTCGTGCTTGCTGACGTCGTTGCGCTAGCGTCTGCACTTAGACCATTTTCTTCCGCAAGATCGGAAGCGATACGCGCTTCTAGCTCTGCACGGCTTTCGTCTGTTGCCATGAGAAACGCATACCACGGATACTTCACGCTCACCTGGCCTTCTCCGTCTACGGCTACCTTTGCGGTTACGCTTCCAGGAATAAATCCTAGAAATCGGGCAGCGAGGTTGTAGTGCAGTTCAAAGCTGTCTTGTTCAACGCGGATGTCCTTAACCCGCTCGTCATTCCGAAGAAGAGTCGCCGCATATGCCTCAAGGCTTGCTGCGCTTCTCACGCTGTACGACTCTGTCTGCGCATAGTTGGTGCCGTCATCGAGCTCGCTGCGCGTCAGCCTGAAATTAACGATCGTCTCTGCTTCTGACGTTGTTGTAGCGTTAGCAGACGTGGTCGTAATTGTCCCCTTGTCTGTTTCAACGGTTGTATCTGTCGTTGCATCAACCTCGACGCCAGTCGTTTGTGCGCTTCCTGTTACAGAAGTACTGCTCGTGAGGTCTAGAAATTGTGCCTGGACACCTCCTGCGGAAGAAAGGCCGAGTGTGAGCACAAGAGCAAAAGCACCATACCGAATCATGGTCATAAAATATGTATTAAAGGATTACAAATATACGATACACCGTCGCACACACTATATTAAGACCTCATGAAGGGTGTACACTAGAGATATATGGAATCCAGCCCTAGCACCCAGAAAAGCGTTCTTATCGCTGAGGACGACGCGCTCTTGCTTGTTACGCTCACGCACCAGTTCGAAGACGCCGGATACCGCGTTATTACAGCAACAGACGGAGAAGACGGCGTTGCAAAGTTCCTTTCTGAGCACCCTGATGCAGTGGTGATGGATATTATGATGCCAAGAAAGGACGGCGTGGAGATGCTTGAAGAAATTCGAGAGAAAGCACCTGATTCAAAGACTCCCTTTATAGTACTTTCAAATGCGAATGATATGGATTACGTCGCCCGTGCCATGGGACAAGGCGCCGTAGCGTACCTCCTTAAGTCAGATCGGCAGATAGATAGCGTCGTAAAGCTCGTTGAGGAGCGTATTGGAAAGCCCTAGCGAGGGAACGAAAGCGCGAAGGTAGAGCCTTCGCCCAGTACAGACGAGACGCGTACGGAGCCTCCGTGCATTTCGGCAGCTTTGCGAACTAGGTAGAGACCGAGGCCCGTGCCGTATTCTCCCGAGCGTATCGCTTCCTTCGTGCGCTGGTACCCGGCAAATATGCGTTCCTGGTCTTCAGGCTTGATGCCATTCCCTTGGTCTATGACGCGAATTTCGTGCGTAGTGTCTGTTACAGAAGCGGCAACCGTAACAACGGTGCCAGGTTTCGTGTACTTAATGGAATTCGTTAGAAGATTGAAGAGCGCGTGATGCAGCATCTGTCGATCAGCGGTTACAGAACCTGCAGTTGCGACAGAGGGATCAATAACGATAGAAACTTTCCGTTGCTGCGCAGAGAGCGCGAGACTATCGGCCACGTCTTCTATAAATGCTTCGAGTGCTATAGCCTCAGGACGCATGCGCAGAGTGCCTGCGCCTTCGAGCGCTGTAAGATCAAGAAGATTGTTAACGCGCCCAATAAGTCCAAGACAGCTCTCATGCACGAGTGCGAGTACGGTGTGGGACTTTGTATCAAGGCCTGTTTCCGTACGCTTCAGCAAGCCTTCGATCGCCCAACGGATTCCGGTTAGCGGGGTCCGGATTTCGTGAGACGCAATCGAAAGGAATTCGGCCTTCTGCTCTATGTACGCAAGCTCGCGGCGGCGCGTGCGGTCTACCGCTACCAGAACCGCAGTAAGCAAGATTGCGAGCAAAAGTGGAAGCATTGCATACGCAAGCGCGTCCGACAGAAAGCGCGTTGCAGGCATATCCATACCGAGCATAGCCACGACAGTTCCTGTCTCGTCTACAACCGGCGCGTATCCAGAAATCCACAGGCCCCAGCGATCCCGGTCAGGACCCTCCGTGCGCCGTATACCGTCTTCAAATATTGCCCGCATGGCGGGAGTTGCTTCGTAGTACACCTGCCCCGGTGGCGAGTAGTCATCGGATTCTGCAGGCTCGGAGTCTGCAAAGAAAAATAGTTCCCCGTCAGGGTTGGTGCCGATGAGGTATATGAAGCGCGCGTCGCTATTAACTGCGCGCATATCTTGAAGATAGGTCTTCACCCGCTCATACGCAGGCATACCGAGGTCAGCTTCTGTTCCTGAAAGTTCTGAAAGCTCGCTGCGCGGGACCGCAACGGCAATTGTAGCGGTGCGCTCTATAATGTGCGCTCTTCCCGCCTTATCTATCTGATCGAACACATACAGCGCAGACAGCACGCCAACAAGCAGCGTGCACGCTATGAGCGCTATGGAGCCGAAGCGGATCTTTATCTTTGAGGGCTTATCAGACGTGATCATGGAATGTAGTAAGTATAGTACGCGCGCTATCGATAGCCCCGGACGAACAAGTCTCTAAATCCCCATCCAGACAGAAGCACGAGAAGGGTTCCGAGTGCAGCGACCATGAAGAGATTAATGGGCTGCCTCAGTTCGTAATGCAGGTACGCTACGCCCAAAAAGCCAACCAGGCCAAGGACAAGATCGCTTGTAACATTCGCCGGTGCTTCAAGGATTCCCAGCAGCCATTCGTATGCTTCCCACGCAACGAGAATGAGCGACGTGTACACGAGCGCCTGAACGAATGAAAACCCTACCGCAACCGCGGCAGTTGCTAGAAGTGCACCCGAGAGAAAGTGTACGAGAGACCAGAGGTCAAAGTACGTACCGTGCTTCCAGATATCCATACAGTGAGTGTATCAGGAAGAGAACGTGGTATACCTAGTCATATGTTTCATCAGCTCGAAGCGCTCCTGCTTTCGTACGCGCAAACCGTACCGCTACTCATATTCGCGCCGGTGGCGTCATTTGCTGAGGAGATTATTGCGCCAATACCCTCTGGGCCCGTTATGCTCGTTATTGGCTCCGTGGCAGCGGTACAGGGATACTCGCTTCCCTTCCTTATAGTTATCGCCATTGCCGCAGCGCTCGGAAAGGTCGCTGGAGGGTTGGTGGTGTATTTAATCGCTGACAAGCTTGAGGACGTATTTGCGGACAAGTTCGCGCGCTTCCTTGGCGTTACGCATACGCAAATAGAGCAGTTCGGCGCTCGCTTTGGAAAGGGCTGGAAGGACTATGCGCTTCTGACGCTACTGCGCACGCTTCCCTTCGTACCAAGCGCACTTATTTCTTTCGGTGCAGGCGCACTCAAGCTGAAGCTTCGCCTCTTTATAGTCGCGACCTTTATAGGCTCGATATTCCGAGACGCGTTTTACCTATACTTCGGATTTGTTGGTCTCGGTGCTGCAGAAGCTATTATGAATCGCTTTTCTACTCTTGAAACTATTCTGCTTATCGCGCTTGCCGTTATAGTGCCCGCTGCGCTGCTGTATCTGTACCTCCGTCGTCGGGGGGAGAAGGCCGTCCGTTAGACGTCAGACCAGACCGCAAGCTCGTTTTCGTCAGGGTCTTCGAAATGAAACCTGCGTCCGCCGGGAAACTCAAAGATGTCCTGAAGTATCGTTCCTCCTGCATCGCGTACCTTTTCGAGAGTTTCGCTAAGTGCTGTTGAATACAAAATAGGAAGAATACTTCCCTTCACCGGGTCTCCGACTGTAAATCCTCCGTCTACGTATTCCCCGGAGAACGCCGCGTATTGAGGGCTGTAATCGGTAAACTCCCAACCGAAGGCTTTTATGTAAAAAGCTTTGATTCGCTCAAGATCCCGTGAGAGGAATTCGAGATACTGAATTTGCTGGTGTATGAGTCGCATACTTATTCAGATTCTGCTGCGTCAGAGTCTATGACACCAATGCCGAGATCGCGATCCGCCTCAACGAGCGTCTTCAACTGATCAAGCCGCTCATCCATCTCCTTGTAGAGAAGATAGGTCTCCTTTATGTTTCCCTCTGCCCGCACCTCGCGCGCTTCCTCTGCAATGATGTTAATTTCTGCCAGCTCGCTGCTCACGACCTCTTGATCAATTCCGTCGAGGCTTTCAATGTCCGCAAGGACCTGATCTCTAAGCGCCACGAGCGCAGCCTCAGTTTCCTCTGCCTTGCTTTCTGCTGGCTCTTCTTCGCTAAGCGCAGCATCAAGGTTGTCATCGAGCGCCCCCTCCACGTTCTCTGTGTTTGCGAGCGCGGAGTCAACAGATGATGAGACAGCCTCGAGCTCTGCAGCTGTTTCAGGATTGCGCTCTCGTACGCGCGTAAGTACAAGCTTATGCGCAGAGAGAAGCGACTGGAGATCCGCGTTCGTGCTGAGTGCCTCGTCTGTTTCTCCCGCTACTGCAAGTTCAGCAACGTCCTCATTGATCTCCGCTATGCTTTCCGAAAGCGAACCAACTATAAGCGCTGATGTTTCAGGGTCTGTGCCGGGATTGGTCGAAAACGCAGCAAACTCTTTAAGCCTGCGGTCTGCGCGCGCCACCGTATTCTTTGTCTTCTCTTCTCTATCAAACGTAAGCGCATCACGAACTGGCTCGGTAACCTTCAACTTTACGGCGTAGAGCGCATCTCCTGGCCTTGAGGATTCCGTAGCAGAGAACGCGCTCGTTCCTCCTACAAGGAGGAGAAGCATGAATACTCCCGCGTAGCGGATTCGCGAACTCATGAATATTGCGTATGGAGAACGCACTGGCTTGCGGCTCGCCACCATGAATTCTTGAAGCTTCGCACGCTGCTCAGCTTTCTCATCTGCGCGCAGAGAAGCCGCCTTCGAGAGACGTTCAAGCTTTGCTTCAATTGGTTCGTTCGTGTTCATACGGTTATAGGTGCATTCTCTTCTTTAGTTCGCTGATTGCTCGGTGGATGCGTACCGAGACGGTGTTCGGGGCTAGCCCCAGTATCTCTCCTATTTCTTTAACGGCAAGGCCGTTCATATAGCGGAGCGTGATCACTTCCTGCGTCTCTGGGTCGAGCTCAGAAAGGTGCTGCATAAGAATACTTGCTTCAGCGGCACTCTCTCCGGACTCTGTTTGGTCGTCTTCCGGATCGAATCCTGTCACTTCCTGCATTTCGTCGAGAGAAAAGGTCTTTCCTCGTACCAGCTCGTTTACACAGAGGTTCCGCGCAGTCTTATAGAGGAAGGCCCGTAGGTTATCAATCTCGTTTCCTGCGAGGATGTAGCTCCAGGTCCGAGTAAAGGAGTCCTGCATTATGTCCTGCGCTTTCTCGCGGTCATAGATACGGAACGCACAGAACCGGAAAATCTCATCCGCGTACTCGTCATAGGCCTTAATGAAGGCATGTTCAGTGATCTTACCCATAGAGAGGACCGGTGAGCAGCGAATTTGTTACCAAACCCAGCCGGTAACATTCTTGGTCGTGACCTGTCTTACCTATGTCCCCGGTGACGCGCGGTATACCAGGCGGGACGAAAATATCGCTAAAACCGTGCATTACCAAGCATCCTATCAGATTAAAACCGTTATTGGACCTATGATTACAAACACAAAGAAAATCACCGCCCAGGCGATGACGCTCAGCCTTATGGCTGCAATGCTCCTCACCGGAGCAAGCGTCTCCCAGGCGCAGCAAATGTACGCGCAGACAACCACTGCAGCGTCTATCACGTTTACTCGTGACCTTACTATTGGTTCTGTCGGTGCAGACGTAATTGCGCTTCAGAATCTTCTTATCAGTGGAGGCTTTACGATCCCTGCAGGTGCGACTGGCTACTTCGGTACCCAGACGCAGGCTGCACTTGCGCGCTACCAGGCCGCATACGGAATCGCTCCAGCAGCAGGCTACTTTGGCCCGATCACGCGCGGACACATTCACGCGAATGTGACGCCAACGACGCCTACTACCCCAACCAACCCCGGCACGAATGACGAGCTCCGCGGAGACGAAGCACGTCTCATGAACTTCGAGCTTCGCCGCGAGGCTTCCTCAGGAAACGAGGGCGAGGAAGAGGTTGAGATTGCAACTGCAGAGTTTGATGTTGAGCGCGGCGACGTGCGCGTAGAGCGCATGGACCTCCGCGTCATCGGCACAGACACTGACCTCAACATGCAGCCGTGGCGCTACTTCGACCGTATCGCAATCTTTGCCGATGGCGATGAGATTGCCGACCAGGATGTCGACAGTCGCAGCGACTGGAACCGGTCTGGAGATGGCTACCGCCTTTCCTTCACTGGTCTCGACTACATTGTTCGCGAGAACGATGCAGCTGAGCTCACGATTGTTGCAGATATTGCACGAACCATCGACTCGAGCGATATGACGCAGACCTTCACCTTTACGGTTGAAGACCGCGGCATCCGCGCAGTTGATGCAGAAGGAATTCAGCAGTACGTTGGCCGGGACTCGGAGACCGTTGACTTCGGCTTCAATGCTGAGGAGAACGGTGACATCCAGATTCGCGTAAACAGCGACAACCCTGATCCTTCGATCCTTGTTGCCGATGAGGATCGCGAGTCCGGAGAGTACGAAGTATTTGTCTTCGACCTTGAGAACCGCGATGACGTTGATTCGCTCATTACTGACCTCACCATCTCTATCTCAGATATGAATGGAGGGGTATCAGCATCGAACGTAATCCGCCGCGCGACGCTTGAGATTGGTCGTGACTCCTACAACGGAGACATCCGCGACTCAAGCATTGAGTTCGAGGACATGGACGCAGAAATTGATGGCGACGACGAAGTGACCGCAACTCTGGTTATTCGCCTCGCACGAAACGCAACGAGCACCCCTATTACGTTCTCACTTGCAAGCGCAAATGTTGACGCAGAGGGTGTACGCAGCGGAAACTCTGCAACTGTCTCGGGTTCTGTATCGAGCGAAACCCACACCATTGCATTCGACGGCATTGTTGTAGAGGCAGTATCAACATCCCAGGCAACGGTAACGCCAGGCGATGATGCAAGTGCTGCATACGGCACCTACACGATTAAGTTCGACGTTACTGGTCTTGAGGATGATGCATACATTGCAACCACCTCAGCAGCAACGGGAACCGTTGGTACGCTCTACACAATCGAGGGTAATGCGTTTGCAGGAACGGAAAGCTCTTTCCTCTCCTCTACAGCACGCATGGAGAACGGCTTCTACCTAGTCCGCGAAGGAAGGACTGAAACCTTCACTCTCACGGTAGTGCTTGATCCAAGCACCGCAGGAACCTATCTTGTTCGCCTTGATAGCGTCCGCTTCAACAGCGACGCAGACTTCACCGGCAGCACGAACTTCTCGGTTGCGAACGATACAGCCTATCGAACGAACCCTGTCTACATTCCTAACTAAATAGGAACGTAGCGAACGAAACAGCGCCCCGCAATTGCGGGGCGCTGTTTCGTTATTCCCTAGTCAGGTGCGTGTCCTGGCACAAGCGCACTAAAAGATTCTGGGACAAAGGTTATATGGAGCGTATTGCCCAGCGCAACGGCCTCGCCGTCCAGAATAAGAGGAATCTCGGTATCGGCGGAAATTTGTATATCGTCCGTGCGCACACTAGAAACGCAGGCGTCATCGCGCCACTGCCCAAACGCTGCCGTTGACGCAAGACCAAGCACTTCGCCTGCGCCTTTGATAGTTATGGCCGCAGCTTCAAGAGAGCGCTCGGTGTTGCCCATTACGTCCGATATAAGCGGACAGATGATAGCAACCGCTTCTGCAGATGCTTTCGGTTGCTTGGAGAACGAATACTCAACCTGAAGTGAGAGCATGTTCTGGAATGCATGTACTCCCTTTTGCATTGCAGCACCAATATCACCCTCGCGAAGTGCTTCGCGCGCATGCGCCCAGAGCGTAGGAGCTCCCGCGATTGCTGCAATGAAGAATTGCCTTCCCTCGACGACACCTCCCGATACCGTTTGAGTGCGCGGCGCGGCAAGCGTGTCTTTAAGTGCCGTGTCCCAGGTGCATGTTCCGTAGAGCGCTTTTGGAAGCATATTCATCGTTCCACCCGGCAGCGGCACGAGAAGTGGTCCTTTGCTGGTGCAGGCCTCAGCAGCAGCTCTGATCGTTCCGTCCCCACCAAGCACTATGAGAATATCGGGCGCGTATGAGCTAACTTCTTTAAACGCACTGTCCATGATCGTCCCATCTCCTGCCCATACGCGCGGCTCGCGCGCACCAACCTCACTGAGCATTGCACGTATCTTTTCCTCTGCTTTCGGATCATAGCTGCCACTCGCGGTATTTATAACAACCGCGATCTTTGCGGTTGAAAGATTGATGTCCGCAGGAACAGCATGCTCTGGCAGCTCATCGAAGGATCGTATAACCGGCCAGCGACCGTCTCCTGGGTTTCCATCTCGTCTGATTTCTATAACCTCAACATCAGGACAAACCTTGCTCACCGACTCAAGCTGGAAATGCGCGTCGTCCACGAACACGAACGGCCCTTGGTGCCCCTTGGTAAGGCGCTTTATGGTCCTTCCCTTCTTCCGAGACGTGTACACCACATCAGCAAGCGAAAAATCGCTAAGTGCGTTGGCTACTTTTGCTGTTATGAATGCCTGCACGCCATACGTAACAATGACGCAGTCTTTTCCATACTTGGAAAAGAACTCTACAGCGTCAGGGTACAGGTATTCCTTCAGCTCAAGCGGCGTGAAGCCAAAGCGTCTATGGCTTGCATAGGTTCCGAGCGTGCGCGTAACAATTCTGCGCAATGAGGTCTTCTTATTTGGATCAAACACCTCAAGGACAATTGCTTTGGCCTGCGCAAGAAGTTCTCTTAGTGAAGGATGTCGGGCGAAGTCCTTTTTAAAGGCAGGCGTATTGAAAACTGTTCTATCGAAGTCGAAGAAGTAGCGCATAGCTCGACGAGTATAGCGCACTTACCAGAATCTCTTTATGAAGAGCGGTGTGAGTACTAGAACTGAGCTATAACCTCAAACTCCTCTGGTTCAGGGTTGTATTCAGGAGATGCTTCCTCGAAGACCTTCCGCTGCACCAGATACGCGCCGTCGCCTTCCACTACTTTGTAGTAATGCCCGAGACCTGCGTAGTAGCAGATAATCATCGTAGACTGCGGATATACGTCTGCATCAGGTTCTATAAACTCGTTGCATCCTCCGGCAATCGTGTCGATTTCCTTTCGATCAGTAGCTCCGTTCGGGTACTCTGCAGTGAGACTGATCCTGGAATATGGAATTTCGTTTTCCGTAAATGCCTTGTAGCTCCATTCAAACGAAGGGTCCCCGCCCGTTTGTATATCTTCCTGAGTAGGAACTTCTTGGATTGGTTCTGATTCCCTGGGAGCATTAAAAGCGCTGAAAGCGAAATACGCACCCACAGCAACAACAAGCAGACCAGGTAGAAGGAGTTTCTTCATATATATACTAACGAGATTCTCCTTCAAAGTTGGGTTCGACTATTCCCCATCGCATGCTCTCTATATCAAGCTTTAGATACGCACTTTTCCCTATTGATGGTTGCGCGGTCATAGGCTCGTTTGCTGCGCGGTCTGCATAGTTAGCAATGATGACGTTCTTGTGTCGCGGATTAGAACTCGCATTTATAGTTTGTGGAGCGATTCTGTCGCCCAGCAGATATCCATCAGAACCCACGTATCCGCGCTCAGTATTAAGCGCCGCCACAACGTAGTAAAAAGTTCCGCTTCCTCCTGTGTCTTGCGTTACGAGAAATACAACGTCCTCACGACCGTCGTTATTCAGGTCTGACTCGTACTCATTTCCAAAATAACGCGTAGTTATCTTCGAGGCGGATCCGGGTGCTGCTTCTACTACTGCAACTCCGTCTTTGAGCTGTATTGGAGAGCCGTCGATGAAATACTCGGCGTTTTTGTAATCTGCTGTGGCTGTGGCCTGTTTCTCGTTATAGATATACGCGTTAAACACAAAGAAAAGCACTATCAGAAGTACTATGGTTGATGCAGCCCAAAAAAGAATCTTTTTCATTAATCCAGTCTACCCCAGAAGTTCGGTCCCGTTTATAAAAGAAAAGCCACCCATATACCGGGGTGGCGTCGGTCGACATTGGTGATGTCACTATCCAAGCAACTCGAAGGCATTGTCGTCGCAGAATCTTAGCCAGATACACACATCTGGCGTAGCGAGGATCTCCTTGGGGATAATCCCGCTTTCGGAGATTAGCTCGCTAATATCTTCGACAACCTTGCTGGCGTCCCGCCCATGCGCCTTGCCGGCTTGAATTTCGACTTCTACAATCGCCGGATTCACATCCGTTGGATGGGCCTCCTGTTGGCGAACGTAGATTTCGTTAAGCTCGACTAGGATTTCTTGGCGATCTTCACACTCAGTGGCCGGATAGGTCATCCCCTGGGACACAAAGCGTTGAAGCGCAGGCTTTAGCTCGTCGATTACTGACTGGTCAATACGTGTCGGATCGAAGTGAACGATTACGTGTGGCATTTAAGCCTCCCTTGGTTGGAACTAGTTCGTATCTAAAATAGCACGATAATACACAAAGTCAATTGCGGACCGTCTGGGACGATATTCGAACTGCTATATAGAAACTGTCCCAGCTCTTGAGTCGATTCTCCTCAAGGAACACGTATACACTTGGCAGTTGTAGTGGAAGTCAGGACCGGAATATGCGGGATCAATCCATTCATTTCTCTCTTCAAAATCATCAATCTGGATATTATTCTCTTCGAGAGCTCGCTTGAGCCTTTCAACATCCCCGGACTGCCCGAAGCCAAGATATAGTTTGCCCTCTTCCATCAGAAAATTCCTTACCTCATTTAGAAAAGTATGCATTGCATGATAGCCAGCATCGATAACTCCCTTTTCGAGATCGTTTGCCGGAATACCGTCATGATACGGGAGGTTAAATATGATGGAATCATATTTCTTCTTTGGCACGTTTGAGAACACATCCGACACAACTACCACGGAGTTTGTAATACCAAACGTGTCAAGATTATGCTTTGTATTCTCAACGGCCTCAGGATTGATGTCCGCGGCAGTAACGGTGCGTGCTCCGCGAAGACCAATGAATACTGAAACAAGACCTGAGCCAGCGCCTAATTCTAGAACATCCTGTCCGGTAAAATCGTCTGGTAGGTAATCGATCATATACAGACCTGCCCAGTCGTATTTTGGAGACATTACGCCTGGGAAAACCGTTATATCTCTACCAAAGACGTTTACATCGTACGGTTTGGTGTGCGCAAGAACTTTATTGAGATACGGCCTGGTTGTGACGTGGATTTTGTCCTCATCCAGGGCGGTAATATACTTCCTCTCTTCCATAAAAAAATTATAGCCTGAATTGTAAGGTCATGCAGAGCCTAAGAATTAATCAGGTCCTGAAGCTCGTCGGGCACGTCTACGAATCCCCCGCCACTTGTCTTGTGTAGCACTCCATGGAAAATAGAGCCCATTAGCAGAGCGATGGTCTTTTCTATCTCAACAGGGGTTAGTTCGTTTCTTAGGCCCTTAAACGTTATCGGAAAGCCGTTATTGGCAAAAACGAAGTTCTTATATGTTACGTCCTCGTGCGTTCCTTCCTCATTTCTGTACATCGCAACAGGAAATTCTCTGTCTGACGAAGATACACTAATGAAGTGGTAGGTATGGCTGCCTTCTAACTCTTTCAAGTCGAGGCTTGAAATAAGGGTTGTTCCTGTAGCGCCGACTACGATGTCAGGTCTCTCTGTCCGCAGATGCTCAATCAGCTCTGATTTGCCTGTTTCAATATCGAGGCCAGTAACGTTAGCATGATGCGATGCGAATATTTGGAACGTAGCTTCTCCAATGGGACCAAGTCCTACAATCAGGATTTTAGGGTTTTCTAAGCTTTTCGTTTCTGCATAGCTAGTAATACGCTCAACTATCTGTCGAGCTATGATGGGACTCTCTTGAGTGAGCTTTGTTTTTGATCGTGCAACATTATATATAGGAAATTCTGGGCAATCATTTTCAATGCTTTCTAAACCCAGAGGAGGTTTGTTCAACGGCAAAGGCAATAGATTTTGCACGTGCCTCATGTATCAAAAAACCGCCATCATCGAGAATGACATTCTCTGAGTCATTATCAATTTGATTTGCTACGTCCCTGCAGTTTTCAGCATGCTCTGTATCAAACGCTCTTCCGCTAAATTCAGGCTGTAGAGCATTAATGCCAAAAGCCCGTAATTCTTGAGTTACTTCTGCATTTGAGGAGTAGATCTTTCCAAGAACCGTTATATTCTGTGGGAGAAAGCCGAACGCAATAAAGCGCTTATACATCTCGCCCTGGGGCGCAAGATGATGCATGCAGGAATAGAGCTTAGTATTTGAAAGGTCCACCCCCTCTTTATGGTAATGGTCGAAGACTTTCTTGAGCAATGGGTACTCATATTCCATGGCGCTAGTATAGCCCTAAAATCATTTGCTGGTCGTCTGGGACGATATTCGAACGGCGATTTAACAACAAAGCCCTGTAACCGTTTAGTTACAGGGCTCCCGTTTTTGAGGCATTTCGGGTTAAACCTTAAAGAAACTTACCAAACCAAGCGCAGTCATCGCCTTGCTCGAAACCCTGTCCTCGATAATAGCTCAAGGCGCTTTGGTTCGTGCTCTTCACGAGGAAGTTGACGTACGTTGCCCCATTTTCCTTGAGCCGCTTGAGCATCTCTTCGGTGAGCAGATGGGCTACGCCTTGACGCCGGTATTCATGCACCACGAGCTGATTCTCCCAAGTCACCTTTCCAGTCGGAGAATGTAAAGCAGTGAGAACGAAGCCCACTACCCGACCTTCTCTTTCTGCAGCAAGCAGTACATCGTCTCCTTTTTCGATCCACCGCTTGAGCTGTTGCTCAGTCCAGAATCCTTCTCCTCGGATCTTGAACCCGTCCTCGTCTTGGCTGATTGCAAGAAGAGTCGGGATGTCTTCAATGGTAATGGCACGAATGTGCATTAGACTCTCCTTTTTGTCTAAGTATATTATATAACAAATAAATTTATTCGTAAATAGTCGAGTTATCTTACCTCAAGAAAGACCTTGGGTTCTCCCTCCATGATTACTTTGCCTATTTCAGGAAAACGTTCTCCCTTCTGGATCTGCTCAATAAAAACGGTCAACTCACTATCAAAAGGATATGCATATGCGTCATACGTAAAACCTTTCACGGGAACTCTTCCCACCACTTCAGGTAGTTCTTCGAGAATATATGTACTCAAAACATTGATGTCCTCATCGGAGAATGATCTTTCTTCCTTCGAGGTATACCCTCTTACGATATCTTGAATTGCTATGCGGAATTCAGAATCTTTTTCATATAAATTGTAGAGGTAAGATACTTTCTTTTTATACTCCTCATTCACAACATCTGACCAAGTTGCATAGATGATCTTTGACTTTTCTTCCTCTGAAAGACTCTTGCTAACTTCTTCCTTCACTAAAGCCATGAGTTCTGCACTCATTTTTCTTGCGAGTTCTAGAGATTTCGATTTACTCTTTCGGCTCCTTACTCCGAGATTGATTGCGTGAATATCATCAGCCGGACACACAATCACGTGCTCTTTAGTGTATTGAAGGGACCACTCAATAAGACCGACGATATTCTCTGGGGTAAACCATTTGTTACCTAGGCTAATACCTACGCAAATGTTGTATTCCCTATTCTCAAGCAATTCTTGATTTCCTCCTCGGATTCGGTGGAGTTTCATGTCTCGGAACTATGGCATCCTTTCTGTACCTTGTCAGCTGGCCGCCGGGGACGGTATTCGAACGGAAATAGTAAGAGCCGCCGTTCCCTTTCGGTACTAGGCGGCTCCGGGGGCTAACTCCTAATCAAGCGGGATGTAGAAGGCGCTCGACGTGATGTCCCAGCCGAGGAGATCGTTGCCGAAGCGCCGCCGCAACTGATCAGACGTCTTGTAGATGAATTTCTCGAACTTCTGTTCTTTCTCCTGAGTCGTTTCCGACCCGTTGGAGAGATCAACTGCGAACTGCATGACCCACTCGTCCCTAGACGACCGACGAATGTCGATGCCGCTCATGTGTGTCTCACCATTCTTACCGGCGAGCCATTCCTTCGCGACGGCGCAGAGCTCCTGCGGATCTAGCGAACTCCGGAACCTCCAGAGCCCGATTGCAATACCAGTGATTTCATTATTCTCAGCCACAGTGGCCTCCAGATTTGAAAGGACAAGAAGTACCTGTTTTGGGGTACTTCTTGTTTATATCACAATATCTATAGAAAGTCAATTGCTGCCGGGCAGGGACTCGAACCCCGATTGACGGTGCCAGAAACCGCTGTCCTACCTTTAGACGACCCGGCAATACCGAGGAGCGGCCGAAACCGCTCCCGGTTCGCACACAATACCCGGAAAACCGGGCTATTTCAATCCTACTGCCACGCAGTAAGGATGGCGCTCATAACGCACAACGCAACGAGATAGTAGCCACTGGTAATAAACCAGTACTTCCAAGGACGAGTCTCCCAAAGTACGGGACCCAAGGTAACAGGCACCACAAACCCAAGCCAGACCCATATAGCGCTTGTAATAGCAGCTATAACGCCCTCAAGGTCAGTAATCGCGCTGGCAAAGTACAGCACGTGCGCAAGCACGAACGCCATAATGAGCACTGAGATAAGCTGGATGACGTATGAGCGAATCATCGCCTGCTCCATCGACTTCGTCATCTCGCCAGGCATCTGAATGCCCGCGAGCCGCATCCACTGCTTCCCGAATAGCGGACCGTACCACATTGCGCCGAGCACAACCGCAGCAACCGCTGCCACTAGAACCGCCCAATAGTTAATCACCACTTCCATAGCAAAACAGGTTAAGAGTATGAGACAAGTATAGCCTGCTACTTCCCCTTTGCAGCTGCTTTAAGGAAGGCCGTGAACAAGGGGTGCGGCGAGAGCGGGCGCGCCTTAAGCTCTGGGTGCGCCTGGGTACCGAGCATAAACGGATGCGCGTCTGTTGGCAGTTCCGCGATTTCCATAAGCACGCCGTCAGGAGACACGCCGGAGAACACCATTCCCGCGTCTTCAATACGCTTCACGTACTCAGGATTGATTTCGTAGCGATGGCGATGGCGCTCATGCACGGTCTTTGCACCATACGCCTGATGCGCAATAGTGCCCTCCCTCACCACTTCTTCGTACGAGCCAAGGCGCATTGTTCCCCCGTAGTTTCCTTCAGCAATCAGTGCCTTCTGCTCTGGCATCACATCAACAACAAGGTGCTCTGCTTCCGGATCAATCTCTGCAGTATTAGCGCCCGAAAGTCCTGCAACGTGGCGCGCGTACTCAATAACCATAAGCTGCATGCCGTAGCAGAGGCCGAAGTACGGAATCTTGTTTTCGCGGCAGTACTGTATCGCTGCGATCTTCCCTTCAATACCCGTCTGTCCAAAGCCGCCCGGAACAAGGATACCGTCGTACTCTGACAAGACACTCACATCTCCTCCCTTCTCAAAGTCTTTAGCGTTAAGCCAAGTGATGCGTGGCTTTACGCGAAGCGCTGACCCTGAGAACTTAATCGCCTCAATAACGGAGAGATACGCGTCTGAGAGTATGAAATCACCGGTATCAAAATACTTCCCAACGATGCCGATCTTCACTTCAGGGCCCTCGATCTTTATGCCGTCCACGAACTTCTGCCATTCTGTGAAGTCTGCAGGCGTATCCTTCTCAAGCTTCAGCGCATCGAGCAGTTCGTCTCCGAGATTATCCTTTTCAAAATTCATCGGCACGTCGTAAATACTCTCTACGTCAGGTGCTGAGATAATCCTGTCCGGGCGAACGTTGCACCAGATCGCAAGCTTTTCCTTTCGCTTATCGTCCATGGATTCCTTGGAGCGCGCGATTATAAAGTCAGGCTGCACTCCGTACGCATTAAGATCGCGAACCGCGCTTTGCGTCGGCTTCGTTTTCATCTCTCCAAGCGTTCCCGGAACCGGCAAGTACGACACCATGATGAACGTAACGTCGTCAGGATGCGTAAGCTTCATAACGCGCGCGGCTTCAATGAAGAGTGCGTTCTGGAAATCCCCAACCGTTCCTCCAATTTCAATAACAGAAATGCGGCTGCCGTTGTGCGCAGCCGCCTCTTCGATTCTACGGAGGATTTCGTCGCGGACGTACGGAATTGCCTCGATGCACTTGCCGCCGTACTTAAGCGCTCGCTCGTTCTCAATAACAGTCTTATAGACCATGCCGGACGTCATATAGTCCTGGCTGCCGAGATCGCGATTTAAGAACCGCTCGTAGTTGCCCATGTCCTGATCAGTCTCAAGCCCTGAATCGAGCACGAACACTTCCCCGTGCTCGGTTGGATTCATGGTACCTGCGTCCACATTCAGATACGGGTCTATCTTTACGAGATTCACCTCGTATCCGCGCTGCTTCAGTATGAGTGCGATTGAAGACGAGGCGATTCCCTTACCGACGCCCGACATTACCCCGCCAAGGACGAATATGTATTTGTGTCCTTCGATCGCCATGGAACCTAGACCTTGAGGTAGCGACGCACCGCGAGCCATGAGGCGAGCGCGCCTACCAGCACGCCCGTACCGGCGAGGATGCCGAATATCATCGCGAAGTGGCTGAGGTAGTACGAGAAGAGATTAAATCCTCCAAGCCACGTAGCGAGTGTCTGTCCTGCGTACCAGGTAATTGGGTAGAAGAATATGAGCGCAATAATCGCCGCAGTAATGCCCGAAATGATGCCGGCTACAATAAACGGACCACGAATGTAGGCGTTCGAAGCGCCCACGAGACGCATAACGGCGATCTCGTCGCGCGCGGTGTAGATCGCAAGGCGAATGGTCGCAAGCGCAATAATAGTCGAGGCAATCGCAAACAGGATCACAATCGCAAGACCTGCTTTCTCCGTTGCATCTATTGCAGCAGACAGGCGATCAATAACCGCCTTGTTCTGGTAGTAGTTGATGCTGTCGATAATCGGACCGCTCTCTTCCGTTAGCGAGAGGTCGTCTGAAAGGAACTCAACGATACCCGCATATTGCGTTGGGTTAACGGCCTTAACCGCAAGCGAGCCCCCAAGCGGATTGTCGCCAAGCTCGTCGAGCGCCTGAATGGTGAGCTGGTCGTTCTCATGGCGTGCGCGGAACTCTGCAAGACGCTCGTCGCGGGACGTATAGGTAACACTCGCTACTTCCGGAAGCGCCTCAAGCCTGCGTTGAATGGAAACAATATCGCGCTCATCAGCACTCGTAACGAAATACACATTCACGTCCACCTTGTCCTGAAGGGATGCGAGTGTGTTCGCAAGGATTGCAGAGAGGAAGATGAGCGAGCCCACGATAATGAGCGTAATCGTCATGATGAGCACTGTTGCAAACGAAACAGCGCCACTGCGCGCAAAATTCTTTGCTCCTCCTGAAATCACTCGCTTAACAGTCATCCACATAGCAATAAGAAAAATTAGAGCACGTACTGGCCCTGCACGTCGTCACGAATAACTCGCCCGCGATCCATCGTAATCACGCGTCGCCCCATCGCATCCACTACGCCCTTGTTGTGCGTCGTGATAAGCACCGTCGTACCCAGCTCATTGATCTTCTTGAGAATATCCATGATCTCGTAGGTGTTAACCGGATCAAGGTTTCCTGTAGGCTCGTCCGCAACAATCAAGTCAGGCTGGTTGATGATGGCGCGGCCAATAGCAACACGCTGCTGCTCGCCGCCCGAGAGCTGGCCTGGGAAGTGGTGCGCTTTTGTGCCTAGATCCACAAGATCGAGGATGTGTGGCACATCAAGCGCAATTTCGTCCTCAGGACGCCCTGCGGCCTCCATAGCGAACGCAATGTTCTCGTATGCCGTCTTGTTCGGGATAAGGCGGAAGTCCTGGAACACCATGCCGATCTTCCTGCGGTAGTGATGCAGCTTTGACTTGGGAAGCGCGTGCACGTCCGTAGACTCAAAAAACACGGTACCGGAGGTTGGCTGCGACTCTGCAAGAAGCATGCGCAGAAGCGTGGTCTTGCCGGCGCCCGAGTGCCCAACAACCGAGACGAACTCCTTTGGAGCGATAGCGATAGTTACATCCTCAAGGCCGGGAGTGCCGTCGCGGTGTATCTTGCTGACCTTGTCGAAATAGATCATATAACGAAGGCCATTATACCCCACCCTCGCCGGACGCGTCTATAAAGTCATCCAGGTCTCCTGCAAGCACTGCGTCTGGATCATGTGATTCATGGCCAGATACATGATCTTTCACCATTTTATACGGATGCAGTACGTACGAGCGCATCTGGCTTCCCCACTCATTCGCCGTAGAAGACGCAATGGAGCGGCCTTTTGCTTCAGCGAGCCGCTTATCCTCTTCAATTCTAAAGAGACGTGCCTTCACAAGCTCCATAGCCTTCTCGCGATTCGCTAGCTGCGTTCGCTCGCTTGAAACATGCGCCGAAACCCCTGACGGCGTGTGCGTAATACGCACCGCGGTCTCGCGCTTATTCACATTCTGTCCGCCAGCTCCCCCGGAGCGTGCAAACTGGATATCAAGATCGTCTGGCTTCAAGTCTATGGCTTCATTCCCTGCAAGCTTTGGCAGCACTTCTACGAGCGCGAATGATGTCTGGCGCTTTGCGTTGCTGTTAAACGGCGAAATGCGGACGAGTCGGTGCACCCCGGCTTCGTTCTTAAGCTTTCCGTATGCACCCTTCCCGCTTATTTCTATAAGCACGTTGCGGAAACCTCCATGATCATTCTCGTTCGCATGCAGTTCCCAAGTGTCCCAGCCAGAGCGCGCAGCGTAGCCTTCGTACATGCGCCTCAGCATGCGCGCAAAATCTTCCGCGTCGTCGCCTCCGGCGCCTGCGAGGATGGCGAGCGTTGCAGGACCCGCATCGTGCCCGTCGCCTGAGTCGCCGTCTTTGAGGCTTTGGTACTCGCGTATGA
This sequence comes from Minisyncoccota bacterium, assembly GCA_035438505.1. Lineage (GTDB taxonomy): Bacteria > Patescibacteriota > Minisyncoccia > Phycocordibacterales > Phycocordibacteraceae > C7867-001. Next base: position 19,724 of record DAORIM010000011.1, read on the forward strand.
CGCGCTGCGCTTCGTTCGGATCCTTCCAGAAGTCAGGCGATGCCATGAGGACTTCAATCTCCGCTATCCGCTCTTCGTGCATAAAAGGAGTGTAAACCATTGAGGAAGGTTTGCGAGTTTCTTGTTTTATGAGAGGATACGGCCCTATTGTTCCTTGGTAAATGGAGGGTACCTCAATGAGCAACGGCGACCCGTTTGCGCTCATCGAAACGCGCGCGTCTGAGTTTGGCTATCGCGCAGAACGCATTCCGGGAGAAGAATTTTCCCAAAACCGTCTTGTTTTGAAAATTAACGGTGTGCGCTGTCTGGCGCGTGTCTGCAGCCTCAGAAACTGCGGATCGGTCCGCACAAACTGGAAAGCGCAGGAGGATACGAAAGCGCTTATCTACCTAGTGGATACGAAGGACGAAAGTCCGGCCTTCTACATCCTCACACCCGGCGACGCGCTTAACTTGCGGAGTCCGGGAAAGCGCCACCGCAGCTTCACTTCACCTACCCAAACACTCACCATACCGCCCCCTACCGACGAGTCTCCCTTTCGCCCCTATCTGGACAATTGGGATCTCCTTCGTCGCTAGGAAAACACCCCCGGAAGCAGTGCTTCCGGGGGTGTCCTCTTTTATCGAGAGCCACCGGCCAGGATTGAACTGGCGACCTTTTCGTTACGAGTGAAATGCTCTACCAACTGAGCTACGGTGGCGGTCCCGTCTACCATAGCGGGAAAGCCCTTCGCTATCAAGCTTTCGGACGCTTCCAGAAAGCAACGCACACGACTGCGCCAACAATCGCTCCTACGAGATTAACCGAGAGGTCCATCGCGGTGTTGTAGTAGCCACCCACATCTGAATCCGGAACAGTAAGCTTCGCGACAAATTCAATGATTTCGTTTATCGCACCCACTCCCATGGACGCAAGTACGGCGAACATAAACAGACCGAACGCATGGAACGACGTGTCTCTCCGCAGAAAGAAGAACGCGAGTACGCTCGCGACGCCTGACGCGTATGTGTGCACGATCTGATCAAACTTGATTACCGTTAGCCCGGTAGGGTTATCGATGTAGTACGGCACGTAGTTATACAGAATGTCGCCTCCCACCATTACCGCAGCGCCAAGCAAGTGCAAGAGACCCACGGATGACAGCAGCCACAAGATCCAGCCGGGAACGCATTGGTGCGAGAGTACGCAGCCCCCAAGAACGATAAGCACAACGAGCACGACAACATAGCCAAGAAACTCGTTGTTCCCAACTGATGAGAAATACATCGCCGCAATAGCGATGTAGAGGAGCATGAATAAAAGCGGCAGGAGCCTGGACAGCGTGAGGTTGGAAAGCGAGGTGCGTATGAATTGCATGCGAGCACTGTACCAGAAACATCTATGAAGACTTCATAAAGCAAGGAGGCGCAGCTGGAGCTGCGCCTCGTTCTTCGTGGGATCTACTATCCCGTTTCGTCCTCCGCTTCCGGATCAGGAGCTTTCTGCTCGATAGAATCGGTGACCGGTTCAGGGTGATAATCCTGACAGTCTCCCATTCTGCGGGCGCGACGAGCCGGTTCTCCGTCCGATATGCTGTTGGTCTGGGTCACGGCGATTCTCCCTTGTTGAACATTGTTCGCATCAACGCGATGCGAAGCATTCACTTTTACTCTTTCTCGCTACTTTGTAAAGCGAGTCTTATTACCTTAACAAGGCAGATTCGACCAGTGCGGGTCTCCCTCTTCGCTACGGTACTCGCACCAGGTAATAGGCGCATCACGTTCGTAATTTACTAGAATCGTATACATAGCATGAGGGAACGCGTTACTAGTGCCGTACCGGTATCCAAGTGCAGTATCGCCGTGGGTAGGATCAAGCGGGATGCTCGGCAGATAGGTTGGAACAAGATACGCAGTTATATCAGACAGTCGATACGTATCAACATCCTCTGGCGGATAGGAACCATTGTCGAAATAATAGCTATTGAGCGCGGCACGCACCTGATACATATCGGAGTCCCTTCGTGCGTCTCGCGCTCGCTCGCGCGCGACGTTAAGTGCGCTGAGTACTACGGTTGAGCAGTGCAATGATGGCAATTACCACCAGAAGCTCAATGAGTGTAAATCCGCGCTTTCCCATACTACTAGCCCCGCATAACCTCAGCTTCTAATTCTTCAGGGGATGGGCCACTCGATCCCGATACTACGAGGATCACCGCAACCAGGAGTAGGGCGAGGGCGGCTGTTATGAGCATAACGCGCTGTGCACCCTGCATATCTTTCGCAAACCCTTTCTTTATAACGAAGTCAGAAAGCGACGAGGACTTCTGACGAACGGGCGGTGGCGCATACTGCGGCTCATGAAACTCTACATCTGCCATATTCCTACCGTACCTCGAAAACCACGCACTCGTTCCCTACAGTGGGGATAAAACCTTGTCGGAGCCGATGCCCGGGATTGAACCGGGGACCTCATCCTTCGCTTACACCTCCTCTCCAAGCCACGCGGAGGAGGGCTAGACTGTATCTTTATCTCAGAGAGATACCCTTGTCAGTCGTTCGGGCGTCGAAACGCCACGGTCTTGGCTTGTGGAGCTATTAACCGTTATTCGGGATTCACTGTAACTTCGCAGATACAGTGGGCAGGGCTTTGCGGCCCACCATGGATGCGCTCTACCGACTGAGCTACATCGGCTTATCTTCCTCAGGAAGAACGAGAGAACTATAGTCGATTCTTCGCAAATTATCAATTTTAGCCAACAGCAGATCGCGGAGTTTTTTATTGTGAAAATATATAGTTAACACTCCATGTTTACTCTTTTCCCTATAGGTCCCAGTCTTTCCAGAAATTGTCACGACTGTCTTGTACAACTGCTCAAGTTTGATACCCAGGCGATTCATCCAGAATTTCTCTACCTCCTCAGGATCCATATCAGAAAAAATCTGCAGCCCAAACCTAAGTCGGTGTTTTTGAATTTGGTAACGGTTCTCAAGAAAATACAGAAAGGTAGCGATTAGATCGGGGTCACTATTTCCGAGCCTTACGCTACTTTTATCCCTTTTATTCCCTTCTCCCCAAAATAAACCAAGCCCAAGTCCTAACAAAAATGAATCTTCGAGGCTATTAATCTTCGCTACTGTGTAGGGATCTCCGTTTGGATTAAGTTTCTGATACACAGCATCAGAAATTGATCTTTTAGGAAGAGAGTACTTTGATATCCAATAATGAACTTTTGTTTCCGAGCAATTAAGCTTTTTTGAGATCTGCTTTGCAGACAATTTATCAACTAAATACAATTGCTTTAGGTCATTCAGTTTCAAACTCTCAGTATTCCGCATACAGTCATTTTAACAGACCATTATACACACTCAACCTAGGTCTGTTAACTTCATCAATTGCACGGGCGGAAGAGCGTAGTATGGATGGACATGCACATTCGTATTGTCGTTGTGAATATACAGTCAGGGATCGGCGTAACGGAAGGATACAGACAATACCTCACGAGCGGCTGGCGCTACCTTCTTCCCCATCGAGGACGAGGCGTTATGGGCGCTGGTACGTTCCTTAAGGCCGAGGACACCGATATCGCACTTCTCACTGAAGTTGATGGCGGTTCGCGGCGCTCCCGTCACTCCTCCCAAATGGACGCTATCGCCAAGGAGTCTGGCATGGAGCACGCACACTTCTTTCCTGCGCGGATTGTGGGCACCTCTATACGAGAAGGCAACGCGATTATGAGCCGGTTCCCTATGCATGATATACAGGCGTATCCGCTCGTCAGCAGAGTTAACCCGCGTGTCCTTGGGAAAACAACACTCACACTTCCCAATGGAAAAGTTCTGCATGCGTTCGTAGCGCACCTAGCCCTCGGAGCGCGAGCACGCGAGATTCAGTTGCGCGAGATTCTTGAACATATCCGTTCCGTTGAAGGACCTGTGCTACTCGGAGGCGATTTTAATGAGCGAGACCATAGATCCTTCGCGCAACTTAAGAAAGCGGGCCTTATGCCGGTCTCCGTGCCTGGCTACCCGTCCTGGAAGCCGCAGCACGCGCTCCAAGTCCTCTTTATGTCCCATCACCTGACGTTATCAAGAGCTTCTGTCCCTACAGGAGCGCGATTCTCCGACCATCTTCCGTTGATGGTTGAGGTTGAAATGGATTAGAAAACATACGGTTCCAGATGTGCTCAGTAAGATTGAGACATTTGAACCAGAGTCCTACGGCCCAGATAAAAGGGAAAAGACGGCCTTCGCCGTCCTTAATCCCTTAATGCGCGGTCGACGAGACTTGAACTCGCAACCTCCCGCGTGCACCTAATTCCCTACTTTCGTAGGGGCGTGGACTATATCTTTACCAATAGAGATCTCTCTCCTTAGGTACTCCGGTATCTAGTCTCTACGGCGCCCCCAAATTCATTCATAAGGGGTTCCCTCGGTATTCGCATATCTCAACGTGAGACTTAGCCTTCACCGATATCCCGGAGAGTTTCAATCCGCCTTTCGGACAGAAAGCTGCACGTCTACAGGCGGGTGCTCTAACCAGTTGAGCTACGACCGCACGTTGCGCATGAACTCTTTCCCATACAGACTTTCGAGTGCTTTTTTAAGCAGAACTTGCTTTCGAGGCAGACGAAAGCCTGTAGTTGAGCCAGTATGATATATGAGCTTGTAAAGCGCAAGACTGTCCTTATGGCTCAGGGCGAGATCAAATCCTCGCTCTTTTCTCCGAATAGAACCGCCTTGCACGTCGTGCTTTTTAAGCACTTGCCAGAGCGAAACCAAAAACACTTTCGACCCGCTCGTGAAAGTGGTCATGAGGATGCGTCGTTTCTTCGCTCTGTCTGCAAACTTGAGCTCTTTGAAGTACACACACCCGTCTCCGTCAAAATATCCTCGTATGAATGCAGACTCATATTCCTTGGGAACCCTAGGGAACGCGAGCGTCTTGCTCTTTGCCTGCGTAAAGCCTAACTGATTCAAATCATCGAACCAACGCTTGCTTCCAATTTGCAGCCGATACGCAGTACGACAGTTCCCTCCACGCTCGCGGATTGAAATCGCATGGTCAGATCCAGCAACGCTCCGTATATAGTCGATAACAACTCTGTCTGTAATGGTAAATTCAATAAAACACGAGCCGCGACTGTTTTTAAGCATCGAGCCATCCGCAGCAAAGAATCCCAAGACGTAAGCCATTTCTTCAGACCAGCGGGCAAAGAAATCCTGCTTCAGAGTTCTTAGGATCGGCATTGTCCTAATTATAACAGGACAGTATACATACCTTACCTTCAGGTATTGATGATCACGGACAAGACATTGGTGTCGGGGGTGGGGAATGATCCCACGACCTTAGCGTTATGAGTGCTACGCTCTAACCAACTGAGCTACCCCGACAATATAGGCACAGTACTATATGGATCGCACCCGTTCAACGGTCCGGGGACAAAATCCGCTCTGCCTTTGCTAAATCATCCGGCGCCGTTATCTGTATCCAGAAGGTTGTAGGCACCGGATGAAGCGGAATCCCAGAAGCCCGGGAGGCTGCGAGCACCGTCTGCGGAAGACCGTACTCGTCGCTTCCAGGCGCCTTTGGGACTATAGGATACTCGAAAATACGCGTATCAAGCACCATAAGGTTGGTATTCATGAGTCCCGGACCATCGTGGCTTCCCTCTTCGATAGAAACGATGTGATCCTGCTCGTCCATCACTATCTTGCCTCCTGATCCCATTGATTCTGTCTTTTCTACAAGCACGCTCCAGTCGGGCGACGCCATGCACGACTCGATGTCTTTGCGCGCATACAGATCGTCTCCCATGAGAACCACGAAGCGGTCTTTAATATGCGGACGCGCAAGCCAAACCGCAGCCGCGGTCCCATTCAACGTCTCCTGCTCCACATACGTCATGCGGCGTCCGCCAAACCCTTCCCCAAACGTATCGCGTATGACGTGCCCGAGATAGCCAATTATCAAAATAACCTCATCCACCTCAGGTGGCAGCGCATCGAGCTTATGTTCGATTAGGCTCTTTCCATTAACCTGGAGCATCGGCTTGGGGACCGTGCTTGTGAGGTCTTTCATGCGCGTCCCCTTGCCGGAGACGAGTAGTACCGCTTGCATGCTGGTTATAACGCTTCTATGGCGCTTGCTGGTTGCGCTTCGTCCGGAATGAGCACTTCGGGCGAAGATGTTGCGTTATAGATGAGAAGCGAGAGCACGACAACGAGCACGAGGAGTCCGCCTCCGAGCACCTCGAGATACTGCACCTTTATATGCACCGCAATCGCTACAAGGAGTAGCACGGCAATGAGAGCCGCGAGCGCGGAAAGGAGATAAATGAGGGTGTGCGTTGGAGAGGCAGCCACCTGCGCAAAGAAGCTCACAGCTGAGTCTGCAGCAGCAACCTGGACCACAGGCTCGTTAACGGCTGCAGGAGGGCTTT
>DAORIM010000012.1:0-26088 GCA_035438505.1 Minisyncoccota bacterium
GTCTCCGTTCTTCCGCCGAGCAAGCGCTCGAGATCGCGTGTACGCGCCTCAAGCGTCGCACTTTTTGCATAGAGCGCTGCGTTCTCTACAAGCAATTGATCGCGCTCCTTAACAAGCTGCGGCTTGCTTGTAAAAAACGCACCAGCGTTCCCTACGCCTGCGCTTAGTACGGAACCCGTGGTCCAGAGTGGTGTCGCAATAGATACGAGCGCTCCGGGAAGCACGAGACGCAGAAACCCGAACACGACAACAACAACGAGCAGGCCAAGCGCCGTAGGCCCGAGCCACGGATATGCTCCAACAATGGAGTTATGCCTTCGGAAGGATCGCTTCTTCATGCATAAAGGTGTCCTGCCATGGGCGAGGATCTTCTGTTACAACACCGGTACCGCGCACAACTGCGGTAAGCGGATCGCTCGCAACGTGCACCGGCACGCCGAGCATTTTCGCGAGCTGCTCAGGAAGGCCGCGCAGCAACGCGCCTCCGCCAAATACCGTAACGCCGCGCTCAAGCACATCGGAAAGAAGTTCGGGCGGTGTCTTTTCAATAACCTCCTTCATCGCTTCCATGAGCGCCTCCATAGACGGTGCGAGCGCCTCGCGCACGTGCGAGTCGGTGAGCAAAATCTCTCGCGGAAGACCCGTAGCAAGATCGCGTCCGCGCACCGCCTTCTCCAGCGCAACATCGAGCGGGAGCACGGCACCAATGGCTACCTTCGTGTCCTCTGCCGTCTTTTCGCCGATAGCGAGCTGGAACTCGCTTCGAACGTAATCCGTTATGTTTTCGTTAAATCGATCCCCTGCTACCTGCGAGCTCTTTCCAGCAACTGAGCCGCCAAGCGCGATAACGGCGATGTCGGTTGTTCCCGCGCCAATATCAAGCACCATGGTTCCCACTGCCTCCATTACAGGAAGCTTTGCGCCGATGGCGCCTGCCATAGGTTCTTCAAGTATGTATACTTCGCGCGCTCCTGCAGTCATCGCAGCATCGCGCACCGCGCGGGATTCGACGTTCGTAACGCCGGTAGGCACACCCACCACCACGCGAGGACCAAACAGACGAGAGCGTCCGCCCTGCGCCTTATTAATGAAATATGCGAGCAACTCCTCGGTAACTTCGAAGTCGGAGATAACGCCGTGCGACAAGGGACGCACTGCGCGAATATGCGGCGGTGTTTTTCCGAGCATCGCTTTGGCGCTCGCACCCACAGCAACGATCTGTCCCGTCTTTTCGTTTACCGTCGCTGCGGTTGGTTCTGCAATTACAATCCCGCGACCGCGCACGTACACCAGCGTATTCCCGGTGCCAAGATCAATCCCGATGTCAGTCGAGAAGAGTGAGTTCTTTGAGAATCGCTTGTTCTTAGCCATAGCTTATCGAGCAAGGAGCTCTTCCTTAAGAAGCTTCTCGACTTCTCCCGTTTTGCGATTCACCACCTCAAAGCGTCCCGATGCGAGGGTTTCTTTGCCCACGATAATGCGGTACGGCATACCCATAAGATCTGCGTCTGCGAACTTCTCTCCCGCGCGAGCATCGCGATCGTCATACAGCACGACGTCCCCTTTCTTCTGAAGCTCGCGATACAGATCTTCAGCAAGCGCCGTGAGCTGCTCGTCGCCAGCAGCAAGCGAGACGAGGTGATAGGTGTAAGGCGCTACTTCCTCAGGCCATACAAGTCCTTTGTCGTCCGCAAACGCTTCCGCAACAATACCCATCAAACGCGTAGGGCCAATGCCATAGCTGCCCATAAATACAGGCTTGCTCGTGCCGTCTTCGGCCATGTACGTAAGACCGAGGGGCTCAGAGAACTTCGTGCCGAGCGTAAAGATATTCCCGGCTTCAATTGCCTTCTTTTCAACAAGCTTCTCGCGTGAAAGGCCGAGCGCTGCGAGGTTCTCATCCGTGAGCACTTCCTTGTTAACAGCAAGGTGCTTTTCTTCGTCTACGTAAATTGTGTCTTCCCCCACATCAGAAACAGTTTGAAATTCCTCGGAGAATTGGCTGAACGAGCCGCCGGAAGCAAAGGTTACGTAAGTATTGTTGCCAATGCCTGCGCGCTGGAAAATCTTCCGGTACGCATCGCGCGCTTTCTCAAAGAACGCATTGTGCTCCTGCTCGTCTTTCGAGAAAGAGTACAGGTCTTTCATAAGGAATTCCTTGCCGCGCATAATGCCGGACTTTGCGCGCAGCTCATTCCTAAACTTGTTCTGGAACTGGTATGCGTACACGGGCAAATCGCGATACGACGCGATGTGCTCTGACATCATGCGCGTGATTGGTTCTTCGTGCGTAATGCCAAGACCCGTCTCCCCTCCTGATTTGAATTCAGTCTTAAACCAGATATCAACCTTTGCGTCGTCCCAGCGATCAGTTTTCTCCCACACTGCCTTGTCCTGCAGCGCGGTCATCACAAGTTCCTGTCCGCCGATGGCGTCCATCTCTTCGCGGATGATGCGGTTGATCTTTGCAAGCGTGCGAAGCCCTAGCGGGAGGTAGGTGTACACCCCTGCCATTTCCTTATGCACGAATCCTGCGCGAATGAGGAGCTGCGCATTGCGAGCCTCTTCATCCTTCGGCGCTTCGCGCCTCGTCCTCGTAAAAAGTTGGCTCTGTCGCATAGTCCCCTCAGTATACGGTTCCGATACCCCGAGAGCAAAATTGGCTAATTCCGACTCTTGTGCCGAAATCTATCCAACAATCTTGAAGATATCGCTTGCCGTAACAACAAGCATGAGGAGTATGAGGGCGATGAATCCGATGCCATTAACTGCGTTCGCAAACGCTGTTGGAATAGGCCTTCGAATGATTGCTTCAATGATGACAAAGAGAAGTCTTCCGCCATCAAGCGCAGGAATAGGAAGCAAGTTGATGAGCGCAAGGTTGATCGAGATGAGCGCGGTAATAGTGAGGAGCGATGCAATGCCATCCTCTGACGCGCTGCCCACCGCGCCCGCAATACCAACAGGCCCTGATACTTGTGCAAGGTCCGCAGAGAACGTGAAGATGCTTCCGAAGAATCCGACAAGCGCTATCGCAGTCTGCTTCGTGAGTTCCCAGGTTATGAGCGCGCCATCAAGCGGCGCCTGCCACCACGGCATCGAGAGCGTGCCGATAACAGCAAGTCCCACTCCAAGCGCAGGGCGTTCAGGATCGCTTGCAATGATTCCCGCCTCAGGACGCACTGCTACTTCGCGCTCTGTGCCGTCGAGGCCAAGCACGGAAATCGTAAGGTTCTCTCCGACTGACGCATCCTCGGCTACGAACGCGGTAAAGGTAGTAGCACTTGCTCCTTCGAATGTTCGTGCGTCAGAAACCGCTGAAAGAATAATGTCCCCTGGCAAGAGTCCTGCGTCTGCTGCAGGAGACCCCGGAAGCACGCTCGCAACCGCAAGCTGCGCATCAGGAGCCATGCGAGCCTCTTCGTCCGTAAGCGCGCGCGTCGTTCCCATGAAGAGCGTCGCAGTTATAAGGACGTACGCAAATAGGAGATTCATCGCAATACCCGCTACGAGCACGAGCGCCTGCAGAATGCGCGGCTTTGAGGTAAAGGAGCGCGGCGCAGCCAACTGACCTGGCTCTGGATCCTCGCCGAATATTTTTACGAATCCTCCGAACGGAAGCCAGTTGAGGGTGTACTCAGTCTCTCCGATCTTCTTGCCCCAAGCCTTAGGCGGATAGCCGAGACCGAACTCGTCCACGCGCATACCCGAAAGCTTTGCGGCAACGAAGTGTCCGAACTCATGCACGACGATAAGCGCGATGAGGACGAGAACGAAGATGAGTATGCTCATAGTTAGATAGAAATTTCAGTTTCCTTCTTCTTGCCCTGTGCGGTTAATGCTTCGTTCGCCTTATCAATCCTCTTCTGCACTTCGTCTTTAAAGCGCCCGAGCTCGTCCTTGCCCATACCTCCCTCTTTCTCTGCAGCGTCGAGCGCTTTGAGGGTATCGGTGCGGTGTCCGCGCAGCGTAACGCGCGCCTGCTCAAGCTTGTCGTTCGCAACTTTTAAAAGCATCGTGCGGCGCTCAGCGGTAAGTTCCGGGAACGAAACACGTAGTCCCTGGTCGTCAGACCCAACACCCACGCCAAGATCAGCATCCTGGATAGCCTTCTCAATAAGCTTCGTGACGGTCTTGTCCCACGGCACGATGCGGAGCGTGCGTGCGTCCTCAATGTTTACCGCTGCTACCTGATTGATTGGTGTACGGCTGCCATAGATCTCAGGCTTGATGGTGTCGAGAATTGCGGGTGTTGCGCGGCCGGTACGCACCGACGAGAGCTCGCGCGCGAGCCATTCTTCGGTCTCCTTAATGCTGGTATCGAGGGGTGTGAAATCAAATGAAGCCATAGTTTCTAAAGTGTATCACTTCCCCAGCTTCTGCGGCAGGACAATCAAAATATGCTCGAAGATTGGCTTCAAGGGTGCGGCGCGTTCGTGAAGGATGGGCGCAAAGCGCGCAAACTCAAGAAGCAGCTGATCGAGTTCGCGAGCGTACTCTCCGGAAGCTGTCTTACGCGCATCATGCGCTGCGCGCGTAAGACCGTTAACAAGCGACACTGCTTCGAGCCTGGCAGCCTGTTTCTCTTCTTCCTTGTCGGACTTTGCGCGCGCCAAGAGTTTTGCGACGAGCTTTGTGCGCTCTGCGGAAGAAGCTGCGAGAAACGCCTGCGCGCTCTGCGAAATCTCTCTCTGTTCTCTCGGGAGCGGAATAAGGCGCGAGCGAAGCGTCGGAAGAATCGTTCCTTCTGCTGGCGCTACAAGAATAAGTGTTGTGCCCTCTGGCGGCTCTTCGAATGTTTTGAGCAGCGCGTTCTGCGCTTCGTGATAGAAGCGCCCTGCCGCTATGACGATAACTTTCTGGTCGCCCTGGCTTGGCGCTTGCGACGCAAATTGCGTGATTCTTCGCGCGTGCACTATGGGAAACAGTCCCTCGTACGCAAACACTGCAATGTCTGGGTTATCCGTTCCGGATAGATTCAAGTTCGACTCGGCAAACGCGCGCGCAGCCCGTATGCCGGGCTCTTGGTCCCCTATATAGAGATACGCATGGTGCGCCATATATGCATTGTAGCGTGGTGCTAGACTTGTCTCCATACGAGCTAACGCAGCAAGTCATGAACAGGAACGTTGTTATAGGCATTGTGGTTGTCCTCGCCCTTCTCGTGCTCGGGTGGTGGTACTGGGCATTTATGCAGCCGTGGCAGGACTCAGCTATTGCTCCTAACCCCGAAGAGAACGTAGACGGCGCTCCCGTCTCTACGGAAGACACTGCGTTCTCGCTCGCCGGCACGTGGCAGAGCACGGAAGACGCGCGCTTCATCCGTATCTTCAGTGCGGACGGCTCAGTTACGGATCGCTACGAAGGCGACGACAGCGCAACCATCAGCGGCAGCTGGAACGTTGTAGACGATCCTAATGCAGAGCAGGCAGAACTGCCTGAGGTTACGGACGCGCGCGTTATTAAGATTCAGTTCCCGGAAGAGGTTATGTATTTTGCCATTACGGAACTTACCGCATCAGATCTCTCCATAATCTACCTCTCAGGAAACGGGTCTCTTGAATTCACTCGCGTTAACTAAAACAGTTTTATTTGCACAAAGAAGCCCGCTCACGCGGGCTTCTTTGTGCACCCCCAATGCTTGACTCACACTCATGATGGGAGTCTCATGGGAAAAGAGATAATCCAGCTAGCAAGGGAGAACGCCATGGCTCGTGCGAGGGTCACGATCGCGAAGTTTATTCTGGTGCCTGCTCTTTTCCACTATGTATGGGGCGCCGCGCCCCCGACGTTCGCGCAGGACCTGCTGGTCAATCCCAGCACGCCGTCGTATGACGAGCCTTCTCTGCTCGACATCGAAAGCGGCGACGTGTCCTTCGCTCTCGGAGAGTGGCAGGTCACTATGGAAGAGCGTTCGTTCCAAACGGAGCGTTCGCTCGACTACGACTACGAAGGCCTCGCCTTCGACCGCATGGTCGACGGACATCTGATGCGCTTCAGCGTCGGACATGTTGAGACCGCGCTCGGTCCCAACCTTCCCGATACGAGCGACATCACCGTCCTCGCCCGGTACGTCCGGCGCTTCTAGACGGAACAACCCCCGCTTCGGCGGGGGTTCTTTCATATCTTTACCAAACTACTTCTTCGAAATAATGCTCTTCTTGTACGTATCCAGATGGTTGAGCGCGATGCCCGTGCCGCGCGCTACGCAATAGTACGCGTCGTCAGCGAGTTTCGCCTGGACGCCGGTGCGGCGGTATACAAGTTCTGGAAGGTGTCGCAGCTGGCTTGTGCCTCCTGTAAGGATGATGCCGTTATCAATGATATCGGACGCGAGCTCTGGCGGCGTATCTTGGAGCACTTTGCGAACTGCGTTCATCATCTCCCGCAGCTCGCGATTCATCGCTTGCACTACTTCGTTGGTCTTCAGCTCGATTGTGCGCGGAAGCCCGGAAACGAGGTCGCGACCTTTCACGAGCATGGAAAGCTCTTCCGTAACGGGTACGGCAGATCCTATCTGAATCTTTATCTCCTCTGCAGTCTTGTCGCCGATAGAAAGGTTGTACTGCTTCTTCACGTGGTCAATGATCGAGCGATCAAGCTTGTTCCCTGCTACTTTCACCGAAGTCGACGCGACAATACCGCCGAGCGAAATCACCGCGACGTCGATCGTTCCTCCACCAATATCCGCAACCATACGCCCCATAGCTTCCTGAATAGGAATACCTGCGCCAATTGCCGCAAGGATCGGTTCCTTCACGACATACGCGTCAGATGCGCCTGCCTTTACCGCAGCTTCGATAACCGCGCGCTTCTCTGTCGAAGTTACGCCCGCAGGCACCGAGATGAGTACGGTGGGCTTGAAGAGATTTCGCCCTACCGCTTTACGAATGAAATAGCGAAGCATCGCTTCGGTTACGCGGTAGTCCGCGATCACGCCATCCTTCATCGGACGGTACGCCTGGATGGAGTCTGGTGTCTTTCCCACCATTGCCTTGGCTTCTGCACCAATGGCAAGAACCTTGTTGTTCTCTGTTGAAACCGCCACAACCGAGGGCTCGTTAAGGACGACACCCTTTCCAGGAACGAATACCAAAACGTTCGTGGTTCCAAGGTCGATGCCGATGCGCGGAGAAAAGAGAGGCATGTGCGTAGCATCATACCCCTTTTAGGGTTAGAGGTGCAAAACCTGTCTCTAATCCTACCTAACCTTTCGCCGGTATGTGTGGCACATTTATTGACAAGATGCCAAAATAATGCATACTGCTTTTAGGGTAACGTTCCTGCAAACTTGGAAAGGGTCCAAATGGACAGTCTGTTTATCAAGGCAGCGCTTGCTGGTGTGTTCTTCGGCGCGTGGCCGCTCTTCATGAACCGAAGCGGTCTGAACGGAAGCGTCTCGTCTCTGGTCTTCACCGTCGTCGTCCTCGTGTGCGTCGCGCCCTTCGCCATCCGGTCAATCGCCGCAAATTCCTTGGAGTTCGCGCAGGTCAGCTGGACAATGGCGATCGTCGCCGGCGTGACCGGAGCGGTGGGTGTGACGTTTTTCAACGGCATGCTCTCGCAAGCGACACCGCAATCGGTTGGCACGCTGTTCGTCGTGATGATCATCGTCCAGACGGCGGTGCCGGCCATCTACAGTGTCGTGATGAACGGAGGAATCTCTCTGACGAAAGCGGCTGGGTTCGCGCTCGCCGGCATCGCCGCCGTTCTGTTGACCCGGCCCTAACCAGTACCAGCCGCCGCACTACGAAAGAAATCGCCCCACCGATTCCTTTGTGGTGGGGCGGTTTTCTTATACATACAAACCAAGAGACCAAACTTATTGCCAGCCTGGTACAATACGCGCCATGACCCAATCAGGAGAAAACAGCTTCATTGTTGAGGGCGGCCACCAGCTCTCTGGCTCTATTACAACCAACTGCTCAAAGAACGGAGCTGTGGCGATGCTTGCTGCCTCCCTGTTGAATAAGGGAACGACGGTCCTTCGCCGCGTACCAAAGATTGAGGAAGTGCACCGCTTGATTGAAGTACTCCGCTCCATTGGGGTCTCCGTTGAATGGAACGGAAAGGACATAACTATCACACCGCCTGAGATTCTTGCGCTTGATCAAATAGATCGCGCTGCCGCCATCCGCACGCGCTCAATTCTCATGTTCATCGGCGCACTCGTTCATCACTTCCCCTCGTTTGAAATTCCGCAGTCCGGAGGATGCACGCTCGGTCTGCGTTCGGTACGCTCACATCTCTGGGCGCTCGAGAAGTTTGGGATAACGATTGAAACAATGAGCGACCATTACCTGGTCTCGCACGACGGACTCGCACCCGCAGAAATCGTGCTCTACGAATCGAGCGACACCGCAACCATCAATGCCCTCCTTGCCGCTTCGCGCATTGAAGCTACGACCGTTATTAAGTACGCGAGCGCCAACTACCAGGTGCAGGAAGTATGCGGATTCCTTAGGGAGCTTGGAGTGTCCATTGAGGGACTCGGTTCTACGACACTAACCATTACCGGCATCCCTGAGATTAGGAAGGATGTTACGTACGCTATTGGCGAAGACCCTATCGACTCCATGTTCTTCATAGCGGCGGCTATAGCCACGGACTCGTCGCTCACTATCCGCAATGCGCCTATAGAGTTTCTCGAGGTAGAGCTCGAGGTGCTTTCAAAGATGGGGCTAAAGTTCTCCCTAACGGACTTCGCAGTTTCTGAGAACGGCATTACGAAGCTCGCTGATATCCATATCGAGCCGTCGCAGCTCATTGCGTTCCCAGAAAAGATTCATGCGCGCCCGTACCCGGGGCTCAATATAGACAACCTTCCGTTCTTTGCGGTTATTGCTATGAAAGCGGAGGGCGAAACACTTATCCACGATTGGGTGTACGAAAAGCGCGCCATCTATTACACCGAACTTGATCGCCTGGGCGCAAACACTCTCCTTCTTGATCCGCACCGCATCCAGTTGCACGGCCCTGTGCATTTGCGCGGCGCAGAGATTGTGGCGCCTCCAGCGCTCCGTCCTGCGACGATTCTGCTTATTGGCATGCTCGCCGCAGAGGGTCGCTCGACGTTGCGGAACGTGTATAGCATTAACCGCGGATACGAAGACCTCGTTAACCGCCTCACCTCAATCGGCGCCGTTATAGAGCACGCGTAGCAGGACTGATAAACTGATACTTATGAAGAGTATCGGCGAACTGCTCCCCCAGGACTTCGGCAAGGACGGCAAGAAGCCGACAACAAAAACCGAGCGCGGCGAGCTTATGCGCTTTTTCGTACGCCACTTAAACTTCTCACGCGCCGAAGACGGTCTCCCGAAGCTCACCATGGGCCGCATGGGAAAGATCTTGGAGGGCATTCCAACCCAAGATCTCTACTACTTAAAAACCGTGTGCAGCCGCTCCAAGAATTTCAGCAAGAAGTTCTGGTGGGAAGTTGATCCAGAAAAGCACAAGGAGCCGGACAAGCCGTTTTAGGCATCAGTTGACAAACAGTTGTATAGGGTGTATAACCATTTAGTCCTAAGCGGGTATATGTTCTTAGCAAGGGACCTAACGGCCAGGAGGCTGTTGCTCTTCCCAGAGCAGTCGCCGCCGGGGTTGATATGCTGAGATGCACGGGTCCACGCCCCAGCGTCCTGCGATCCCCCGGCGGTGACACTCTCCGGATTGATCTTTCACGAAACGGCACCGCCACCTGGCTGGTGCTTTTTATTTTGTTATAGTCCCTCTATGTCTTCTATTGTCCAGGACGGCGACCCCGTACTCCATAAGATTTCTGCACCGGTACCCGAAGAGCTCTTCGGGTCAAAGGAGCTTTCAGGAATCGTCGCTGACATGGTTGAGTCGCTTGATGCGCAGCCAGACGGCGTAGCGCTCGCAGCGCCCCAGATTGGGATTCCCTACCGCATTTTCGTTGTCCGCTATGACCGCATCGTAGCGCCGGAAGATCCCCCGCTTCCAGCGGACGTAGGCGTCTATATCAATCCCGAGTTCCTGCGCAGCTCAAAGCGTCGCGTTGAAATGGACGAAGGCTGCCTTTCTGTGCGTGGAATCTACGGCAAGACGAAGCGCTATAACCGCGCAACAGTACGAGCGCGTACCGAAGACGGTTCGTACTTCGAGCGCGGCGGGGGCGGCATTCTTGCGCAGATCTTCCAGCACGAGACCGATCACCTCAACGGCATTCTTTTCATTGATCACGCAACGGACTTGGTTGAAGTTAACCGCATACACGATGCATAAGCCATTTCTGTATTTCGGCACTCCCTACGTTGCGCGCGATACGCTCCGCTATCTGCTTGAGCAGGGATATCGCCCAGAAGCGGTTATTACGTCGCCCGACGCTCCCAAGGGCCGCGGCCAGACGCTGTCGGCGTGCGAGACGAAAGTATTTGCCCAAACAGAGGGACTACCGGTTCTTACTCCCGAGCGCATCGACGACGCAACTATCGCTGCACTGAAGGAATACAACACTTCCTATGCCATCGTTGTGGCGTACGGAAAGATTCTGCCGCAAGCCCTTATTGATGCCTTTCCCGACGGCATTCTCAACATCCATTATTCGCTCCTTCCGAAATATCGAGGTGCGTCCCCTGTTGAAGGCGCGCTTTTGAATAACGAACCGGTAACGGGAGTTTCTATACAGCGGATGGTGTACGAGCTTGATGCAGGAGACGTGCTCGCAAGCGCAGAAGTAGCAATAGGCCCTGACGAGACGACGCGCGAGCTACGCCCGCGTCTCGTTGCGCTCGGCTCGAAGCTTTTGGTTGACACCCTCCCTTCATTTGAAGCTGGAACGGCGCCCGCAGTACCCCAGGATCACGCGCTTGCTACCGTTACGAAGAAAATAAAGAAGCAAGACGGACAGCTCTCGCTTTCAGATGATGGCCAGAAGAACTGGAATATATACCGTGCGTACGCAGAAAGTCCTGGCACCTTCTTTTTTGTAGAGAAAGACGGCGCGTCTATGCGCGTAAAGGTGCGCACTGCCCAATTTGATATGGGAGTGTTTATTCCTGAGCTTGTGGTGCCCGAAGGCAAGAATGAGACTGCGTACGCAAATCTTGTCGCCAACGGCTGGAAGCCTGCTTAGGATTGCAGTCCGCGCATAAGGGATTTAATCACTCCCCCTCCCTTCTTCATAAGGCTCTGCTCGCGCTTGCGCGCGGTCTTGATACTAATCGCAAGCTCGCTCACCGCCTTGTCGAGCGCCTTCTCGATACTTTCTTCTACCGCTTTCGCGTAGAAGCGGTTCCCGTGCACGTCGAAGTTAATATCAACCCGCCAGAACGATCCGTTCTTGTGCGCTTCGCTCTCTTTGCCGAAGTCCGCATACGCGCGCGCTACTTCTTTGTCCTTTCCAATATATTTGCCAAGACTCTCGATTTTCCTGCGAGCGAGTTCGCTGATGTGCGCAGGAAGCTCATAATTCGTACCCTTGAAGTGAATTTGCATATCGTTTCGAGAGTTAGGCATATAAAGAGGCGCTTGTCCGAGAGCGCGCCGATACGTACTAGTTTACGTAGGGGGCGTAAAGGTAGCGTGAAGATAGTCTATGATGTCGTCCGACTCATAGAATTCCTTGCCGCGCTCCTCATCAACAAGGTACGGCGCCTGCAGCTTTCCGCCCCGAGCAATAAGTTCCTCGGCTATTCCCGGACTCGCTATGTTCCGCTCATCAAACTCGAGCCCAAGCATCGCCGCCTCAATAAGGACCTTGGCGCAGTATGGGCATCCAGACTTCACGTAGAGCGTAAGCATATAAATCAGTATACCAACTCATGTGTTGCTGAATTGGGGATTTTCGCTACTATACCTAAGCCCTCCTCTGGGAGGGCTTCTACCATTCCGCGGTAGCTCAGCGGTAGAGCAGTCGACTGTTAATCGATCGGTCGCAGGTTCGAATCCTGCCCGCGGAGCAAACTAAAACAGCCTTATACCTTAAGGCTGTTTTACGTTTAAGGTAGAATGTATACATGGCTGATGACCTATACCGACCGAACTTAAACTACAAGAAGGAGTATCTCGACAAGGTCGCCGGACTCATTAAGAGCGACGGGCCCATAGACGAGATTCGCTTTGAGTATTTGCTAGAGACACTTTTGGAATTAGGCATCCAGGCAAATCCCTACGACAACTATCCTTCAGACCAAGGAACTGAGAGCATCAAAGCAATCCTCGAAGAGAGCTTTCAGCAAATTGCACTCCTATCTGAGTCGGAATCTGTCCGCGAGAAGCTGTATCGGCTTTGGGACTACCTTGCCGAATCAGACCCGCTCGAGCCGTCAGATCTGATTTATGTATTTGGAGGAATAGGAAGATCCGCTGTGCTCGAAGGTATACGACTTCAGAAAGATGGATTCGCTCAGAAAATTATGTTTAGCGGCAACAAGCCGTCCTACGCAGGAGACGTACCGGTTACCGAAGCTGAAGAGTACGCTGCCCTCGCTATAGCGGAAGGTGTTAATCCTGAAGATATTCTTATTGAGAAAGAATCCGTTAATACTCCAGAAAATATAGTGAATTCTGGGAAAATACTTCGTGAGTTGGATTTCCTGCCAAAGAAAGTTATAGCCGTGAGTGTGGCTTACCACATGCGCCGAGCATCGCTCACGATGCGCGCAGGATTTGACTGGGAATACAAACTTATCCGCCACGCAGGACCCTCCACAAAATACTCACGCGAAACGTACTTTAATGACATCAATGGATGGTCGTATGTCTTCTATGAATACCTAAAGATGTACGGAGCTCGAGCGATGGGTCATTTCTAAAAAACTCATAGGCCTAGCCCTTATTCCGTGCAGGGTCAACAAGCGCTCGTGAGTCTCGAATATCATAGTCACCTACTCTCGTTCGTCTCAAATTCCCGAGTGTAGCGGGATATCCGAGCCTTCTCCCGAGCTCCTCTGCGAGAGAGCGAATGTAGGTGCCGCTTCCAACAGAAAATGTTGCGAACACATGCACGCGGTCTCCCTGCTGCACGCTTCGCTCATATGAGGCTTTGAAAACCTTCATAGGCTTTATCGGAACTTCAACATCCTGACCCTTGCGAGCGCGCACATAGAGCGCTTTGCCGTCTACCTTTATTGCGGAGAACACCGGCACCGGAAGCAATAGTTCTCCTTCCATAGAGGAAAGCGCGCTGACAATTGCTTCAGGAGGCACGTCGCTTACAGCGCGCTCCTCGACGACCTCTCCCTCAAGGTCTCCGGTGTTCCGCCGCTCCCCGAGGATAATCTCGGCTTCGTACGTCTTGTCGAGCTTTATGAGAGACGCGAGCTTTTTGGTTCCCTTCCCAATACCAATAATCATTAACCCGCTCGCGAGTGGATCGAGGGTGCCGGCGTGTCCCATCTTGCGAATACCAAGTTCTCGCCGTAATCGACGTATAACGCCGAACGATGTCATGCCCTTTGGCTTATCAATAAGGACGATATCGTCTTCCATTTGAAAACTCTACCAAACCCGCCTCCCAGGAGCACGTTCACCTGCACTTCATGAATAAAAGCAGTATAGTGCCCGTATACATTCGCTATGCCGAACTTCCCGCACTCGTATGTTGCCGGCTTAGCTGAAAGCCTTAAGCGCCACAGGAAGATTGGCCTTCTCCTTTTCGTTACCTATATGGTTGCGCTCTGGACGTCTGATTCTTTGGTTCCTAACCTCGCCACCTTGTTTCCCGCGTCAGCCATTGCAATGGCAACGCTCTTCTTCACAGGTCCGCAGCTCTGGCCAGTGGTATATCTCGCCTCGTTCGCAAGCAACGTCTTTCTTGGCTCACCACTCTCCTACCTCGTCATAATGCCGATTGCGCAGGCGCTTCAGGCGGGACTCGGCGCATACGCGCTCAGGAGCGTACGCATTGATCCCTTGTTTAGGCGCTCGCGAGATATTCTCAGCTTGCTCGCAATTGTATTTGTTGCCTGCGCTATTGTGCCTTCGCTGGGCATACTTGCCCGATCCTTACATACACTTATAACCGATATACCGTTCGGCAACATCTCCTGGTTCTCGTGGTACTTCGCGGCATTCTTCTGCCACGTCATCATCGTGCCGTTTATTCTGCGCTGGTTTGCGAAACCGCGCTTCATGCGCAGCCCCCAGGAAGTTATTGAGCTCGTACTTGTATTCAGCACACTCCTCGTTATTGAATACATGCTTTTCATTGAAGGCGCTGCGGCATTCGGCCCCATTCCTCTTTCCTACCTTCTCCTGTTTCCGCTCTTTTGGATTGCGCTTCGCATGCGCCCGCGATTCATTACGCTTGCGCTCCTGTTAACCTCACTCATAGCGATCGCAAGTCTCTACATTTCGCCAGGAACCGGCGATCCTGTCCTGTTTAGTACGCAGTTGCTCCAGACACAGGTATTCCTTGTTGTGCTTGCACTTATCTTCTTCGTTATCGCCTGTCTTGAAGAGGATCGTAGATTGAGTGCGAATCTCATGCGCTCCCAGCTCGCAACGCTTGAGAACGCAGTTGCACGAGTGTCTTCGGAATCGCGAGCGAAGAACGACTTCATAACCATCCTCGCGCATGAGCTTAGAAATCCGCTTGCGCCCATAGCGAGCGCTATCGACCTACTTCGACTCTCTGGATCAAGAAGCAAAGACGAGCTCGAGACCCTTACGATGATGGAAGATAGGATGCAGATCATCCGTCGACTGCTCGACGATCTTCTTGATATCTCTCGCATTTCCGAAGGAAAGATCGAGTTAAAATCTGAGGAAGTGGCGCTCGACACGGTACTTAAGCGCGCAGTGCTCTCAACCCAGCATCTGTTTACGGAGCGCCATCAAACATTCACGGTAAAGACCCCAAAGCATCAGCTCTACGTGCAAGGAGACGCGGTGCGCCTTGAGCAGATTGTCTCCAATCTCTTAACGAACGCCTCTAAGTATTCGAATTCCGGGGATGCTGTTCGTCTTGAGCTTGGCGAACGCGAGAACGAGGCGGTTATTACCGTAACCGATGAGGGGCTCGGCATTGATCCCAAAGACCTCAACGAAATATTTACGCCGTTCCATCAAATTGAAAATGGTTCGCGTACAAAGAAAGGCGTCGGTATTGGCCTCGCACTCGTGCGCAGCTTTGTTGAAATGCACGGAGGCCGCGTGAGCGCTTCGAGCAAGGGGCAAGGACACGGCAGCCGCTTTACCGTTACTCTTCCCCTCTCCGCTTCTAATGGCGCACGCGCTGTAACAAAAAAGAGTCACGACCCTGTCGCACGTGACCCAAAGCGCACCAACCTTCACGTGCTCGTGGTGGATGATAACGACGCTGCAGCTTGGGGCGTGGGGCGCCTGCTTGAACTGCGTGGGTGCTCAGTCTCTTATGCATACACCGGCGGACAAGCCATAGACGAAATGGCGCGCCTCTCTCCTGACATAGCTATCCTTGATCTTGGACTTCCAGATCAGGACGGCTATGCCGTAGCGAAGACTATCCGCGCCCGCGGCTTCAGAGGCAGGTTGATTGCCCTTACTGGCTTTAGTACTGACGAGGCTCGGGAAAAGGGCCGAGAAACTGGGTTCGAGCATTACCTTACAAAGCCTACGGGCCTTGAGGACCTGAAGCGCGCGATCCCTGAAATCGCCTAGGTTTACAAACGCTATTTTTACGGTATTCTAATCCCGGACAACAGCACAGGAGATTGGTCCAATGGGTGACATCCTCACCTTCAAGCCATCTCTCTCGCTGGGATCGATGGTTGAATTCACAACGCGTGCAAACATTAAGCCGGAGGACTTTGTTCGCGAAAGCAAGCGAACCTATGAGGATCTTTACGGCGAAGTTTGCCGCGAGGAAATAACCCTCATCATTGATAGCGACGGCTTACTGAAGCGCGACAATGTTCGCAACGTAAAGGCGATCATTCGCGACTTCACGCGCAGAAGGTCGTGGCACGAAGTCGGGCGAGGATTCCCGAACGGCAAGCACACGTACGATCTGCAACTGTACGGCCTGCGCGAGACGTGCAAAAAGGGCGAATACCCTTTCGACACGCTCATTCGAGGCTTGTCGCGAGAGCTCGGCTATACGCTTACGGACCCCAAAGAACTCTCGGCGTGGATCAGTCCCGTTATGAAGGACGACCCGCATGAGTATGACTCGAGCGTGTACTACAAAACGCGCACCCGAGCTCAGTCCACCTGGTTCGAAATCAACACGCCCTCATTCCTCTCTGGACGCGAATCAGTCGTGCGCAGAGATGATGAGGGCGGGAGCTGGGTAGACATGTACCTGCGCGCACTGCCGTGGGAAACGGAAGATTCTGGACTTCCCAAGGATATAGCAATCAACTTCTAGAGCAGGCGCCCCCGGGTGCCTGTTTTCTCTTTAGCAGCCCTTCAGCATTTCTTTGCTAGTATGAGAATACATACATGGAAGAATTCCTCTCTGCGGCCAAGAACATAGCGTATGAAGCAGGCGCGCGGATGCGAGAGGGATTTGAGCAAGGACAGGATCACACATTTAAAGAAGATCGCTCGCCCATAACTGAAACGGACTCGGCAGTGAATGCGCTTGTGCTTAAGCGTCTCACTGAAGCCTTTCCCACGCATCGCCTCCTGGGCGAAGAAGGCGGTCGCGATATTGAAAGCTCGTATACCTGGGTCTTTGACCCTATTGATGGCACTGCGCCGTACCTGCGCGGTATCCCAACAAATGTCTTCTCCCTTGCTCTCGTAAAAGATGGCGAGCCGATTTTAGGCGTGGTGTATGACCCGCACATGGATCGGCTATACCACGCAACGCAGGGCAACGGCGCGTTTGTAAATGAGACGCCTCTAAAGACCTCGACGCGCACGACCCTTGCTTACGCATATATTGCTATCGAAGGGTATCGAGGATTTAAGAGTCTCGACTTTCTCGAAGCGCTGCGCGCGCAGAACACGCACTTCCTAACCTACAGCTCCGTTGTGTACGCGCACATGCTCGTTGCAAGCGGACAGCTTGAGGGTGTTCTCTTTCCGCTTCATAATCCTTGGGACGCAGCTGCCGCAAAGATTATCGTTGAGGAAGCAGGCGGCATAACCTCAAGCGGAAATGGAAGTTCGCAGCGGTATGACGAAAACCTCGCTGGTTTTGTCTCAGCGGCAAACGAAGGAGTCCATGCAGAGCTTATAGAACTTATGAAGCCAACATTCCCTCTTTCAGTTAACGAATCCCTATCATGAACCAAATCTTCACACTTATAATCGGTGCGCTCTTCCTCATCGCAGTCGCAGGGTTCGTTGTGTTCCTCGTTCCTAACCAGCCTCAGGAAAATACTGAAGTGCCTGTTGAAGAGACGGCAGTTGAGTACCGCAACATCGATCACGGCTACGCGCTTTCCTACCCAAACGATCTTAGTCTTCTGGAATACACCCCGGATATGGCAACTATCGGATATCCGATTGAAGGCGGGATAACGGGCGTTGCTGACGTACGCGTGGCTCTGGTTATAGGAGAGTCTGGAGAATCGTTTACGGACGCTGCCGCGCGCGAACTTGCAGACCTCTGCGCTGCAGACGGACCGGAGAGCTCCTTTGCTTGCACAGGCGTATCGCGCATTGCGCCCTTCCGCGCAAAGAGCGGCGCAATGGGATTTGAGATCTACCTCAACGGCACGCTCACCGACCGCACCGCAAGCACGACAACTACCATTGAAAAGGGTCCGTATTACGCATTCGTCCTCAACGCGAGCGCTACGGCGACGAAGGTTCTTATCGTGCACGCGCCACTCAATCTTTCCGCTGCAGAGTCGAGCGCAGAACGAATCCGCGCTATCGCCTCTACGGTAGTACTTCCATAGCTCAGCGCTTCAGCATATATTCACTCCATTTCTGGCACTCTTATCTTATGAATCAAAAAACTAAGCAGGTGCTCATCGGTGTGCTACTTCTAATCGTCGGTGCGGGCATAGGCCTTCTTATCGCAGAAGCGCGCGAGCGTGGAGAGAACTTTGAAGACTACGTTGAGGCACGCGAAGAATCTCCGAATCCTGAAAAGTTCGATCAAGACTTTGAGAACATGGTTACGTGGCTAGAAAACTATAAGCGTGAGAACCCAGGAGCAACTGACGAGGACGCGTCAAGAGCCTTTGAGGAAGCGTGGGCTCAGTAAGCACATAGAAAAGAGCGGCGGGCCATTGGCCCGCCGCTCTTTTGCTATAGAAGACTACTGAGAATCGAGCTTTTGCGCTGCCTCAGGCGTCGTGACCGCTTTGCTCATGGTTAGGAGCTTTATGATCGCAAACGCAATGAGCCAGTACACCACCATCGCAAGAAGCGTTGTCCACTCGAAGACGCTTCCGGCAACTGCTGTTGAGCCGAATACGGCTGAGAACGGAAGGGTGAATGGATACGTGAGCGTGTAGATGAGGGATGAGAATCCAGCATCGGGGTTTGCGCCAAGAAGGCGAAGAATAAATCGGAACGCGAGAAGCACTTCGAGAAGTCCGAGAATGTACCAGACAATCTGGGTACCTCGGTACAGAGGCTTAGTAGTAGGAGCGACGTACGGATCCATAGCGAACGTATCGTTAAGAGATAATACGGATATGGTGGCACGTATTGCCTGAAGCGTTCATGAATGCGGTATCATTTCCTCATGCCTCCCTTTTCTCTCTACTATCCCGTAACGCCCTTCACCGTGAATCGTTCCTGGGGTGTTATAGACGAACTATATAGAAAGTTCGGCTTTGTTCGCCACAACGGCGTTGATCTTGCACTCGAAGACGGCCAGGATATTTATGCACCTATGGATGGCACAGTATCGCTCGTTGGAAACCAACCCAACGGATCTGGGGTATTCCTGTGCCTTCTGTCGCGGAATGCATACCAATTCCCAGACGGGAAAGAATGCCGCGTAGAGCTAACGTTCATGCATCTTTCGGAAACCTTAGTACGCGAAGGTACACGCGTTTCCGTAGGCGACAAAATTGCGCGTGGCGGGCACACCGGGAAAACATCGGGTCCTCATTTGCATCTTGCTCCTAAGCGCGTAAAGAAGACGCTCTTCGGGTATCGAGATCTTGATCGCAACGATGCGAACAATACCTTTGATCCTGCGCCGTATTGGAACGGATCATTTGCCCAGCGCTAGAACGCGCCGGCTGCTACCAAAATCATTCCCAAGGGCTTGCCAGAAAATTTGCTAAGTGCGAGGCGGGTGCGACGCAGTATGCCGCGCACTATGCGCGGTGTTTTGTACTCGGGCATACCTCCCGCTTCAGCAGGAATGCCTGGGATAAGGAGCGGCGCAGTGTTCTGAGGGTCGCCGTTGTAGTTAACAAGTATTTCTTCTCCGGGAGCAATATCGCGAAGCGCAAAGAAATCCATACGGCCGTCCTCGACCATCTTTTCAAAGCGCGCATTCGGCTCGAACGAGTGGTTATAGACCGCACCCCAACCAAGGCAGATAGCCGCATGGTCCCGCTTCTCTCCCCAAAGGAAGTAATAGTTAACAAGACCAGTCTTACGCAGGCGATCGCGGTCCTTCCTGTCCTCAAGCGCTACAACGGGACACTGTTCAATCAGCTCGCCTTCGGTTATCGATTCTTTTGCATATACGCCCCGCCCTGCGCCCTCCATATCGGAAGTAGCAACGTAAATCTTCGGAGGCGGATCAAGACGCATAATTAGGATTTCTTCTTTGCACACGGCGCGCACCTGCATCCGTGCGGCTTGATGAATTCGTCGACGTACTCCGTCCCGTAATCATAGGTTAGCTCGTCGCCTTCCTTAATATTCTTTATCGCCATTACGAATACCCGTCCTTTAGAGATCTCCGTTTCGCAATTCGGGTCGCAGGAGTGGTTTATGTACCCCGCCTTATTGATGCGCGGCTTTCCGTCTATGGTGCGCTTCTTTGAAATCTCAAAAAGGTACTTGCTACGGCTCGTGCGCGACTCCTCATCCGAAAGCTCCCGCCCAACATACTCAATAATGCAGGTACCCTTCTTGATTGGTTCGCCGGCGTATAAGCCAAGACCAGCGCTCGAACGCTTCACGAGGAGCGTTAACTCACCCGGTATAAATTTTCCCCGTGCAGCCATGTTTTCTCTATAGTACGACCTTACCCAAGGAAGGCGCAAGATACTCGGTTTGCGTCATCCTTCATGAAAGCGCATTATCGTATATATGGACACGCAAACCCCTCAGCGATCATTCAAGATCCTCGTGGTGGACGACAACCAGATGGCCGCAGATGCCCTCGCTAAGCTCCTGACGCTTCGCGGACACACCGTAGAGGCAGTGTATTCAGGTAAGACAGCTATTGAGTACGCTCCTATCTTCCTTCCCGAAGTACTCCTTCTTGACATTGGTCTCCCCGATATTGAAGGCTACGAGGTAGCCCGAACTATTGGTGCTGACGCGAGAGTTTCAACAACTATGATTGCGCTAACTGGATTCGGTCAGCCAGCGGACGTGCGCGCCGCAGAGAAAGCCGGATTTTCCCACCACCTTACAAAGCCTGCAGGTCTTGCAGAGATTGAGGAGGTGCTCGCAAAGATCGTATGAATAAGAACGCTATCTTCGGTATCGTAGGCGTGCTCTTGCTCGCAGGAATTGGCGCGCTCGCGTACCAGGTGTACGCGCTGTCTTCAGCGCTTTCCGCAGAACGCGCAGCGTTTGCAGAACAGGAGGCGCTTGCAAAGGAAACGGAGGCAAGACTCGCGGAGCAGCTCGCAGCACGCATTGAAGAAGCCTCTTCTCTTGCAGGAAAGCTCCGCGAAGAGGAAGAGGATACGGCGGAGCTCACCAAAGACATTCGCAAACTCACCGGGACCGTTACCACGCTTGAAAAGCTAACGCGCACCGACAAGCAGCTTCTAGCGAAGTACTCGAAAGTCTATTTCCTCAACGAAAACTACTCCCCTATTGGTACGGAACAGGTTCCTGAAGAATATGGATTTCAAGAAGGACGCGTATACGAAATTCATGAGTCCGTTGCTCCCTTCCTGGAAAAACTTCTTAAAGAAGCCGCGGAGGACGAGCTTAACCTTAAAGTAGCTTCTGCGTACCGATCTTTTGAATCTCAAGGAGCCCTCAAGTCCGCCTACAGCGTGCGGTACGGCTCAGGCGCGAACGCTTTCTCTGCGGATCAAGGATATTCAGAGCACCAACTTGGCACTACGGTTGATTTCACTACGCCCACTGTTGGCGGCAGCTTTGCAGGGTTCCAGAGGACCGACGAGTACGATTGGCTCATGGACAACGCGTGGAGGTACGGATTCGTGCTCTCCTATCCTCCCGGCAACACCTACTACCAATACGAGCCCTGGCACTGGCGGTTCGTTGGCACCAAGCTCGCAAAGCGCCTGCATGAGGACGATATGTGGTTCTACGACCTAGACCAGCGCGTTATAGACGAGTACCTAGTCGAGCTATTTGATTAGGGTTAGTATAGAAGAACTATGAAAGAAGGAATCCCTGCTGCCAACGACAATATCAACCCAGTGCCTCGCTTCGAGCAACTCGAGAATTCTATAGACCTTCAGCGAGAGCGCGACATCCTTAACATTGCCGGGCCACTAGCGACACCTGCAGATGTTGCAGAAATGACTAGTGAAATTAGAGATTTTGACTTGCCTCACATAATAGAAAGCATGAGGACAAGTTCTGAGGATGACTGGAAGGAAAAGCCTGCTTTGTATATTGCTCTCCTAAACGCACTTAATAAAGAGCGCAACTACTACACAAACGACTAGTAACAAAAAGCCCCGCATCAGCGGGACTTTTTGTTACTTAAGCGCGCTCCACATTTTCGGATCCGAGCCGCCGTCTATCTTAAAGACTGCAACGCCCGCAAGCTTGAGCTTCTTCGCAAGATCAACTTTCTGCTTGATAGCAACTGAATCGCTCCACGTAACGTAGGTAACGGGCGCTTGCTGTCCCTTGCTCTTTACGAGCGCCATAGCGCCTGCGGCAGCAAGATTAGCGCTCGAGGTTCCTCGGGGCGCAAGTCGTGCGAGTTCTGCCTGCGTTGGAAGCATTGCTGGCTGATCCTTTGGAACGTAACTAAAGGAGAGCTCTCCTGCGCGATTTCGCTCGGGCGTAATCTTAAGCTTCTTCGCTAGGTCCGTAGCGTAACCTGGGTTAAACGCCTCCATTTTGATGTAGCCGTAGCCGTTTCCATTCGTGTTGGGCATCAGCTGATAGATATAGCCGTACGTTGGGATACCAAGGACCATCTTCTTGCGATCGATGTCATTGTCCATGTAATCAACCACCTTCTCTACCCACTTCACGTCAGCGACTGGGGCGTACACTTCGCCAGCAGCGCGTGCTGAAGCGTTGAGCTGCACGTCTGCAGTCTGCTGGTCATACGTCATGATGCGGACGCGATCGCAGACCTTATTGATTACCGGGAGATCGTTCGCGTACTCGATACCTGCAGGAGGCGTGCCGGAGTATCGAGCCTCGAGCGGCATCCTGGCTTCAATGGTGCAGAAAAGATCCTTTGAGCCGAGCGCACCGTTGAGCTCGGTGAGGAACGTGGAGAACGCAACGCGGGTCTCTGCCTTCTTTGCTTCGTAATCGATATCAATACCGTCAAATTCATTATCCTCGACTGCCGCTACGATGCCGCGAATGTGTGCTGCGCGCTTAGCGGGATCTGAGAGAACGGAGTGAATGGACTCAGTGTCGCTCCACATGATAGTTGGTACGACTTCAACTCGCTTCTTCTTAGCGTCCTTTATTAGGCGCTGCCAATCAGACCCGTTGATCTTCATCGCGTCGTTTAGCGATCCATCAGCGCGGACGGTGTATCCAAACGGATTAACCTGCGTAAGTACGGAGAGGTTCTTGCGCGCGTCCTTCGTGCCGGCTTCTATGCGCCAATACGGTATCCAGCCAGATACTTCTATCCTGGTTGAGTTCTTGCTGCGGGAGGATGCTGCAAGCGCGGTTGGCGCTGCGCTAGTAAATGCGACAGTGGCAAGGAGTGCCAGGGAGATTGTTTTTGTGGTGATGTTCATACTGGTGTTCAGTATATCAAACGGATGAAGAGCCGCGTCCTTACAGACGCGGCTCTTCATGAAGGAGAAACAAATATGCTAGCGAACGGCGTAGGTTGGCTCGGCGAACATCGCAGCGAGCTCAGCCTGGGTTGTAGGAGGGTTTTTCATATCAACCCGTCCAACAACCGTAATCGTAACGCCGTTGCAGTGTCCGAGAGCAAGCGCTGGGTTAACCATGCGGCCCTCAACCGGAACGGTGTCCGTATGGTCGAGGAGAACATCAATCTTGTCGTTCCAGCGCCAATGCATGGTGTCCGCAATAATGCGGTACCCGATCTGGTGCTCGACTTCGCTGAAGCGGCACGAAGGAGTGTCCTTCGTTGAGCGCTCAAGGCGAATCACGGTGCCGAACGGAAGCTCGGCAGCCATATCGCGCGATCGCGCAGCCACGACCTCAGAAATCGAGGCCATGCCGCTCGCGGTGACGAAAGGATTATCATCCGTCTGCCCGGGAACAGCATTGTAAGCGGTCATACTTACCTGGTAGGTCTGGGCTACCTCTTTCGAGGTAGCCAGGCGTTTGGAAGGCTCTTCAGCCGTCCCCGCAATTGCTACCGGCGCGGAAATCGTCTCCGCATGTGCCGGCGCTCCTGCGCTACCCGGAAGAAACAAGAAGCCCATAAGGGCTACTACTGCAATAACTGGCATAAATGTAAAACCGCCCTTGCGGACGGCCTGACAAGGCCCATAGTAGCAGGTTTGACAACCAGTGTCAAGTGTTGGAAAGCCACTTCTTCATGTTCACGGAGGGGTCATTTTGCCCTCGTCAAGACCCCGCGAATGCTTGAAATACGGCCTATTTACGGTATTATAAGGCCATGAGCGAGCATAAACGGAAAGTGAGAAAGCTGTGGTTTAGAGCCAAGGAATACGGGTGGGGCTGGTACCCTGTTTCGTGGCAGGGATGGCTCATAACGGTGCTCTACGCCCTCCTTTTCACTATTACCTTCCTCCTCTTCTTCGGCTGGATAGGCGCAGCTCGCGAAGCAGAGACTAGGGACCTAATATTCGGTATTCTCGAGTTCCTCGCCGTTATTACCCTCCTTTCCTACTCCCTATATAGAATCTGCTCCAAGTTTGGGGAGAAGCCTGAGTGGCGTTGGGGCAAGAAGTAGCCTTGACAAAGGCACACATTGAGGTATTCTATTTGGGAACTGTCCCTGCAGCTAGTCTGCGAACAACTAGGAGATTCATATGTTTGCGCCCATTAGTAAAAAAATTGAATCAGTCTCACAGGTTTCAGCAACCAATGGTTTTTTCGTGCTCGCGGGCTTTCCCGCTATCGGAATCTTGGTCTGGGCCGTGACTGGTTCTGAGGTGGCGGGCTGGAGCGCCCCCTTCGTCCTGGCTGGTGTGTACGCATACATCGAAATCCAGATCACCCGGTTCACCGACTAAGGAGAACCGAGCCCCGTGGAGAGCTTCGCTCACGCGGGGTTCTTCATATATAAAACGCTGCCCGCCTAGACGGGCAGCGTTCTATATATTGTGAATTGCTACCAATTCAACTGTCCTCCCGTCTTGTATTCCGTAACGCGGGTCTCAAAGAAGTTCTTCTCCTTGTTAAGGTCAACCGCTTCGCCCATCCATGGGAACGGATTCTCTACGTTGTACTGCTTTGGAAGGCCAACAGACTCAAGGCGACGATCAGCGATGTGCTCAATGTACTGCTTGAAGCCTGCAGCATTCATACCGAAGATACCCTTCGGGAAGACTTCCGTAGCGAAGGTGTACTCAAGGACAACGGCGCGCTTAATGAGATCAATGACGTGCGCCTGAAACTCCGGTGTCCAAAGCTCTGGCTGCTCCTCCTTAATGGTATTGATGAGGTTGATACCGAAGTTAAGGTGCTGCGACTCGTCGCGCATGATGTATTGGATCTGCTCTGCAGCTCCCGTGAGCTTGTTCTGGCGCTGGAAGCCAAACATAACAGCAAACGAGGAGTAGAAGAAGATTCCCTCAAGTACGAGCGAGAAGACGATAAGGTTCTCGAGGAACTTCTGGTCGCTCTCGAAGGTACCGGTCTTGAAGTTCGGATCAAAGATGCCTTCGTTAAGGGAAAGCACCATGTTGTCCTTGTTGTAGATGGCATCCATCTCCCGGTACATGTTGAAGATGCGACTCTCGTCCATGCCGAGGCTCTCTACAATGTATTGGTATGCATGCGTATGGATCGCCTCTTCGTATCCCTGGCGAAGCAGGTACATGCGACACTCAGGGCTCGTGATGTGCTTGTAGAGGCCGAGCACCACGTTGTTGGCAGCGATAGAGTCCGCTGTGGTGAAGAAGCCGAGCACGGTCTCAAACGCCTTGCGCTCGTCGTCTGAGAGCACAGTCTGGCTCTTCCACTGCTCGATATCGCGCTGCATGGAGATTTCCGTAGGAAGCCAGTGGTTTGAGTTCCCCGCCATGTACGCCTCCCACGCGAACGTGTGGCGCATGGGATAGAGCTGCATTACGTCGGCATCTTTGCCGTTAATAACCCTTCGGTTGTT
The DNA here is from genome assembly GCA_035438505.1 of Minisyncoccota bacterium. Taxonomy (GTDB): domain Bacteria; phylum Patescibacteriota; class Minisyncoccia; order Phycocordibacterales; family Phycocordibacteraceae; genus C7867-001. The sequence goes on from DAORIM010000012.1 coordinate 25,511, forward strand.
AATATCGACTGCTGAAGCGCCTTTTTGAATGGGCATACGACAAGGTTGTTATGTATAAGTCGAGATCGTATATCTCAAGGTGAGATTCTCATTGTCGCTCCCTTCACTCGTTCTCGCAACGTGGGGAGAAAGCTCCGTTGCAGCCCTAAAAAACCTTATTTTGAATAGAAAAACGGCCCGGGAATAATCCCGGGCCGCGAAGTTTCGATCTTGAGGAAGGCTACGCCGCCACAGCCTCGAACTCCCTGAAGATCATCTCGACTGCCGCCTGCCCCACCGGATGATAGCCGTTGCGAGCCTCGGCGAAGGTGGCCTTTGCTTGGTCGACAAGACCTCGCTTGCAGAGCCCGCGATACAGGGGAACGAGGTAGACCGTCCTCCCGTACGTCATCAAGAACGGAGTCACCTGATGCGCAATCCCGCAGTTAGGTACCTGCGCGCAGTCGAGGGCCGCCCGAAGGAATGCGAACTGGAGCATGCCCTTCTCTGACGTGCTGAAGTTGTGTGTCTTGTCGAGCTCGGTGAAAAGCGGCCAAGAGGCCACCTCCACGTTAAGGCTCGGGAAGGACAGCTGCCAC
>DAORIM010000013.1:0-19780 GCA_035438505.1 Minisyncoccota bacterium
CGCCGGGCAGCGCAACATGCCTTACCCCAACCTCTTGCGCCTGGTGCTGGGCGATCAGCTCGGCGATCGACTACTGCGTGAACATGGACTATCGGCACGAAGGCGGCATGTTCGACTTCTTCAGCACGGCGTACATGCGCAGCCGCATTCGCAACCTCGAAGTGCTGCAGGGCTGCACCAGGATCATGGTCGCCGACGCCAACAGCCTGCATGAAGAGATTCGTCAGGCCTGGGCTGAGGAACACTGACGCTCATCGCATCAATCCTTCAGAGCCGCTTTGCCTTCTCAGGCAGGGCGGTTCTTCTTTTATATTTCATCATTCGCCCGTACACTGAGGGCAAATGGCAACGTTTAAGATTCATTCTCCCTTTCCTCCTGCGGGCGATCAGCCTACAGCTATAGCGAAGCTTACCGAAGGCGTTGAGCAGGGGCTTCGACACCAGACGCTCCTTGGTGTAACAGGGTCAGGAAAGACCTATACCATTGCGAACGTTATTCAGAACGTGGGGAAGCCAACGCTGGTTATGGCGCACAACAAGACGCTCGCAGCCCAGCTTGCGCAGGAGTACCGAGAGTTCTTTCCTGAGAACGCTGTGCACTACTTCGTTTCGTACTATGACTACTACCAGCCGGAAGCGTACATAGCGCACTCCGATACCTATATCGAGAAGGAAGCGCAGATCAACGCAGAGATCGACCGTCTGCGTCACGCAGCTACGCAAGCGCTCCTCACGAGGAAGGACGTAATTATCGTAGCGTCTGTTTCAGCTATCTACGGACTCGGCTCTCCTGCTGAATATGAGAAGCGCCACGTGAAGCTTGTGGTGGGCGAAGAGGAAGATCGCTCAACGCTTATACGAAAACTGGTAGGGATATTCTTTGAGCGCACGAACGCTGATCTTGAGCCGGGGAAGATCCGTGCGGTTGGGAACGCTATTGAGCTCATGCCAACGAACGAGCGCGCTATATACCGCATAACCTTTGATGCTGGCGTCGTCGCCCGCATTGAATGCCTCGACCCGGTTTCGCGCGCGAAAACAGGGGAGCCGGATTCCCTCTTTGTATTCCCTGCCAAGCACTTTGTAACAGGCGAAGAAGAGCGCGCTCGCGCCATCGAGGACATTAAGCGGGAGCTTGATGAACGGCTAGAAGTGCTCAAGCGCGAAGAGAAGGTTCTTGAGCATGAGCGCTTGAAGCGTCGCACGCAGCACGATCTCGCCATGATTCGCGAGATGGGTTACACGAGCGGTATAGAAAACTATTCCCGCCACTTTGACGGGCGCGAGCCTGGAGAGCCGCCGCACACACTCCTTTCGTACTTCCCGCACAAGAAGGACGGCAGTCCGGACTTCCTCACGGTTATCGACGAGTCGCACGTAACGGTTACGCAGGTAGGCGGTATGTATGCAGGAGACCGATCGCGCAAGGACATTCTCGTTGAGCACGGGTTCCGCCTCCCTTCAGCGCGCGATAACCGGCCGCTTAAGTTTGAAGAGTTTGAAGAACGCATCGGTCAGGTTATCTATACTTCCGCTACGCCCGGAAAGTACGAAGTTGCGCATAGTGTGCCGCCCGACGGCCAGGTAGCGGAGCAGATCATTCGCCCTACTGGACTGATTGATCCAGAACTCATCGTAAAGCCAATTATTGAAGGAGAGGGATATCGGGGTCAGGTGGCTGACTTTATCGACGAAGCAGACGTTGTTATAAAGCGCGGCGGTCGCGCGCTCGCTACCACGCTTACGAAGCAGATGGCAGAGGATCTTGCCGAGTTCCTGCGCGAGCGTGGCATGAAGGCTGAATACCTGCACTCAGACATTAAGACGATAGATCGCATTGATATCCTTACGGCATTCCGCAAGGGAACTTTTGACGTGCTTGTGGGCGTTAATCTTCTGCGCGAGGGACTCGATCTTCCTGAGGTTGAGCTTGTAGGTATTCTTGACGCTGATAAGGAAGGATTCCTCCGATCAGAAACATCGCTTATTCAGACGATTGGGCGCGCTGCGCGTAACGTGCTTGGCAAGGTTATTTTGTACGCGGACGTGATGACTGGTTCTATGGAGCGGGCTATCGGCGAAACAGAGCGCAGACGCACTATCCAGGTTGCATACAACGTAAAGCACAACATAACGCCGGCAACGGTGAAGAAGGAGATTCGCGACATTGCGGAAAGCATGCGCACTGAGCATCAGAAAACTGTTGCCGGACTGCTCACGCTTGACGCTACGCTTTACGAAGAGGATCCGGTCGCGTTTCTGAAGGACAAGCGCCAGCAGATGGCGGACGCGGTTGAGGCGCTCGACTTTGAGACGGCGGCCATTTTGCGCGACGAGATATACGCGCTTGAAGGGAAAGAGGTTCCTGCCAAGAAACGACCAACTCCGCGAAAGCGTGGTCGCTAGCGCGTGCTAGGATTTTCATATGACGATACGCATGTTTATGGCGCTTCTCCTTGCGGGAGTCTTTGCGCTTGCCACGCTTGGCATTGGCGTGTCTGCGCTGTTCTTAAGTCAGCAGCTTCTCCCTATCATTGCGGACATTGAAGGCAACGAAGCACTCAGGAATGCGATTCTTCAGGTTTCGATTGGCGGAGCAGCTATTTCCTTCATACTCATCACCCTCGTCTTCTTTGCTGTTGGGCGCTTTGTAGCGCGTCCCATACAGCTCATAACAACCGCCATGCGCGCGTTCGCAGAGACGGGAGAGAGGCCGGACGATGCGAAGCACGGCTGGATGCCCAAGGAAGTTGAATCGCTCACCGAAACGTTCTCTGCGTTCTCTGGGAACGTGGATCAGGTCCATAAGCGCGATGTTGAAATGTCGCGCGTTAAATCAGACTTTATCTCTACCGCAGCGCACCAGCTCCGCACGCCCCTTACCGGAATACGCTGGGCGCTCGAAGCGCTTCAGATGGAACAGCTCACGGAAAGCCAGAAAGCACTTGTTGCGAACGCGGTGGAGAAAAGCCACCAGCTCGTTGCGGTTGTGGGAACACTTCTCGATATTTCGAGTATTGAGTCAGGCAAGTATAAATACGACATGAAGCGGACAACGCTTAACGACGCAGTCGATGAGATAGCGCGCGACTTCAGCGAACTCGCAGTCAAAGCGCAGGTTTCGTTTCTTTTTGAGAAGTCAGGGCAGCCGTCTGCCGTTGTATCCATAGATCGTGAGCGCATACGCTGGGTTCTTAACAATCTTGTGGAGAATGCCATTCGCTATACGCCAGCAGGAGGGTCGGTACGCATTACAACCGAAACAACGCCTGAGCGGGCGTATGTGCGCATCCGCGACACAGGCATTGGTATTCCAGACAGCGATCGCGCGAATATCTTTACGCGATTTTATAGGGCGCCCAATGCCATAGCGAAAGAGAACGGCGGAAACGGCCTTGGGCTCTATATCGCGCGCACTATAGCCACCGACCACGGCGGGGACCTCAACTTTGAGCCCAACGAAAGCGGTCCGGGCACTACCTTTATGCTATCCCTGCCTATTAGTGCATAGGGGAGTCAAAACGGTATACTAAGGGCACATGAACGACACCAAATTCATCCTCGTTGTTGAGGACGACCCGATTCTTAAGAATCTCCTCGGACACACGCTTGCCGGCAAGTATCAGACTATTTATGCGTCAGACGGGAACGAAGCGCTCGCGCTCCTTGAGGCGAACAAGCCTGTTCTCGTGCTCCTTGATCTCATGCTTCCAACCATGGACGGCTTTGCGGTGCTTCAGAGCATCCGCGCGCGTACAGACGAGCTTAAATCAGTGCCGATTATCGTGGTGTCGAACCTTGGTGCTGAGGCTGACATCGAGAAGGCAAAGTCCTTCGGCGCGAACGATTACCTCATCAAAGCAGAAGTCGCAGTTGAAGAGATTGTTGCAAAGATCGAGAGCACGCTTGGAGGAGCAACACCGGCAGCCTAGCCTTCACCAAACCTTCGGGTTACGTGGTATAATACGTGTGTACCTGCCCCGCCACGGGCAGGACGTTTCAATACTCTATGGCTAAAGCTAAAAAGAATACGCACGAGCAATACACCGGGGAGGACTGGATCCGTGTGAAGGGTGCGCGTACCCATAACCTCAAGAACATCTCTACCGAGTTCCCTCGAGGAGCTATGACCGTGGTAACAGGGCTTTCAGGGTCCGGTAAGTCGTCGTTTGCCTTCGATACTATTTTTGCTGAAGGCCAGCGCAGATACGTGGAATCGCTCTCTGCGTACGCGCGCCAATTCCTCAATCAGATGCAGAAGCCGGACGTCGACGAAATAACGGGCCTCGCTCCCGCAATTTCCATTGACCAGAAGTCTCGCTCCAACAATCCGCGCTCTACCGTTGCAACTGTTACGGAGATTTACGACTATCTGCGCGTGCTCTATGCGCGTGCAGGTCAGCCATACTGTATCCATCACGACGTGCCCATCGAAAAGCTTTCCAAGGAAGAGATGATCCGCCTGGTGCTTGAGCGCGTCGCTGCTCGCCGGAAGGGAAAGAAGGACGAAGTTATGGGTGTCGCGGTTGATAAGACTGCCGTTACGGTTTACGCACCGGTGGTCGTGGGTCGCAAAGGCGAGTACTACCAGCTTCTGTACGATCTTCTTGGAAAGGGATTTGAAAAGGTGCTTGTAGACGGCGCGCCGCACCAGCTGCGCGAGAAGATCGTGCTTGATAGGAACAAGCGCCACGACATCGATGCTGTCGTCGACTCGATTTATGTATCAGAGTTCGAGCGCAACCCAGAGCCCGCAAAAGAGCGTCTTTCTGAGGCGCTTGAGCTCGCACTCAAGGAAAGCGACGGCCTTGTGAAGCTCGGGCACGCAGACGGCACGCAGGAAACCCTCTCAGCCAAGTTTATCTGCCCCGTAGACGGCGCTTCGTTCCCTGAAGTAGAGCCGCGCCTCTTTTCTTTCAACAGTCCGTACGGCGCGTGTCCGAACTGTAACGGTCTCGGTACCAAGTCACTCTTTTCAAGCGATCCGTGTCCCGTGTGTGAAGGCAAGCGCTTGCGCCCTGAATCATTGCGCGTATATCTTTCAACGAATAAGAAAGTTCGTACGAACCCAGACGAGCTTACGGACGTCGGTACGAATATTGTTGATTTCGTAAGCATGTCCATTCGCGAGGCGAAGGACTTTATGGAGCAGCTCGAGCTTTCTGATATGAAAGCTGAGATTGCGTTCCCTATTCTGCGCGAGATTACGAGCAGGCTCGATTTCATGCTCAATGTTGGTCTTGATTACCTCACGCTTAACCGTTCTGCTGCAACGCTCTCAGGCGGCGAGGCGCAGCGTATCCGTCTCGCGTCCCAGCTTGGCACTGGCCTCGTGGGTGCGCTCTATGTGCTGGACGAGCCGACGATTGGTCTCCATCAGCGCGATAACGACAGGCTTATCCAGACGCTTCTGAAGCTCAAGGAGCTCGGGAATACGATTCTCGTGGTGGAGCACGACGAGGACACTATTTACGCGTCTGATTACATTCTTGATATTGGACCGGGTGCAGGCGTGCATGGCGGAACCGTTGTTACCGAAGGATGGCTCGACGATCTTCTTACAGCGCCCACGAACGAGAGCGGGTCTACAACGTTGTCATACCTGCGCGAGGAGACGCGCATTGAGCTTCCTGAGGAACGCCGATCGAGCGAAAAGGGATCTATTAAAGTTAAGGGCGCAACGCTCCATAACCTCAAGAACCAGAACATTGAAGTGCCGCTCGGAAAGCTCGTGTGCATCACGGGTGTATCAGGCTCCGGAAAATCAACATTCCTATACGACGTGCTGCATAAGAACGTTGCCGCAAGGCTTTCAAAGCGACAGGCAGAGGTTGAGAACGCAGCAAGCATTACGGGTACCGAGTATATCGGCCGCGTCGTGCTTATCGACCAGTCTGCTATCGGCCGCACGCCCCGCTCAAACCCTGCTACCTACACAGGAGCCTTTACGCATATCCGCGACCTCTTTGCGGCAACACCTGAAGCGAGAGCGCGTGGCTGGAAGCCAGGACGATTCTCTTTCAACGTAGCCGGCGGACGCTGCGAGGCGTGCCAAGGCAACGGTGTTATTGCCGTTGAGATGCACTTCCTTCCTACGGTATACGTTACCTGCGACGTCTGTAACGGTACGCGGTATATGAAGGAGACGCTTGAAGCGACGTACCGCGGCAAGAACATCTACGAAGTACTGCAGATGACCGTTGAAGAGGCTGAAGTCTTCTTCAAGGATATTCCTGCCATTAACGACCGCCTGGAAACGCTCAATTCTACCGGTCTTCAGTACCTCACGCTCGGACAGTCTGCAACGACGCTCTCAGGCGGCGAGGCGCAGCGCGTGAAAATTTCGTCTGAGCTGTATCGCCCTATAACCATGAAGACGCTGTATCTTCTGGACGAGCCTACTGTTGGTCTCCATTACGAGGACGTGCGCAAGCTTATTGAAATCCTTCAAGAGCTCGTACGCCGCGGGAACACCGTTGTTGTTATTGAGCACAACCTCGACGTTATTAAGTCTGCGGACTACCTCATCGACTTTGGTCCTGAAGGAGGAACGGGCGGCGGAAAAGTTGTAGCAAAGGGAACGCCTGAAGAAGTTGCAGAGGCAGAAGGTTCTCATACCGGCGAATACCTCGCGAAGCTTCTCAAGAAGCACAGCAAGCCACTGAAGAAATAGGCGCACGCTGCGTGCTATCCTTATTTTTTAGAGATGCTGTTTGGGAGGAAGCCGTGTCAGAAATCACTTTAGAAGAAGTCGAGGCTCTCGACTGCAGTACGATCGGAAGCAGCATAACGCATTACCGTAGCTTGCTGTCGACGGTCCGCAGATATTTCAAGGACAACATCCGCAACGGATTTGGAGACTGGAACGGCGCAAGTGGAGACTTCGAATTATTCCTGTATGCGTACGGCAAGTATTCGTTAGCGGCCATCACGGACGCTGCGGTTATCAGCCGAGTGCGTCGGGAGTATGATCTCTGGCTATTTCGTCGGACCGTACCCATCTACCTCTGTTCGTTTTACCGCAACGCACTACGGAGCAGGCTCCTGTGCGCTGCGTAGTAGAGTCAGGCTCGCTTCGGCGGGCCTTTCCCTTTATGTGGGGCGCGGTAGGATAAATCCATGCAGCGCCCAGACCTTAAGAAATTTGATCTCCCGGATTCTCCGGGCGTGTATTTGTTTACCGAAGGCAAAGGCAAATCAAAGAAAATACTCTATATCGGCAAGGCTACGTCGCTGCGCGATCGAGTGCGCTCGTACTTTGATAGCGAGTTAATCGCCACGCGCGGACCGCGCATTGTGGATATGGTGACGCGCGCAGACGGCGTAGCGTACGAGGCGACGCCAACGGTGCTCGAGGCGCTCGTTCGTGAAGCAGCGCTTATTCGGGAACATCTGCCTTCAGCTAACGCGATGGGCAAAGACGACAAGACCTTCCTATACGCGGTTATAACGGACGAACAGATACCGCGCGTGCTTGCGGTGCGCGGTGCCGAGATTGATATGAAGGGAAAGAAGAACTTCCTCACGGGCGAAGTGTATAAGGCGATACACGGTCCGTTTCCTTCCGGATACCAGCTACGGGAGGGACTGAAGCTTATTCGCAAGATATTCCCGTTCTACGACACGCAGAAGCCTGTGGGCGAAGGGAATAAACACTTGCAGGCGAAGGTAGAGTTTAATCGCCAAATCGGGCAGTACCCGAAAGATATGACTCGTTCTGAGTACATGCGCTCCATACGAAACGTCTCACTCTTCCTTTCGGGGCGGGTTAAGGCGCTTCGCGTACAGCTTACGAAGGATATGAATGCCTGCGCCAAAGAAGAGCGCTTTGAGGACGCTGCAGCGATTAAGCGACAGCTCTTTTCACTCGATCACATTCAGGACGTCTCGCTTATTAAAGAGGATCGCGGCGAAGACACCGGTCCGCGCATTGAAGCATATGACACTGCGCATATTTCAGGAACAAACGCGATTGGCGTCATGACGGTTATTGAGAACGGTATGCCGCAGAAGAAAGATTACCGAACCTTTAAGATCCAGGGGCGTGGGGGCAAGTCTCTCAACGACGACATCGCGTCTCTTAAAGAGATCCTTACGCGCAGGCTCGGGCACCCGGAGTGGCCGCTCCCGAAAGCGTTTGTTGTTGACGGAGGAAAGACGCACAAAAAGGCTGCGGAGGATATTCTGAAGGAGGTTGGTATCGGGCTTCCTGTTGTGGCGGTTGTGAAAGACGAGAAGCATCGGCCGCGCGAAGTATTGGGAGGACTCCGCGCTGGCGTCTCTGACGCAGACGCGGTATTCGCTAATAGCGAAGCGCATCGCTTCTCCATAACAAAGCACCGACAAGCGAGGAGCAGAGCAATGCGCAAGGTCTAGCGCGCGCTTCTCTTTGCTATACTTCTTCCATATGCGCGGCACTGTTGTGGGAGTACTGCGGGGAGGCCCCTCACGGGAGCATGACGTGTCCCTGAAAACAGGACATGCGGTTATTCAGAATCTCCCTGAAGAGCGGTATACCGTGCGCGATATCTACATAGACCGCGAAGGGAACTGGCACGAGCGCGGAAAGCGCACAGCGCCCGAGCGCGTGCTGCCGCAGATGGACGTCGTGATTATCGGACTCCATGGAGAGTACGGGGAAGACGGCGAGGTGCAGAAGCTTCTTGAGCGCTACGGTGTGCCGTATACCGGCTCCGACTCGTTTGCGTCGTACGTTGCACTGCACAAAGTCCTTACCAAGGAGCGTGCACGCGAGCTCGGCCTCCTTACGCCCAAGTATCGCTTCGTTGAGCAGGGGCAGGATACGGCTGCTGTTGCGCACGACATTGTGCGCTCCTTTCATCAGCCCGTTGTGGTAAAGCCGGTGCGCTGGGGTTCTTCCGTAGGCGTGTCTGTTGTGGGCGGTTTCCAGCCGGTGCATGCGGCTATTGAAGCGCTTCTTGCTGACGGATCAGGTGGCGTACTTGTAGAGGAGCTTGTGCGCGGCACAGAGGCAACGGCAGGAGTTGTGGAGGGTCTGCGGGGAGAGTCTCTGTACGCACTTCCTCCAATTGAGATAGTGCCGCCGGAAAGGGACTTCTTCTCGTACGATGCAAAGTATTCAGGCGCTACAAGGGAGATTGTTCCGGGGCGCTTTGCGAAGCCCGTGCAGGAAGAGCTTATGCGCCAGGCGCGCGTTATGCATGAAGGCCTCGGGCTTTCGCACTATTCCCGCTCTGATTTCATAATCTCGTCCAAGGGGATCTATTTCCTTGAAACGAACCCGCTTCCCGGGATGACGGCGGAGTGCCTCTTTCCGAAGTCTCTGGCCGCCATGGGCGTATCGTTCCCGGACTTTTTGTCCCATCTTGTAGACCTTGCCCAAAATAGGAAGAGACGCTAAAGTTCAGAAGTTCCCGAAAGGGCCGTTAGCTCAGTTGGTAGAGCATCTCATTTGCAATGAGAGGGTCGCAGGTTCGAATCCTGTACGGTCCACCTAACTTCACTTTGAGGCACGAAAGTGCCTTTTTGTGTATATTCTTCCTCACTTTTAACAGGTTCTAATCCTTTTAAATCAGGTGGTACCACTTTTCCATCGTTTCTTAGAACCTCGATAGGCTTTTCCACCTGGAATGTAAGTTCACCTTGTTCTAAAACGTGCTCAGTACCAAGGGCAGCCACGATAGATCGTTTCTTTTCCAGGTCTCCATTCTGGAACTCCTCACGAGCTCTCTCAGCGAAGGTAAGGAGGCGTTCGGCATCTTGTATCCAATTAGAGACTGTCTGTTCAACTGACTCGATATAGGGCGCGAGAAGGTCTCGGTCCTGATGAACTCATGCCTTTCTTGGTGAACGACTTGTCAGACGAGGAAGCAGAGATAAAAATCCAAGAGCAGAGACGGCTTTTCTACGTCGCTATCACCAGGTGCAAAGGCGACGACTCTTATAGGGGCAGGCTTATCGTAAGTTCCTTTTTGAACATGCCTGGTATTACGGCATTGGGATTCAAGATTATTGCGAAAGCAAATGAGAATCGAAAAGTATCAACGACCCGTTTTCTCCGAGACTTCGGTGCAGCAGCACCAGCTCCCGTGCTAGGAAACACCTTACTTCAAGCTTAGTAATAGCGTCCGTCTACAAAGAACGTAAAAGGCCGCCCACTCATGAAAGAGGGACGGCCTTGTTGGGGGGAAGTCGTTTGCGGATTATGCCGCTTGCGACTCGTGCTGGGTCATGAAGTTGCCGAGAGCAACGAGCACACCCTTCAGTTCGTCCGACGCGTCGTCGGTGGGGCTGTCGGTGCGTGGGTCGAAATTCTCGTCGATGACCATGCACAGGAAGCCGGCGTTAAGCGCGGGCAGGTTGTAGCAGGGTCCCTCGATGTCCTTCGCATTGTCGCGGAGCCAGGCCAGGAATTGCTCCTGCATGCCCTGGCCGACGACGAGCGGAACGCACTCGTCCCACTTGCCAAGAACCTTGGGGAGGCCGACGACGAGTTGTTCACCCGTGGCGAGGTCGTTCATCCAGGGGATGACGGTGGTTTCGAGAGCCTTGACGCGCTCCTTCTGGGGAACGGTAAAGAGTTCGAACTTCTTCATGATATGCACCTCCAATGTGCAGTTGAAATCAGATTTCAGTATACTACATTTAGTAGTACTATGTCAAGGGAAACCATTGTCCTCACCCCTCTTGCAGAAATCGAGGATTTACTTGCTAGTATTCAATTATGAAGAACCTGGATGACCTACTGAAGACTAAAGCTGCTCAAGCGGAAACTGATAAGAAATTAAAGGCCCAAGAAGAAGAACAGCTTGCTCGCGAAAGCGTAGCGGGTGATATTTCTGGTCTTGAAACTTCAAAAAGACAGCTATCAATTGTCAAAGAAAGTCTTTCCATGGAAAAGGAGGGTCGTAGCAAAGCGACTCGCCGTAAGCAGTCAGCAGAATCAAAGATTGATTCCAAGGTTGGAGATTTGGAGAAATTTGGCATAAGCAAAGAAGATTTGCTTACAAGCCCTGATTACTCTGAGCTTGAGGAAGTTGAAGAAGTTAAAGGAGCAAACGAAGAAGCAGAAATATTTAGCAGTCCAAGTGTTGAAAACGATGCGCTTAAGGCAAAGCTTGAGTCTCTAGGTATCGAAGTCCCTTCAGATGCCAGTGAGGCTGATGTTGAATCCTTGATTAGCAAGAGGATGGAGTCAATTGATAAGGAGCTAATCTCAAAGAGGCTTGAGATACCTGGTGAGAAAGAGAAGATCGTTGACGAGATTCTTGCAGAGAAGAATCTCCTTACTGAATCAAGCTTGAACAGTTTTAATACTGTAAGAAATGCTCCTGCTGGCTACAACAACGGTCTTGTGGGTTCAAGCGTGAAAGAAGCGTATCAACATTTTGATTCCAAGCTTTCTCGAATTCCTCTCGTTGAAGAATATCCTGAACTAAAACAGGCTGTAATGGAAAAGATTGCTCGTGAAATTGTATTGAAGGAGGAAAAGGATAAAACAGATAAGGTTATAGCAGAAAGAGCAAAGCACGAGGAAGATGTTGAGAAGTATGGATGGTCTCGACAAGGTGGACCTCAACAAACTGATTACGAACGCTATGAGATTTATAAAGGCTGGGTAGCTTCATACGAAAAGCAAGCTGAGAAAGCAGGCATATCACTTGAAGAGTTGATGGAGAAAGATGAAAGAGTTTGGTCCAGCGTTATCTCAAATCGCTCAAATGTTCAGTCATATGAGAGTAGGGTGTTCCGACCAGCAAAGCAGCTTGGAGAATATGTTGCTGCTAGACAAGAATTAGAGACTGCATCACGTCCACCTTACGGTGAAGATTCACGAACTCTTGGTGGGGCAGTTGAACGTCTAACAACTGGAGTGAGTAAGCTCGTTAAATTTCCCAATAGCCTACAAGTTCAATTTGATGATGATTATTCCAAAAGTAGTTATTCTCGTGGTGAGGTAAGTTTTCTCATTCCATCTGAGCTTGAAAGGAGAGAGGGTCTCTATGAAAACATGAGGACTGCAAAGGCTGAAGTTGAAGCTTTAGAAAACGAGTATCGTGGTCTTGGGAATAAGCCAACAGGCATGTTTAGTGGGGGTGCTCAAAAGAAATGGGAAGCAGACAGGGCAGCGTTAAGGTCAAAAATTGAGGCAAAAGAGAAAGAAGTTGAAAGACTTCAGAGAGAAGCTGGCCAGATAGATGTTCGGGTTAATCTAGGGGCTTTAGGTGAAGATGTTCTTGATACCTTAAGGAAAAATCCAGATACCACAATTGGAGATGTTGGAGCTCTACTTAGAGACAGAGCTACTGAAATACAGCCGAAAGTTGCTGAGTCCAAGGAGCTTGAGACCTCCTACTCTTCCAAGCAAGAAAGAGTAAAGAAGCTAGAAGAAAGCCGACTTGAAGTCTCGGCATACTAATTCTAGTCTTTACGGTATTTATGGGTATCGAGAATGGATTTTATCGCAAAACCAATCCGTATGAACGCGAAAGAAATATCCACGAAATGGAACCAGCTAACCTCACCATAGAAACCGTTTCAAATCCTGAAGCGTTACTCGACCAAGAAACTAAGCGTGTGCGCTGGTATCTCAAAGAATGGAAGCGGTACAAAGAGTTAGGATACGATGACGTTATTCGTCTTCCTGTAGGCATTGACCCGGAGAGCAAAAACATATCAGACACCGAGATACGCGACGCTATAGAGAAAGAGTTTGGCGGAAATCAAGCCGACTATGAAGCGTATGCGCATACATTTCAGGAAACATGGGAAAGAATGCAAGATAAGCTACTTCCCGTCATGGCAAAAGTTTACGGCTTTCAGCCTGTTGGGCACTTCAAAATAGCTCCTACTGCCTACGGTACGGGAGGCGGTTCTTTGGAGAAAGGGGAACCAGTGTTTTTTAGACTTCCAAAGTTTCGTCCTCAGACTAATGGTGTGCCGATAACCGAGATTGAAGCGATTACCCATGAGATTCTTTGCCACGAATGCACAGCTCATCTCCGGGATGGAACGGCATTAGACGAATCTCCAGTACTTGCAACGCACCACGATGTAAAAGAAGTGCTAATGGATTACCTCGGCAGAACACTTTTGGTACGTTCTGGCCTTATGGAACGTGAAGATGTGCGTATGGTTGGAGGAGGTGACCCAGACGAAATTGACTTCGATTCTTTATATTATGCAGACCCTGCACACCCTGACGAGAATAACTTGCGTTACGAAGGCAAGCTTACCGAGTTAGTACGAGCCATTGAGGAAAAATTAAAGAATGATCCATCTGAGGTTCAAAATTAGCTTCCCTCAGTTGTTAGGGTGGGTCTTGCAAGAATGTTAATGATTAATAAACCAAAGAGGTTCTAATCTTCTATCGAGAAATGCCAAAAAGGGACGTGCGGTGAGCCAGTATTAGTCCCAAGAGTCTACACACCGTAAGAAATGTATAGGTTTTACTTGGTGGAAATAGGTTCTAATATCGTGCAAGAATGACCACCGAGTCACTTTGAGTCCTCGTCTTTTTTAAGGATGTAAGGACTCCGAAGTATAAAAAGATAGAAAATGAAAAGACAGCAACTTGAAGGATTAAGAAAGTTGCTAAAGGAAACGGAATCAAATACAGATCTCCCTGAGGAAAAGGAGGTAATCATTCAGTTATTGAATACAATAATACGTTCAAACGAATTGATACTTAGGTCAGAAGAATATCTAAGTTCGGGTTTCAATTTGGGTTACTTCCTTATCCAATCTCAGAGAATAGAAAAGACCGTTTCAGGAATCATCGACAGTGGTGAGAAGCTACGTGCAATGTCGAGTAAAACTAAGCCTAAAGACATCAACTTAAATATTCCGCTGGGTCAGTTGACCAAACTGCTCTCAAAGTATATTGAGGGGGATGCAGTGTTCGTTCCCTTAAAAGAATTCAATGACTACAGGAAGGTCACAATTCATCGTTTATCGGATGATTTTACAAGACCACTAAGCGAAATAGAGGCGTCTATCGCTGCCGACTATCCCTTTGTAAAGATAAATAATCTGCAAAGTATTTTAATGGAAGCTCAAAGGAGAATCAGTGTAAGAACCCTTGAGTTCATGCCGGAAGGCGAGAACGCAAGAACCACGGGGACTAAGCTTGCAGCAGAAATGGAAAGAGTACTGAATCTTAATGACCTTAATATCAAACTTTTAAATTCTTAATAAAATTAAAAGCCTCTAAACAGTTCTTTCCCATGTGCTTTAGTTTTTATAGTATGCCTACCCAAAGTAAAATATGAGAATTTTAATCATCTCTCCCGGCAAAGCGCATACTCCTGAGCTTCGCGATGCTATAGGTGAATACGAAACGCGTTTGCGTAGCGCACTCCCGGTTGAGTGGATGTTTCCATCTATTGGAACAAAGGAGTCAGAAGGAGAGTCGATACTTAAACTCATTAAGCCCGAAGACTACGTAATCTTGCTTGATGAGCGAGGCAAAGACTGCGACAGTCCCGGGCTCGCAGCACTTCTGGACGAACAGCTCTCGGGAGGAACGAAGCGGCTCGTATTTGTTATTGGCGGGGCATTTGGGGTATCTGAAGGAGTACTCGCGCGCGCGAACAAGACGCTGCGCCTGTCTGCAATGGTATTTCCACACATGATAGTGCGCCTCATTCTTATAGAGCAGCTGTATAGAGCGTGGTCCATACGGAGCGGCGGGAAATACCACCACGCATAAATTCAACAGTTCATAAAACTTCCACGTATTAAGCGGTATATACTATAGGTATATGCAAACCCTTACCCTCGCAGGCATCGCCTTTCCTATCATGCTCGTTCTCGATCTTCTGTGGATCGGGGTAATTGGAAGCGGGTTCTATCGCGCGCAGCTTGGCTCTATGCTCAGACAGGACGTGGTATGGCCTGCTGCCATCGCGTTCTATATTATCTATGCGCTTGCCGTAGCATTCTTCGTGCTTACGCCAGCCATTACGGCAAAATCAATCATGCACGCACTACTTGCAGGTGCCTTCCTTGGTCTTGCTGCATACGCTGCGTATGACTTTACGAACCTGGCGACTATTACGGACTGGCCGCTACCACTTACCTTCGTTGATCTTCTGTGGGGTGTGGTTGTAACCGCCGTTACTTCGGTAGCAACGTACTTCATTGCTACGCGTTTCCTCGGCTACTAGTATGCGTTTCGGCTCTTTCTTCGCCCTTGCGTTCTTCATCCTCGTCTCGCTTGCTGCGGGATGGATAGGCTCTGTGTTTACCATGAGCGAGATTCCAACTTGGTACGCTGGCCTCGTGAAGCCCTCTTGGAATCCTCCGAACTGGGTATTTGGTCCTGTGTGGACCGTACTCTACGTGCTTATGGGTACTGCGGCATACCTCGTATACCGCTCAAAGAAGCTCGGGAAGTGGCTCGTGCTCTGGCTCTTCCTTGCGCACCTCGTGGTTAATACGTTCTGGTCTATCGCATTCTTTGCGTTGCACGAAGTACTGCTCGCACTCATTGTCATCGTGCTTATGATCGGGCTCATTGCGCTTCTTATGCGCTTGTACTGGCGCCATTCACACGCGGCAACCTGGCTCATGGTTCCGTACCTTCTGTGGGTGCTCTACGCAACGACGCTTAACGCAGGAATCCTCTTCCTCAATTAGAAAAAGCGCTCCGATATGGAGCGCTTTTTCTATTTCCCTTGCCCGTAATACTTGCGGAGCATCTTTACGTGGCCTTCGTAATCAGGCGAGCAATGCATGCCGCCTCGGCGATCATGGAAGTAGAAGATACAGTCGGTCTTCTTCGGGTTAAGTGCCGCTAGGATAGCTTCCGTAGAAGGGCTCGCGATTGGTCCTGGGGGAAGTCCCTTGTTCTGGTACGTGTTGTATTCAGACTTTATGTACTTGTCGTCTGGAATTGGTACTGGCCACCACGACTTCGTGCCGCCCTTTGTAGCCTTTGCATACTGCAGCGTTGAATCAATCTGCAGATTCATACCGGACCATAGGCGGTTCCAAATAATGCCGGAGATAAGACGCATCTCAGACGGATCACGGGTCTCGCGCTGGAGCATGGAGGCGATAGTAAGAACGTCTTCAAGAGGAAGAACGCGCTCAGAGTCTTCGCTATAGCGAGACGCTACATCGCGCTCAAACCGGTCGCTCAAGAGTTCCTGGACGTATGAGGCGTTCGCCGCAGAGCTAACCATATATATGCCGGGCACTGCTTCGCCTTCAGCAAGCATGGGGTCTGAATTCTGGAGCTGCTCAAGGAATACGGTCTGTTCCGCTTTGGTCCAGCCAAGTGCAAGGCCGAATGCGCGCGCTACTTCTTCTTGGCGATACCCGGACTTAATATCAACGAACGCAATATCGCTTCCGGCGATCTGGCTGTAGCCAGGAATCTCGGTTACAAGGTTCGCAAGCCATGCAACGGCGCTTCCTGCAACAGACGCAGCCGCTTCAAGCGTCTCGCTCGTTTCGCCAAAGAGCGCATCAACTTCAGCGCTCTCTGAGATAGTCTCATTTATAGGATCAACCGTAACGGGGAACGGAGGCTTTGCTGGCTCTTCTGCTGCAACGAGAATTTCGTTCTGAAGCATATTCGGCAGAGACAGCAACGCGAACCCAACCAAAAGAAGCGCAAAGATGCCGGATGCCGCGCCGCGCACGTCTATAGACTTGTTGCGTCGCTTTGCAACCGTAGGAAAGCGATGCGGCATAAGCGGTCGCTTTGGAAGAGTGGCCATGTGCGCATATTGTAGCGGGGAATTGCCATAAACAAAACGGCGTTAAACACAGTTGCTCCTCGACAGTCCGGACTCGCAAGTGCTACGGTCAGAGTAATGCGTGCCCGAAAAGTCTATGTACCAAATGTTGTTGAGCGCATTGTCGCAACCGTAGGATCGGTTCCTTCGCTCCTCGTGCACAGCGCTGCGTTCGCTGCGTTCTTTCTTCTTGCGGTCTTCGGCATCCTGACGTGGGAGCTTATGCTCCTTGTCCTTACAACTATCCTATCGCTCGAAGCGATCTATCTCGCTATTTTCATCCAGATAACGGTCAACAAGCACACCGAGAGTCTCCGCGAGGTTGAGGAAGATCTCGACGAGATTCAGGAAGACGTTGAAGAGCTCGGCGAGGACATGGAAGACATTCAAGAGGATCTTGAAGAGATTTCCGAAGACATCGAAGAGATTCAGGAAGACGTCGAGGAGTTGAGCGAGGAAGACGACGACGATAAGCCAGCGAAGCCAAAGGGCAAGAAGCCAACGAAGGCAGAAACGCTTGAGCAGCTTACCCGCGACGTTGCACGAGTCCTCGCGGACCTCGAAGCCTTGAAGGGAGGGAAGTAAACTCCCTAAGGCTTTACAAATAGACGCAAAGTCCTATCCTTGAGCCCAGAGTTCGACATTGTGCACGGGAGGGCACGAACATGATCGATTCTGCAAAGCCTGCGCCTGGCGGCATCTGGACCGTCGTCGCAGGATCTATCGCCGTCGCCGGAGTTGTCGGCTTGGCAACGGGAAGCCTGATTGCGGCTGTCGTTGCCGGAGTCGTCACTTTCTTCGGAATCTGCTGGTGGTTTGAATACCTCGCTACTCCCGGTCGATAAGGCCAGGAAAGCGAACTAGATAGGGTGTCCGGACGAAGAAGTCCGGACGCTCTCTCCCTTTTGTCTATGGAGTAAGCCTCTGTTACACTGTCCGCATGACAGGGGTACTGGCCCAGATAGGGTCTTTTTTCAATGCATTCCTAAGCACTCCGGTTGCCCGTGCGGCAACGGAGGCTGCGGAGCATGGCGGGGAAGCAGCCGAGCACGGCTCGGGCATTCACGTTGTCCTTAAAGCGGAGGAGGTTTTCAACGTACTTGGCTTCCCTGTTACGAATTCGCTCATCATGACGGTTATCACAACCGTCCTTCTTCTTGCGTTTGCGTACGCAGTCCGCGCAAAGCTTGCGATGATCCCCGGCAAGCTCCAGGCGGGCGTTGAAATGCTCTTCGAGGGCGTACTCAACTATATGGCAGAGACGCTGGAGAGCGAGCGGCTTGCGCGCAAGTTCTTCCCGCTCATCATGACGATCTTCCTCTTCGTGCTGCTTGCGAACGAACTCGCGTTCCTTCCGGGCGTGGGTTCGATCCTCGTAGAGCACATGGGCACGTCCGTGCCGCTTCTGCGCGCGCCGGCGGCAGACCTTAATATGACGCTCGCGCTCGCGATAATCGCGTTCGTCGTCATTGAGGTCTCGGGCGTGGTTATACTCGGGTTCTTCAAGTACGCGGGCAAATACATCAATTTCAACTCGCCGATCGATTTCGCGGTAGGATTGATTGAACTCGTGTCGAACATTGGTCGCCTCATCTCTTTCTCGTTCCGTCTTTTCGGAAACGTGTTTGCGGGAGAGGTGATGCTTGTTGTGGTTGGTTTCTTCGTTGCGTACCTGCTGCCGGTTCCGCTGATGGCCTTCGAGGTCTTCGTCGGATTCATTCAGGCAGTAGTGTTCGCAATGTTGACGCTGTTCTTCATCAAGCTTTCGATCATGGAACCGCACGGGAACGAGGCGCACTAGCGCCGTGTTTCCATGCGGCTCCGGGATGGAGCAGATTACAAATACACGTATACACACTTAGATTATGGAAATTGAAACAGCACAGCTCTTTGCTATGGCAATCGCTGCAGGACTCGGCGTCCTTGGACCGGCTATCGGTATCGGTATGATCGGCGGCAAGGCAATGGAGGCTATCGGCCGCAATCCTGAGGCATCCGGCAAGGTTGTCTCGAACATGATTCTTGCAATCGTGTTCGCTGAGGCGCTCGGTATTCTTGCGCTCGTCGTTGCATTCATCATCCGCTTCGTCGGATAGTAGATTACTGGCTGCGCTATGGAATCACTCCTCAACGCCTTCGGCATCGACTGGAAGCTGCTTCTCGCGCAGCTGGTTAACTTCGGCGTGCTCTTCGTTGCGCTCACCTGGCTTCTCTACAAGCCAGTTATGAAGACGCTCGACGACCGCCGTGCAAAGATTGCGCAGGGAATCGAAGACGCAGAGATCGCAAGCCAGAAGGCAGCAACTGCAGACGAAGACGCCGCTAAGGTTGTAAAGGGCGCAGAGACAGAAGCAGAAACTATCGTCGCCGGCGCTCGCGATCTCGCAGGCACGGAGAAGGCGCGCATCATGAAAGACGCAGAAGCACGCGCAGCACAAGTTGCAGCAGACGCAGAAGCACGTGCAGCAGAAACTGCAGCCAAGGCACTGCGCGATAGCGAGAAGGAAGTTGCTCGCCTCGCCGTGCTTGCTGCAGAGAAAGTGCTTCGCGAAGCAAAATAAGCATGGAAAAAGAGTACGCACTCGCATTAGCCAATAGTCTTGCTCGAGGCACCGATGAGGTGGCTCTGGTAGACGGCTTTATGAAGCACCTCAAAGAAGAGGGCCGCATGAAGATTCTTCCTGGCGTGCTGAGCGAACTCAAAGCGCTCCAGGCGTATAGAAGCGCGAGCGCACCTTCGCTTGAGGTTGCGAGCGAAGCAGAGAAGGCGGGTGCGATCAGCGCCGCGTCCGCGCTTGGACTTACTCCGGGAGCGGTTACGGTGAATCCGAGCCTTATCAAAGGCTGGCGCGCACGCAGCGGCAGCACGCTCGTAGACCGTTCCGCAAAGCAGGCATTAGTAGACCTTTATCAAAAAATTACGAACTAGGGTATGGAAAGCATCATAAAGCGCATCGAGTCCGAGATTGCCGCTCTTCCGGGAGCAGCACGCGAGGGAAGCAAAGCAGAAACAGGCATCGTTCGAGCAACCGGAGACGGTATTGCAGAAATTG
>DAORIM010000014.1:0-19422 GCA_035438505.1 Minisyncoccota bacterium
GCGACCGTAGAGAAGCGAGAGGACGGCGCACACGTCGCGGAACTGTCGACAGGCCCTGTCCGCTTCTCGCTCACGCGCGATGCGGCATAAGTACGCTACACAAGCGATTGTGCTTGCGCGGCATCCGCTGGCAGAATCAGCTGCACTCGTTACGCTTCTAACCGAAGAGTTCGGCATAGTCCGGGCGCGCGCAGAAGGGTTGCGAAAACCTGGCGCGAAGCTCGCGCACGCCCTCCAAACATTTGATGCGTGTGAGGTTACTTTGGTGCGCGGAAAAGAAGGATGGCGGCTTTCGGGCGCGCTGCAGGGAGAAAGCTGGTTCCGCAATCTTTCTAGAAGCGCGCGGGTACGCGCGGGACGGGTCAACGGACTTTTAATACGTCTGGTGCACGGGGAATTGAATGACGTGTTTCTGTTCCCGCTATTCTCCCAGTTTCTTGAAGACCTCACGCGCCTTACTGAAGAAGAACAGGACACCGCAGAAATCCTCACCGCGCTGCGCATTCTTGCGGTGCTTGGACTTGATGCGGGAGCGGTTCCTGAGGACAGTACGTATGCGCCGCTGTCTGCTGAGGACCGACGTGCGCTTGTGACGCGGGTAAACCACGGCATCTCCGCGTCAGGACTCTAGCAAGGCTGGTATACTTTTGCGTAATGCCCCCAAACGGTCCCGACGACACCAGCACTCTTGAGCGACTGCGCCAGCGCTTGTATGCGCCGCAGGCACCCGAGCAGTTCCCGGCGCCCACGCTTCCCCAGAGCGTGCCACAAGAGGCGCTTTCTAAGGAGGGATGGACCCCGGAGACTCCTAAGCCACCAAAGAAACCGCGAGTTGCGTGGACCGCGATCTTTTTAGGTGCTGCAATACTGTTTTTCGTTATCGCGCTTGCCGCGGCCGCGTATTTCCTCGTCTTTGGCGGAAGGTCTATTTCGAACGAACGTATTTCTCTAACACCAGACTGTCCGTCTACGATTGCAAGCGGAGATCAGGTTGAGTTTCTTGTTTCTATACAAAACAGAAATCCGGTTACGGTTACGGCAACAACGCTCGCAGCAGAGTTTCCAGACACCGCCCGCTCAGCAGACAATAGCGAGCAAACCTTTGCGCACTACGAAGACACCGTGGGAGATATTCCTTCGGGAGAGACGGGTACGCGCTCAATACGCGTTGTACTGTTTGGAGCTGAGAACGAAACTATCTTCGTGCCGTTTACGTTCGAGTATCGAGTTGAAGGCTCGAACGCCACATTTGTTAAGAAGGCAGAGTGCGAAATGGTTGTTACTTCGTCCCCGCTTTCAATTCGTGCAGAGGCAGTTTCGGAAGTAGCAGTTGGGCAGCCCGTTACGTTCGCTGTAACGGTTAAGTCCAACGCAAAGGAACCTATCGATAATGTCCTTGTTCTTGCACAGTACCCGTTTGGATTCTCGCCGCGCGGCGACGGACCTGCATTCGCCATAGGCACGCTTGCTCCAGGAGAAGAGCGCACTGTTACGGTCACAGGCACGCTTTCTGGGGAAAATGATGAAGAGCGGGTCTTTAGATTCTCGGCAGGAACGAGCATTTCCGGAAACCAAAATCTGCTTTCAGTGTCGTACGCAACGGCGATTGTGCCGGTTACGCTTGCAAAGCCGTTTCTTGCCGCAACCCTTTCTTTGAATCGTGAGACGAATTCGTCTCCGGTTATTGAAGCAGGCGTGCCGGTCCAGGGACTTATCTCGTGGGTAAACACGCTTTCAGAACCAATCCTCGATGGGCAAGTGCTCGTAAAGATTGAAGGCTCTGCACTCGAACCTTCTTCCATTGGGGCCTATGGAGGATATTTCCGCTCGTCGGACTCAACAATTCTCTATTCGCGCGAGAATGATTCAGGACTCGCACGGCTAGGTCCTGGCGCAGACGGAAGCGGCACGTTCTCGTTCCGTACAAAACCTGCGGCGGCACTTATTGGCACGCGCAATCCAACTGTCACAGCTACCGTATCGGTTGCCGCTCGACGGGTGGGGCAGTCCAACGTTCCAGAAAGCATTCCTTCGGTAATCGTGCGAACAATCAAAGTAGCAAGTTCGCTCGGGGTTTCCGGACGCACGACGCATCGCGCGGGCCCCGTTCCTCCTGTGGCAGACCAAGAGTCCACATACGCAGTAACACTGTCTCTTACGAACACGGTAAACACAGTAGCCGATACGGTGCTCACAACAACGCTTCCGGTGTATGTCCGCTATGTTGGCTCCTCAGACCCCAACATTACCTACAACGAAACGAGCCGCATCCTTACGTGGCGCGCGGGAGAGGTAGCGATAGGTGCGGGCTTCAGTGGGGCGGTGCGCAGCGCTACTGTTGAAGTGGTTATGTTGCCAAGCGCATCCCAGCGCGGTACAAGTCCTATACTTATGACCTCTCCCGCAGTTACCGGATTCGACAAGTTTGCAGAGCGAGAGCTTTCAGCGCGTGGCGCAGATATTACGACGGATACGTCGAGCTCCGGAAGCGGTATAGTGCGCTAGTATTTTCATATGGCTGTAACTCTTGAACAGATTGTCTCCCTCGCGAAGCGCCGCGGATTTATATTCCCGGGCTCTGAAATCTACGGAGGTCTTGCCGGCACCTTTGATTACGGACCTCTGGGTGTGGCGCTAAAGAATAACCTCAAGGCGCTGTGGTGGAAGCGCTTTGTGGAGGATCGTGATGATATGTACGGCGTTGATGCGTCGCTCATTATGCCCGCGCGTGTTTGGGAAGCGTCTGGACACACCGAGACCTTCAGCGATCCCTTGGTTACGGACGAAAAAACTGGCGAGCGATTTCGCCTTGATCATGTACTCGAAGGAGTGGGGGTAGATCCGGCAGGCATGAGCCTTGAAGACATGTGGGAAGCGCTTAAGGAAAAGAACCTGAAGACGCCTGCGGGGAACGCATACGCGCAGCCTATGACGTTTAACTTGCTGTTCCCCGTAACGATGGGTGCTTCGAAGGATTCTTCAACACTCGCGTATCTGCGCGGAGAAACGGCGCAGGGAATGTTCGTTAATTTTAAGAACATCATTGATGCATACCATCCAAAGCTTCCGTTTGGCATGGGACAGATTGGAAAGGCGTTTAGAAACGAAATAGCTCCGCGCGAGTTCGTATTCCGTCTTCGCGAGCTTGAGCAGCTTGAAGTTGAGTATTTTGTTCGTCCCGATGAGTGGCAGCAAGCGTTCGAAGAGTGGCTCACTGTTATGCGCGCGTATGCGCAGGAAATCGGGTTGCCGCTTGAAAAGCTGCACGAAAAGGAAATCGGCGACAGGGATCGCGCGCACTACAGCGAGCGAACCATAGATTTTGAATTCGAGTTCCCAACAGGCACGAAAGAGCTATGGGGACTTGCGTACCGCACGGACTACGACCTCTCGCGACACGGCGAATACTCCGGCGTACCGCTCACGTATCTCGACGAAGAGCGTAAGGAGAAAATTGTACCGCACGTCATTGAGCCGTCTCTGGGCGTTGAGCGTACTCTTCTTGCAGTGCTCGCGTCTGCGTATGACGAAGACGAACTTGGCGGGGAAGTGCGCACCATGCTGCGTCTTAATCCAAAGGTTGCGCCTATCAAGGCTATGGTCTCGCCGCTTCTTAAGAACAAGCCTGAGCTTGTTGAGAAAGCGAAGGAGGTTCGTGCATTTCTAAAATCAGTGCATCCGGCGATTGCGTGGGACGATAACGGTAACATCGGCAAGCGGTACCGCCGCCAGGATGAGATCGGAACGCCGTTCTGCATCACAATCGATTTCGATACGCTTGGCGAAACGCCAGACCTCAAAGATACGGTTACGCTTCGACACAGGGATACTGGTGAGCAGGAGCGCCTTACTATCGAAGAAGCGGCTGAGCGCCTTCGTGCTTCTCTTGCTTGACCCTGCTTGGGTTTAAGCGCATGCTCGTCAGTGGACGTTGCAGCAAAGAGGAGACCGCGCATGCACCCGATTCTGCTGCCGCTCATTGCGGCTTTTCTCGGGGAATCCGAGCAGACCGAACTACACGAAGTCTGGGTATACGAGACGCAGGAATACCTGCGCTCAGGAACAGCAACTCCCGTGTCGACGCCGCTGCTTCTGCTCGCCGACGAGGTTCCTTCCATTGAGACCCTCAGAGCGCAGGCGATAGCGAATAGCCACATAATAATCGTTTGTCCTGCGCGGCCTCGCCCGTATATCCTTCGCTCCCTCGCCGAACGCACCGGTGGTTGCGAGAGACATGGAGCGATCTTCGAGACTATAGAGCGGCAGCCATGACCCTGGGCTGCCGCTTTTCCTTGTTGTGGTACCATTTCTCCTATGGATAAGAACTTCTCTATTACGATTACCCCGGGAACCATGATCATGGCGCTCCTCATCGGAGCCGCAGCATTTGCGCTCTGGCACCTCCGGGATATCGCACTTCTCGTGCTTACGGCCATTGTTATAGCCTCTGCTATCGAGCCTGGCGTTACGTTCTTCACCCGCAGGCGCATTCACCGCATTGTTGCGGTAACGGTTATGTACGTCGTGGTGTTCGGCGCACTCTTCGGCATCGTATACGCTTTCATCCCGCCGATTCTGTATGAGGCACAAAGCTTCCTGTCGTCTGCGCCGCAATATCTCGATACGCTCAATCTTCCGTCTTCCTTTACGGGCATTGCGGAGACCGCACGCACAGCAACGGGTGGCGAGTCGCAGTCGATCTTCGATACGCTGCTCGCGTTCCAGTCCGCGTTCGACGAAACCTCAGGAGGCGTACTGCGCGTTATCTCAACGTTCTTCGGCGGCATCTTCTCACTCTTCCTCGTTGTTGTGCTTTCGTTCTACTTCGCTGTGCAATCTACGGGCGTTGAGGACTTCATCCGTCTCGTATCTCCCGCAAAGCATGAGCAGTACTCGGTTGGTCTCTGGCAGCGAGCACAGCGCAAGATAGGGCAGTGGATGCAGGGCCAGCTTCTGCTTTCGCTCATATCCGGAACCATCACATACCTTGGACTTCTTATCCTCGGCGTGCCGTACGCGCTGCTCCTTGCAGTTGTAGCTGCAGTTATGAATCTCGTGCCGGTATTCGGCTCCCTTATCGCAGGCGTATTCGCTACGATCATCGCCTTTACCTCAGGCGGCATCACGCTCGCGCTTATCGTGGCGGGACTCTTCCTCATCATCAACCAGTTCGAGGGCAACTTGCTGTATCCGCTGGTTGTTAACAAGGTAGTTGGTATTCCGCCGCTTCTCGTTATTCTCGCGCTTCTCGTAGGTGGTAGTCTTGCTGGATTCCTCGGTGTGCTGCTCTCCATTCCGCTTGCGGCTGCGCTGCGAGAGTTTCTGACGGACGTGGAGCGCAACAAGCGCCTTAAAGCTGCCGCCAAGGCATAACGCCTATGGCACGCTACATAACCACGACGCTTCCATACGTAAACGCCGATCCGCATATCGGCTTTGCGCTCGAGATCATTCAAGCGGACGCGCTGGCACGTTCCTGGCGTCTTGCGGGAGAGGAGGTGTTCTTCTCAACCGGCACAGACGAGCACGGACAGAAAATATTTGAGGCTGCACAAAAGAATAATCAGGACGTACACGAGTACGTGAAGCACTACGCGCATGAGGTGGAGAAGCTCAAGACAATCCTCAACCTCAGTACGGACGGATTCATTCGCACAACTGACGAGCGGCACATGCGCGCCGCTGAAGAGATGTGGCGAAGGTGCGATGCCGCAGGAGATATATATAAAAAGAGCTACACCGGTCTGTACTGCGTTGGCTGTGAGGCGTATAAGACGGAGCGCGAGATAGAGAACGGGGCGTGTCCGCTGCACCCCTCTACACCACTTCGCGAAATGACGGAAGAGAATTATTTCTTCAGGTTTTCAAAGTACCAGGATGCGCTCCTTGAGTACCTTGCTCGTGCTAGCTCTGTTGTTCCAGATTGGCGGCGAGAAGAAGCAACAGCGTTTGTTAAAGGGGGGCTCGAGGACTTCTCCATATCACGTCAGGCAGAGAAGCTTTCGTGGGGTGTTCCTGTTCCGGGAGACGACACACAGGTTATGTATGTGTGGTTCGACGCGCTGACGAGCTATATCTCTTCGCTCGGGTGGCCGGAGAACACTCAGAACTTCAATCACTTCTGGCAGGACAGCCTTACAGTACAGATAGCGGGGAAGGACCAAGTACGCTTTCAGTCCCTTATGTGGCAGGCAATGCTCATGTCTGCAAAGATTGAGAACACGGATACAGTGTTCTATCACGGCTTCATCAACTCAGGTGGGCAGCGCATGAGCAAATCTCTCGGGAATGTCATCAGCCCGTACGACGTCGTTGAGAAGTACGGCACCGATGCGGCGCGCTACATTCTTCTGCGCCACGTGCATCCGAGCGAAGACACCGATGTTACCTGGGAGCGGATGGACGAGTGGTATACAGCGAACTTAGTAAACGGGCTCGGCAATCTTGTCGCGCGCGTTATGAAGCTTGCTGAAACGCATTTGGATGCGCCTATAGAAAAGCCCGAAAGCATGGAGTTTCCAAAGGAATACTGGAGCGCATTCGAAGCGTTTGAGTTTAGTCGAGCGGTAGATACTGTTTGGGAACGAATTCAAGCGGCAGACGAGCGCATAACGCGCGAAGAACCTTTCAAGCTCGTAAAAACAGACGCAGAAGCAGGAAAGACCATAATCCGGGAGCTTGTTGTAGAGCTTTATCAAATTGGAAGACTACTGAATCCAGTAATGCCCGTAACAAGCGCGCTCATAAAGACCGCAGTCTTAGAGAACAAGAAGCCGGAGAATCTATTCCCGCGGCTTCCATAGCCCATGAAGTATTTCGACGCGCATTGCCACGTCCAGTTTGATCCCTACGACCAGGACCGCGATGCGGTGCTACAAAGCATGCGCGACAAAGAGGTCGGCGGGCTTGTTGTTGGAGTCGATCTCGATTCATCAGTAAAGGCGCTTTCCTTAGTGCAAAACCTCCCAGGTTTTTACGCAGCAGCAGGACTGCATCCGAACTACGTGCTCGACGAACAGTTTGACGAAGAATCGTTCCGGGCAATTCTGCGGCATCCGAAAGTGGTTGCAGTAGGGGAATGCGGACTGGATAACTTTCGTCCCCAGGATCTAGAGCAATCAAAGGGAGAGCAGCGCAAAATCTTTGAGCGGCACATAGCGCTCGCTGCAGAGGCGGACAAGCCGATGATGATACATTCGCGTCCGAGCAAGGGAACACAGGATTCGTATCGCGATATGATCGATATCCTGCGCGCCCACAAGAGCGAATACGGAGACCGTCTTCGTGGAGACATTCACTTCTTCGTTGGCGGAACCGAAGAAGCCAAGGATTTCTTAGAGCTTGGGTTTACGCTCTCGTTTACTGCAGTCCTTACCTTTGCCCGAGATTATGACGAGGTTGTGCGCTACATACCGCTTTCAAGCATTATCACGGAGACTGACGCCCCTTATATTGCGCCCGTCCGCATACGGGGCAAGCGCAACGACCCAACCTCAGTTATCGACGTTGTCGAGGCTATTGCCCAGATCCGGCAGGAGAGTGAAGAGGCAGTGCGCGAAGCGGTGCTTACAAACGCCCAGACGCTCTTCAAAATCGATAAATAGGGCCCATTTGCTGGGCTATCTATTGCGTGGTACAGTCACGGAGTTATGAATACAGAAATCGAAC
Source organism: Minisyncoccota bacterium (assembly GCA_035438505.1). Lineage (GTDB taxonomy): Bacteria > Patescibacteriota > Minisyncoccia > Phycocordibacterales > Phycocordibacteraceae > C7867-001. The sequence continues at coordinate 7,669 of DAORIM010000014.1, forward strand.
ACGGTGCAGGCAGCACCGAGCTAGAGCTCGAATCGGGTAATAACGAAACCCGTATTTACGAGCTTGGCTTCCACATCGATCCTGAACTGCCACAGGAAGAGGTTAAGAAGACGTACCAGGCCCTTCGCGAGAAGGCAGGAACGATCGTCGCCGAGGGCGAACCTCTTAAGATTCCACTCGCGTACACCATTTCCCGTAAGATTCAGGGAGGCGGCCGTCGCGACTTCGACACTGCGTACTTTGCGTGGTTCGCATACGAGGCAGAGAGCGCGGCACATGACGCACTTCTTGAGACCGTACAGGCAGAGGGGCGTGTTATCCGCTTCATCGACCTGCGCACCTCAAAGGACGCTGCACAGCACGCAGCTGAGATGCACGAGATGTACGCAAAGCTCAACGAGGAGCGCCCTGCAGAAGAAGAGGTATCAGATATCGAACTCGACGCAGCGCTCAAAGAGGCAGGTGCGTAGGGGGTATACTCAAGGTATATGTACCTCAACAAAGTCCTTCTCTACGGGAACCTCACCCGCGATCCTGAGGTTAAGGCGCTTCCGAGCGGCCAGCAAGTAGCATCATTCGGCATTGCAACGAACCGTACCTTCAAGAACAAGGAGGGTGCGCAGCAGGAGCAAACCGAGTTCCACAACATCGTCGCGTTCGGACGCACCGCAGAAGTTATGGGCCAGTACCTCAAAAAGGGACGTCCTATCTTCATCGAAGGTCGCATCCAGACTCGCTCGTGGGACAAAGACGGTGTGAAGCAGTACCGTACAGAAATCGTCGTTGATACGTTCCAGTTCGGCCCTCAGGCCTCAGGAGAGGGTCGTGGCGGATACAGCGCCCCAGCGCGCGATACCGACGGTGGAGCAGCGCCTCAACAGCAGGCACCAGCCGATATGGGCGCAGACATCCAGTACCCGGACGAGGAAATCAATCCTGAAGATATTCCATTTTAGTTTTCAACCGTTAACACATCATCATGGCACAGCAGACAGAACGTGAAGAGATCGTCGCAAAGAAGTTCGTGGACTACAAGGACGTACAGTACCTTCGCCAGTTCATGAATCCACACGCGAAGATTCTTGCTAAGAAGCGCACCGGCGTAGAGGCAAGTCGCCAGCGTGCAGTTGCGCTCGCTATCAAGCGCGCGCGCTACATGGCGCTTCTCCCATACCTCGCTGCCTAATAGGCGCGAAAGTAAGCACAAGACCCGCCCAAAAGGCGGGTCTTGTGCTTTGGGGCGCGAGGCATATGCTTACCCGTGGGAGACCTGGAATTGTCCAGGGAATATTGGGGAGGCTACCATGAGGCTAGTAATTGCGACGCTTCTTGCGTTCGCTGTAGTGGGCTGTGCCCAAAGCACAGCACAAGACACGGATGCGAATCCGCCGACGGTGGTGAATCAGGAAGGTCCGCAACGACCTCTTGATCCAGCGCTCGTTGCGGCCGAATGCATCGAGGGGTGGCGCGTGAGTGCGGCGACTGTTTCCACGCTTCTCGTTCGTGTGCCCGTCGGGATCGACCACACTGCGTACGCGGTAACGCCGGACCGCATGCAATACATCCTGGTAGAAGGGGACAGGTGCGAACCGATCCCCACACTTCCGGAAGACGCGCTCCTTCGCCGAGCAACGGTCTACACCGACTACTTCTCGGAGGATCGGTACGAACTTCGGGAACTGCAACTGGAAGACGGAGGACTGGTCTACATGGCGAGCGTCTCGCTTTCGAGTACCTGGGGACGGGAGGAGCAGTACGCTCCGACCGTCCCTTTCTGTATGTAGTTGAGATTAAGGGCGCTCCATGGTTATATAGAGAAGCGACGCATTGGGGCGTCGCATTTCTTGTTCTTGCCAAAGGTTCTACATGTTCTCGAATAAATATGTCCAGTATTGTGTTGCGGCCATCGGTGGCAGTGTCATCGTTGCTGCCGGAGTCGTCGTTGCTGAGGCAGCGGTCCGGCAAATGCACGTCGATAACGCACCTCCCGTGTTCGAATACCCGGTTGAAGGTGTCTATCAGACGTCGTACGACTACTAAATTCTGAGATTCGCGCAGAAAGCGCAAAGCCCCCGCACACGCGGGGGCTTAAATCTTTTATTTACGCCTTCTCAACTCGCTCAGTGTATTCTCCTGTCTCTGTATTGATGCGGAGAATGTCGCCTTCGTTGATAAATAGGGGAGTGTTAACGGTTGCGCCCGACTCGAGCTTTACCTGCTTGTTCCCGCCTGTTGCGGTGTCGCCCTTAACGGCAGGGGGAGCATCGATAACCTTCAGGTCAATCTTGATTGGAATATCGATCGTCATCGGGTTGTCCTTGTAGAGCAGTACTTCTACCGGAGAGTTCTGCACAAGCCAGCGCACCTTTTCCCGTACCACCTCTTCAGGGAATGCAAAGCGGTTCTTTGCGTTTCCTACTTCAGCGAACCAAGACTCTCCACGGTTGGTGTAGAGGTAGGTTGCCTCCATCTTTCCGATATCAGCTTCGGGCACAGTCTCGCTCTGGTGGAAGGAGATTTCGAGCACTTTCCCTGAGATTAAATGCTTCAGCTTCGTCTGATTTACGGGTTTTCGCTGCTGCATGCGGAATACGTGCGAGGAAAGCACGAGGTAGGGATCGTTGTTGTATTCAATGATCTTCTTTTGCACGATCTCGTTATAGGAAAGGATTGCCATAGGAAATGTAACGAAGGGGCGCTATAGAGCGTTATAAGAAATGCCGGGCTCCCGGATAGGGGGTATGATACAGGACACCATGGGGGAATCAACCGACCCGGCAGCACTCTCAGACGAAGCCCTTCTTCGCGCGTCTAAAAAGAAGCCCGAACTCTTTGCGATTCTGGTCTCTCGATACGAGGCACCGTTCCTCCGGAAAGCACGAACTATCCTCAGAAGCCCCGAAGACGCCGAGGAGGTTGTGCAGGATGCGTTTACCCGTATATACCTCTACGCAGACAAGTATCAGGCTCAGGATGGGGCGGCGTTCTCTTCGTGGGGCTACATGATCCTTACCCGCCTCGCGTTTACGCGGTACCAGAAGCTTAAAAGCCGAAACGCGCGCACAGTTGATCTCGACCCTGAAGTTTACGAGCGGATTCCTGAGGAAGGAACGTTTCTGGAGAGTTTAACGATTGAAAACGAGGTTATGATGGCGCTTGTAAAGCTTCCTGAGCACGCGCGCCGCGTCCTTTCACTTCAGTTCCTTGAGGGGAAGACGCAGGAGGAGATTGCCGAAAGCGAAGGAAGCACCGTTCCTGCAATAAAGACCCGGGTGCACCGCGCCAAGAAATTATTAAAAGACGCACTAGAACAGAATGCTACTCCCTATGACTAAGTCGACACAGACTATCGTTATGCAGCGCGTGTACGCGATACACAAAATGCGCTTATTTGCGCTGCCGCTTTCTGCTGCGCTCGTACTCGTGCTTTCGCTCTGGGGAGTTGGGAAGCAAGTGTGGGTGGCAAAGGTTTTTGAGAACATGCCGGCACTTAGCGATATTCCTGCTGTCCTCTCGTTTTACACGGGGGCATTCCTGGGAACCAATCTTTCAGTACAGGTGCTGTTTCTTCTAACAATCGGTGCGTTCGCTTTGCTTATGCATAGTGCGCTGCGCACGTTCTCAGCCACACTACGCTTTGCGTAGGGAACATATATAACAAAAGGCCGGATTGTATCCGGCCTTTTGTTTAGTCCTGGGCGAGCTTCTGGCGAATCTGCTTAAGGATTTCGTTTGCAATAGGCTTGTTCTCCCTCAGGAAGGTGCGTGTTGCGTCATAGCCGCGACCAAGCGCCTGCTCGCCATACTTGTAGCTCGAGCCAGACTTCTGAAGGATGTCGTACTTCTCCCCGAGCGCGATGATCTCACCCTCGCGGCTGATGCCCTCGTTGTAGAGAAGATCAAACTCGGTTGTCTTAAAGGGGGCAGCTACCTTGTTCTTAACAACCTTCACGCGCACACGCCCTCCGACGATTTCTTCACCCTTCTTAATCTGGGCGATGCGGCGGATATCGAGGCGGACGGATGTGTAGAACTTGAGCGCTTTGCCGCCGGTTGTGGTCTCGGGGTTTCCAAACATCACGCCGATCTGCATGCGGATCTGGTTGATGAAGATGATGATGGTGTTGCTCTTGGCGGTGATGGCCGTGAGCTTGCGAAGTGCCTGGCTCATGAGACGCGCCTGCTTACCCATCTGGGCAGAGCCCATGTCGCCCTCAATCTCGTCTTTCGGGGTGAGGGCAGCCACTGAGTCCACGACAATGACGTCGATGGAGTTGGCGCGCACGAGACTCTCGACGATTTCAAGAGCCTGCTCTCCTGTGTCTGGCTGCGAGATAAGAAGCTCGGGAAGCTTCACGCCAATCTTGCGTGCGTACTCAGGATCAAGCGCGTGCTCAGCATCAACGAATGCACAGACGCCGCCTTTCTTCTGTGCCTCTGCAACTACATGGAGTGCGAGCGTGGTCTTTCCCGAAGACTCAGGACCAAAGATCTCAATGATGCGGCCGCGGGGAAGTCCTCCGATGCCGAGTGCGGCATCAAGGCCAAGAGAACCAGTTGGAATGAAATCGATAGCCGCGGGCTTTCCTGCGCCATACGCCATGATTGCCTCGTCGCCGAACTTGGTCTGGATCTCCTTGATTGCGAGATCGATGGCGCGCTGCTTGCTGTCTCCGCTACTTTCAACAACATCAGTCTCCTTGGAGACAGTCTTTGCGGTTTTCTTTGTAGTCTTCTTTGCAGGCATGGTAGGAAAGGTTAATTAACGTATAGCGAGCGGCGTTCGGTTATTTCGCGCCCAAACCGGTCGGTTGCCGTTAAGGATAGTATAGCGCCCCCTGAAGGAAGGGTGAGGGTAGTGCTGAATCTCCCGGATTCGTCCATAAGGAGCGGGGCGCCGTCGAGCCAGAGGGTTTCGGTGTGGTGGGCGATGCCTTCAACAACCGCAAGCCCGCCGGGAAGCGCCTCATACGCCGCTGGCGTAGCAAGGCTGATAGAAGGGCCTGAGAGAATAGGCCACGCAGCAACCGCGCCGTACCCAAGAAGAACGAGCAGGAATAGGGCGGCAGTAGTGCGGATTGGCATAGTCTAGATATCGTCTTCGTCTCCTGACCCTCCAGACTGCGCAAGGATCTCTCGGGGGCGAGAGCCGTCGGCGGGGCCGATGACGCCGCGCTCCTCGAGCAGGTCCATAAGTCGCGCAGCGCGGGAATACCCGATGCGAAGCTTTCGCTGAAGGTAGGAGGTGGATGCGCGACCTGCTTCCTCAACCGCTTCGCGTGCAGCGCCGAAGAGGTCGTCATCCGCGTCATCGTCGTCAGAGGCCATCATAATGGCGTCGTTTGCCTCATGCACTCCGGTGCCGCCCGTGCCTCCACCCAGATCAAGAGATCCGAGGGATCCAGCGTTGTGCTGCCTGATGTAGGCCACAACCTTCTTTACCTCCTGCTCGCTGATGTATGCCGTCTGGAGGCGAACTGGCTTTTGCATATCTGCAGACTGGTACAGCATGTCGCCGGCACCAAGAAGAAGCTCAGCACCAGATGCGTCGAGAATAGTGCGAGAATCGATCTGGCTCGCCACCTGAAGCGCGAGGCGAGTAGGGACGTTTGCCTTGATGAGGCCGGTAATAACGTTAACGGAAGGACGCTGGGTCGAGAGGATAAGGTGGATACCCACAGCGCGCGACATCTGCGCGAGGCGCACGATCGCAGCCTCAAGTTCGCGCGGGTAGGACTGCATGATGTCTGCGAGCTCGTCCACGACAATGGCGATGTACGGCATCGTGTCAGGGAGCTCCTTACTCTTTCGCTTTCGCGCTGGCTCAAGCACGGTGGTGTGGTAGCTCTCGATATCACGCACCTGGTTGTCCTCAAGGATTCCGTAACGGCGATCCATTTCCTTCGCTGCCCACTTAAGCGCAAAGATCGCTTTCTTAGGGTCGGTTATAACCGGGGTAAGGAGGTGGGGGATGCCGTTATAGAGTGTGAGCTCCACGCGCTTCGGATCGATCATGATGAAGCGAAGCTGGTTCGGACCGTTCCTATATAGGAGGGAAGTGATAACTGCGTGGATGGCAACAGACTTTCCGGAGCCAGTGGCACCCGCGATAAGGCCGTGCGGCATTTTTGCTACGTTCACATACTGCGGCGTTCCGGTGATATCGCGGCCAACAGCAGCAAGAAGCGGCTTCTTTGAGGCGGACCATTCTGGGGCGCCGATAACGCCACCAAGGCCAACCATGGCTTTCGCTGCGTTCGGAACCTCGATTCCCACGAGAGACTTGCCGGGAATAGGCGCTTCGATGCGCACCGGGTGTGCTGCGAGCGCGAGCTCAAGGTTGGTTTGGAGGCCGACGATCTTTTGAAGGCGCACTCCCTCTGCTGGCTTTATTGCGTACCGAGTGACGGTAGGGCCTACAGACACCTCATCCATCTCTACCGAGATGCCGAAGTTCTGGAACGTGCGCTTGATGATGTTTGCATTGGCCTTAATGTCTCCAACACCCGGCTTGCCCTTGTCTTCGCCAAGAAGCGAAAGGGGAGGGGCTTCGTACTCTGCGTCGAAGTTCTGAATAGCGACATCAGCCGATCCTTCATTTCGATTAAACATGGTGACCACCGGTTCCTTTTCAGGTGCTTCTGCAGCTTCCTCCTCATCTTCTTCAACAGCCTCTTCCTCGTCTTCCTCCTCGTCTTCTTCCTCCTCACGCTTCTTGCGCTCAGGAAGTCCGAGCTTAACGTCGCCGATCTTTTGCGTTACGGAGTCAGCTGCACCCTTAAGCATATTGAGAACAGCAACGACGTCAGTGGCAACGATGAGCCCGATTGCGATCACTGCTATTAAAAGGATGAATGCTCCGGCAATGCCAAACAGCTCTGCGGCAGCACCCCCAAGTGCAGCGCCCGCGGCACCCCCCGCGGCGTCCGTAACAATGCCGAGGAAGGTGAGCGTAGCGATGATGATGAGCACTACACCAACGGCCGTTAGAGGCGCCACAAACGTGCGCTCAAGCATTATGGAAAGACCGGTAGCGATCAGTAGGATTGGGAGCAGGAAGCTTGCAACACCAATAACGCTGAAGCCAAATCCAAATATTGCCGAGCCTGCGAGACCCGCAAGGCCAATCGATGCGAGTGCAAAAATAAGACCAAAGGCAATCAATACGATTCCTGTAGTCCACTTCGCGAGTGCGCGATAGTTCTCAGCATTCTTCTGCTTCCTTTTACGTTTAGCCATTAGGCCATTCTAACATCGCTAGGTATAAGGCCGCATTGCCAGGAAGCATTCAAATAAAGACAGTTGCGAACCAGGTATCAAGGACATATACTGACCTTGACGACATAAAGGACTTCATGAGTGATAAAGGACAAAACACAAATTCCAACTCACCACGATCATCGCGAAACGATGCCGAAATGAGTGATTTTGTCCTTGATAAAGTCATATTCTCCAATGTATTTGGAAAGGACATTCGCCGGGTGTACTTGTATAAGAAGGCTGAGCGCCTCGCGAAAGCACTCCATCTCATAGCGCCGGCGTTCACCGACGCCCCTACTCTCAAGGAGCGCATGGACCGGATTGCGGTCGGACTTATCGATGCCGCGGTGCTTCCTCCAACAACTTCCCGCGAAGCACTTTCAACCGAACTGCTAACCCTTTCAGGGATGCTCGCGATGGCGCGCTCGGGAGGCCGGCTTACGCCTATGAATGCAGATCTCATAGCGCGTGAAGCGCACGCGCTCCTTGCTGAAGTTGCAGGGTACGAAGAGCCCCGACTGGCTTTCGACGAGATCCCAACGCTCGCAGCTCTTGCGAAGCTTGCTCCTGTGAGCGAGTCTGCCCGGCTTCGTTCTCTCGCCCGTGTCTCATACGATCCGATGCTCGAAAACAGCGAAGAGGCACCCCAGGTTAAAGGACAGTCAAAAGGACATATAAAGGACAAGACCCTTAAAGAGCAGGGAACTGCTACACCAGGCTCCTCCAGGAGGGATGCGATCCTTGCAGTGCTTCGCGCGAAGGGCGCTTCGTATATAAAGGATATTTCTCTCGTAGTGCGCGACGTAAGCGAGAAGACTATACAGCGCGAACTGTCCGCACTTGTCTCTGAAGGAGTGGTTAAGAAGCAAGGAGATCGTCGCTGGACCACGTACGAACTGGCCTAGTGTTTCATTGACTTTAGAGCCGATTCAGCCTATTATAGATCTCGTGGTAACCGCAAGGAACCAAGCGTAATTAAACGGCCTTCGCCAACAATGGCGGACGGCCACTTTTGCGTTTATATCTCTTGCGGTTATCCACACAGGTTTTAAGCGATTCCACAGGTACGTATCGGTATACTCTATGTATGCCCGCGTGCCCCAGAATGTTCTGGGCCGCGGGATTCCGAAACGGCTGGTGCGAATTCTGAACGACTGAATCCTTGATAAAGGAATAGGGAACCAAAGTCCTGCGGCGTAAGAAGCTGCAGGCCCGGCCGTCTTCATGAATAGACGGCTCGGTCTGAATGGACGCTTTTGATAGATACGGATGAACGACAGTCACGATGAAACTTCGCCAACTAGCCGATGGGGCGCTCGTCGATAGCGCGCCCTGTTGGATAGTGTGAACCGTTTGAAAAACTCACTCCCTTCCTCTCGGGGAGGGGAGGAGATTACAAAGAGAGATAAAGGTGCGTACGCGAGACGAATTATTACTAGCCGTAGCGCGCACGTGCTTCAACAACTACTTACAAAAATATGATTGCAACTAGCAACACAATGATCGCGAAAGTATTCGCTGTTCTTGCTGTCGCAGGTCTCGTTGTATCGTCAGTCGCAGCATTTGCTCCAGTAGCAGGCGCCCAGACTACGACCACCACGACTTCCTCCGGTAGCGTGACCACGCCTATCACCTTCACGAACGACCTTACGATTGGTTCTACTGGCGCAGCTGTTACAGCGCTTCAGACGTTCCTTATCGCTAAGGGCTTCAGCATCCCAGCGGGTGCAACCGGATACTTCGGTGCACAGACGCAGGCAGCTCTTGCTTCTTACCAGGCAGCTAACGGAATCGCACCAGCAGCAGGTTACTTCGGCCCGATCACTCGCGCTCATGTAAACGCAGCAGGTCCGTCAACCGGAGGAACTGGCACCGGAACCGGTACTGGCTCGTCTGACAACGACGGTGACCTTTCTGGTGGCGAGGCTGACCTCAACGACTTCGATCTCGTACGCGAAGATTCTTCGGGTGACGAGGGAGAGGAGATGGTTGAGATCGCAACTGCAGAGTTCGATGTTGATGATGCAGACGCTCGCATTGAGCGCGCTGAGATCACCTTCGATGCTTCTAACGGAGCACTCGAGGATCGTCCTTGGCAGTACTTCGACACTATCTACGTAATGGTAGACGGTGACGAGGTTGCTGACGTTGACGCATCTGATCGTGACGAATGGGATGAGACATCTGACGATGTTTATGTGTTGACCATCTCCGGACTTGACTTCGTAGTCGAGGAAGGCGACATGGCATCCATGACCTTCGCAGCTGACATCGCAGACAGCATCGATACTGACGACCAGGCGCAGACCTTCTCGGTCTACGTTGACGACGAGGGTATCCGCGCTGTTGATGGCGAGGGAATCCAGCAGTACATCGGTGATGACTCTGACACTGTTTCCTTCGGCTTCGGTGCAGAGGACAACGGCGATCTATCGATCAAGTCTTCTAGCGAAGACCCCGATTCTTCGATCCTCGTTGCTGACGCTGATGATGAGTCTGAGGACTACACTGTCTTCATCTTCGACATCGAGAACGATGGCGATGCAGACTCTCTCATCACTGACATGACCTTCAACGTTGCAACTACTGGCGGTGCTCTCTCGAGCATGGTCCGCAGCGCAACGCTTGTAATCGACGGCGATGAGTTCGATGGAGATATCACTAGCCTCACTGGCGAGATTGCCTTCGAGGACATTGATATGGAGATCGGTGCTGACGAGGAGCTCGAGGTTGAGCTCATGGTCACCCTTACAGCAAACGCAACAGCAGGTACGCTCGACTTCTCGATCGACAGTGCTGATGTAGATGCAGAGGGACTTGACTCCGGTGATGATGCAGATGTTGGTGGTTCCGCTTCGAGCGCAACCCACACCGTTGCACTCACTGGCGTCGCTGTTGAGGCAGTAAGCACTTCGGAGACGGTAACGACTCCAGGTGACTCTGCTTCTAGCACCTACGGTACCTACACTATCAAGTTCGATGTTACTGCTCTTGAAGAAGACGCAATCATCAGCAACGTAGTGGGTACTTCAACAACCAACGGTATCGAGTACGATATCTTCGGTCTTACAGCCGGTGGCGCTGCTTACACTGGTACTGCTTCTGCAATCCTTACGTCGACTGCAGATACGACAGCAACCACAAGCCGCTTCATCGTTGAGGAGGGCGCAACCGAGACCTTCACGCTCACGGTTACGCTTGACCCAGCCGCAGCAGGCACCTTCGGTGTCGAGCTCGAGGAGGTTAACTTCAACGATCAGGACCTCGCAGGAAACACTGTATTCACAGTTGATTCCAGCAACGAGGACTTCCGCACTGATCCGGTTTACCTCGCTGACTAATAGCCCCACGAGATACGTCTCGTAGCTACTAGCAAGTGATTTGCAAAAGCCCCAGGGTACGCCCTGGGGCTTTTGCTATACTCTCTTGAGCTATGGAATACTTCTTTCACTTCCTTAAAGTCCTTCTGGCGTTCGTGCTTATCGTTGGCCTCGCTCTTACCGGCATGCAATTCGTAGGGGCTTTCTAGGTTTGCGACCCAGGAATAATAGGGTAGAGTGCCTGGGTACGGACCGAAGACAGCCAGCAGCCTTTTATGGCATGAGCCTGGCCGAGGAACGAAAGGGGAGGATGACACTAAGTCGCCAACCCGGTCGAATGTCTCCTCACAACGGTCCCTTTTAGGGATCGTTGTCCGTTTCGTACAGAAACACACACAGCATGGCAATAACCAAAGCAAAGAAGCAGGAAGTGATTGAGAAGATTGCAGACAGCGTCAAAGACGCAGCGTCTGTAGTATTCGTGCACTTCAAGGGACTTTCTGTGGCGAACACGAGCGGCGTCCGCAAGGCGCTTCGTGAGAACGGCGTTGGCTACTACGTAGCGAAGAAGACGCTTATTCGTCGCGCGCTCGCCGACAAGGGATACGAAGGAGAAATTCCTGAGCTTCCTGGCGAGATCGCGCTCGCATGGAGTGCTGAAGACCCTACGCAGGCTGCCCGCGAGATATTCGAGCACGGCAAGAAGCACAAGGGAGCGCTCTCCATTATGGGAGGTATCTTCGAAGGAAAGTTTACGGATGCGGCTGGCATGACTGCCATTGCAACCATTCCTCCGGTACCGGTACTCCGCGGCATGTTCGTCAACGTAATCAACAGCCCAATCCAGGGTCTCGTTATTGCGCTCGACAAGATCGCCGAGAAGAAGGCAGCATAAGATTATTTAGCGATTTAGCTCTACTACTATGGCAGAAGAGGATGTAAAGCAGGAGGAGGCAACCGAAGAGGCTGCCGCTCCCGCAGAGGAAGCAGCAGCTCCGGCTGAGGCTCCCGCAGCAGCCGAGGAGACCGTTGAGGTCCCGGCTAAGTTCAAGGAGATTGTTTCGGCAATCGAGGCAATGTCCGTTCTCGAGCTCTCCGAGCTCGTGAAGGTATTCGAGAAGAAGTTCGGCGTATCTGCTGCAGCGGTTGCTGTTGCAGGACCTGCAGCTGCAGG
>DAORIM010000015.1:0-18710 GCA_035438505.1 Minisyncoccota bacterium
CAAGGTTCCTGCGCACTGGGAGCTCATGGAGCGCATTGTGAAGCTGCGCGATTCAATTTCGCCCGATACCCGCATCATCGGCAATGGCGACATCACGTCGCGTGCAGAAGCGCTGCAGAAGATTGAAGAGACTGGGTGCGATGGCGTAATGATCGGAAGGGGAATCTTTGGAAACCCTTGGGTGTTCGCAGGAAGGACGCTTGAAGACACGACGCCTGAAGAGCGATTGCGCGCACTCGCTTCGTTCGCGCATTCGTTTGAGGCGATGCGTCCTGCGAAGTCCTTTCATCTCGTGCGCAAGCACGTGAAGGCGTTCGCTACTGGGTTCGATGGCGCTGCAGAGCTGCGCAGCGCACTGATGCAGACTGAGTCTGCAGAAGAGCTAGAACGCGTTATTGCGGAGCATCTCTAGACCAGGGGTGCGTTTGGTATACTTAACCGCATCATGGCGCACCAGTCGTTATACCGAGCATACAGGCCCCAACACTTTAAGGACGTTATAGGCCAGGACCAAATCGTCCAGCCGCTTGAAGAGCAGATAAAGCAGGGCACCGTTGGACACGCATATTTGTTTGCCGGCTCTCGAGGACTTGGAAAAACATCCATAGCACGCATTTTTGCGCGGGAGCTTAAGACTGACGAGCGAGACATTGTAGAGCTTGATGCCGCATCAAATAACGGAGTTGAAGAGGTGCGCGCCCTTAACGAAAGCGTGCACACGCTTCCGTTTAACTCAGAGCGTAAGATTTATATCCTTGATGAGGCGCACATGCTTTCGAAGTCCGCATGGAATGCCCTCCTTAAAACGCTTGAAGAGCCACCGCGTCACGTTATTCTCATTCTTGCTACAACGGAACTTGAGAAAGTGCCTGAGACTGTCCGCTCTCGCTGCCAGGTATTTCAGTTTAGAAAGCCGCTGCGCGCAGGGCTATCAGAGCTCGTACGCTCGGTTGCTAAGAAAGAAGGCTACACCATTGAGCCTGCGGCGGCTGATCTCGTTGCCATGCTTGGCGACGGATCCTACCGCGACGCGCTTTCCGTACTTGAAAAGGTGCTCGCGTCTTCGGTTGATAAGAAGCTTTCGCGGGAGGACGCAGAGAAAGCAACGGGAGCGCCACGCCACGCACTTGTCCACGCGCTCGTTCTAGCGCTTTCAGAAGGAAATACTGAAAAGGCACTTACTACTATTCACGACGCGTCTGCCCAAGGGATTGAGCTTTCTTTGTACCTTGCGCTCGTTATTGAGTACGTTCGCCACATTCTTCTTATTCGCCACGCACCTGAGCTTAAGAAGGAGCTTATGGCAGAACTCGGAGAAGACGCGTTTGCAGACGCGCTTACTATTGCCGAGCAGAAGGATTCCGGCCTTGCGCATGAAGCACTTGCTGCATTCTTAACTGCTTCGTCCCGCATGAGGTTTGCGCCCGTTCCCGAACTTCCGCTTGAGCTTGCGGTGCTCGAACTCTCCCGCTAATGCGTACTTCTGTCTCAATGCTGGTGCGCTACCTCGTGCTGGTGGCGGTTGCTGGCCTGTGCGCGCACGTAGTGCTTGCGCGTCCCGAGGTCTTCAGTCTCTTTAAAGAGGAAAAGGCGTGCGCAGAACCTATAACGTATGCGATACAGGCGTACGACCCACGGTTTAATATTTCTGAAGCAGAGTTTGAATCTGCAGTATCGGAAGCAACAGAGTTTTGGAACGCGGAATACGGCGAGCCGCTCTTAGCTGTCTCCGAAAGCGGTTCTGTATCCGTATCGCTGGTGTACGATGATAGACAGCGTGCGCTCGAGCTTGGAGAGGAAATTAGCGAAGAGCAGGATACCTACACCGAGCTTCGTGCTGAAATTGATGCGCTTCGTTCAACGTACTATGCGTTGCGTACTCGCTACAAGCAGAGCGTCGACGCGTTCGATGCAGATGTTGCGGCGTATGAAGAGGAAGTCGAGCGCTGGAATGATCGAGGCGGGGCTCCACCTGCGGTATATGCGCAGCTTGCAGTGCGCAAGGCAGAGCTTAGCGAGCGACAGTCTGCTCTCGGCAGCCAGGCGGTGCGCGTAGAGCGCGCAGCAAAAGATATTAATGTTCTCGTTGATTCGTTGAATGCGCTCGTTTCGCGAATTAATATCAATGCCGAAACCTTTAACGAAACGCTCGGGCACGATTTTGATCAAGGAAACTACGTCGTCGATGGGGAGACTCGCGTGATATCGATATACACGTTTGAAACTAGGGAAGAGTTGGTTCGTGTATTGGCGCATGAGTTTGGACACGCGCTTGGCATTGGACATGTAGAGAATCCTGACTCGCTCATGTACTCGTATAACTTTGGAGGGGAGCTCGCACTTACAGAAGAAGACCGCGAGGCGCTTAGGCTTGTGTGCGGCGCATAGCTGCTTGCGAGGGAGGCATTTTGCAGGCAGGATACAGGTATTGGGAGATCGTCTAATGGTAGGACAGCGGCCTTTGAAGCCGTGAATCTAGGTTCGATCCCTAGTCTCCCAGCCAACTCGTGCTAGGTTATCGCGCTCGAGACGCGTCGATAAACAAAGGGTATTTTGGAGGTTTGAATTCGAGTCCTAGACAGGTGCTGATTGGTCAAAGCTAGAACTATTTTAATAAGGAGTGGATTTCGGTTCGAGTTCTAAAGACATTGAATTACTTGTAAGAAAATCGCCGAGTTCCTTTCGGTTCCCGGCGATGCTGTAGTCGCGAGTCTCTTCGGGAGGTAACCGGCTTACCTGGAAACGCTAACGAGAACTTCTCATTAGAAGAGGAAATCAAACAATGATTTAAGAAAGCTTATAATCGATACCCACAAGCCCGAGTTGCTAGGACGCTGTTCGGAAGGAACTCCGGTGTTCTCTAAAGCCGACCCTACTGATGCAGCAAGTCTTAGATTCGCAGGCTTTAATGATACTTCTTCTACTTCTGTAATAATGGGTTCCGGAACTACTTCGGCAATTATTGGTAGTTCGATTGGCTCAGAGGCGGTCACAAGAGGTGTCGTAGTTGCTGAGAGCAGTGCGTCGACGGTCGTTGTTGCAAGAGAATTGTTAATAGGAGGGGTCTCTGTAACCTGTGGCTTTGGATAACGAACGAGCAAGGAATCCCACGTCTTGCCCGTAAGAGCTGGTAGGGCGTATGCGGTCGCCCAGATCCTTGTATCCCCGCCTGCCCCTTCTTCAAATCCTCCGTCAGAAGACTGAAGCTCACGGAGACAGGAAAGCGGTGTCGCGTCACCCGTCATGGTCCATGCATCCGGAGACTCATCAAGTGCCTCAATCGCCATAATGCTCCAGCTTGTCGCGAAGCTATTGCCGAAACATCCATCTGGTTGCTGGCGGGATACGAGATACCCTCGGGCTTTTGCAAGTGCGGACTCGACGTTAGGAAGCGAAGAGATAGGCACAAGTGCCTGTATCGAGGCAGCAGTAAGATCGACCCCTCCCCACGAGCCGTCGCTTTTCTGAACGGCAATAAGCGATGCAGCAACACTCCTAATCACTGTGTCGGACTCATCGTATCCGCCCGCCCGGAGTGCAACGAGTCCGAAGATGTCGTCATTCCAAAGAGAAGGGTCTCCGATCTGCGTACCATCAAAACGTTTCAGTACCTCGCTGACTTCCTGTGCGGGATTAATCTTGAGTGCGGAAAGTGCCATGGCCCGTCGCTCGAAGTCAGTGGCCGTTTTGAGAGAGCCCGGTCTGCCATCAAGATATTCCTCTAGGGCCATCGTGGACGCATTCGTGCTCCTGAGCGCAAGTGCAACCCAGTCAGACAAGAGAGGGCTTCCGAAAGATCCGTCTGCATGTTGATGCTCAAGAAGGAAGTCAACTGCTGCTGCAACTGCATCAGATGGTTTTGGAGTTGGGTCAGGGTTACCGCTGCCACCCGTGTTTGGCTCAGGTGCTTCAGTGATATGTACAATCAGGGGAGATGCATCAAGGTAGCCTTCCTTGCGTGCGTTAATCTCTATTGAGTCGCGGTTTGGAAGAATATACGACAATGTACCGTCTTCCGTCATTTCGTAGAGAGCGTCTTGTATGACTACCGTACTACTTGCCGCAGGTTCCCACACAGAATTATAGGCACTGTCAAAACCAAACTGTTCGACCTTAATGATGACCTCAGTCCCTGTCTTCTCTGAATCAGAGCTAGACCGAAGGCGTAACGGAAAGCGTCCCATACTAATAATTAGAGACTCGCCCGCGTGTAACGTATGTGCATTGAGAGAGGTCATGCCATAAGAGAGGTCGGAGAACCAATTCCAATACGCATTGCCTGCGTAATCGTTCCCAACCCCATCAATAGAGTCGATAAATGCATCACTTCCATACCACGTCCAGGCTGTCGAAGCGCCAGACTGCTCAAGTGCGCAGTATCCGCTCAAGGTGGGCTCTGTATCGGAGTGAGGTGCGCAAGCAGTCACCGTAAGTGAATCTGCAAAGAGAATGCGGTCCTGAGTCGCGATTGTGAGTGCAATATCTACTGAAGGTAATGCGATCGGAGCAGGTTCGGTCGATGTTGCGATACTGTCGGTCGTACTGGCTGCCGGCGGCTCAGGTACTAGTTCAGGTATCTCAATGGCAGGAGTTGTTGTTGCAAGAACTTCTTGCGTTGTCGAGGAGGTCTCATCAGCGCGGACGCTTTGCGGGCTTACAAACGCAAGAACTAAAAATAGGACTAGAAGGTATCTATTCATAGCGCCATTCGATTCGATCTCCTGGTATCACGTTTGCATGCGACATGCCAACGGAAGAGGACGATCCGTTTATATAGAGCATCCAATAGAAGCCATTCTGGTTCTTAAGACCATCAATAGATTCCAAGAATGATCCGAGGGTTGGATACGCTCTGCTCGTATACGTGAGCGATCCTATCGAATGCCTCTCCTGCATGAGGGACTCAACTGAACCAGCCGTATCCGCAACAATGACGTGCGTTCGAGCGGGTATCGCTGGCTCAGTCTCCTCAGCTATTGTTTCTTGATGCTGGACCGTCTCATTAACGACTTCCTCTGATGCATGTTCTGGTATTGGTATCTCGACCGCTTGCTGGTAGGAAGATGAGAGAACGAGCGCAACGGATACGACAGCGAGTATGCCTGCGACGATGATTGTCCATTTACGATACATACAAGGATGTCTTAGGTGCTGGGCTCGGGCTAAAGACGAGCGCAAGCACGACTAGTAAGGCAGGGGTGTAGAGGAAGTCAGCAAGAAGCATGTTCTTCAGAAACGGGAGGCCGAGCGTATAGGACAGCAAGAGGCCGCTTATGTCCTTCGTGTACCATGGCGTGAAATACCACACTGCCGCGTTCGTGATTAGGAAGAACAGGACTGACGAGCTCGCAAGCATGAGTACTCGCCCCCCAATGCTTTTCGTGCGTGCGCACCACATTCCGAGGCCCGCGATCGCGAGGAACGATCCGTATACGGATGCCATCACCGGCAATTCGTAGCTCCCGAGTGTCATGTCTGACCACAGTAGGAGCAGTACGGCGAGCGCGATGGTGAAGCGTGGCTGGAGGTACAGGGCACCAGCAAACAGGACGGCGGTCAGGGCGGTAGCTGATGGCGGGTGCGGCAGGAACCGAGAACCGATGCCTATTGCAATAAGCACGAACAGCAGGGCAACTTGAGTGGTGAGAGATAGGGAGGGATTTTTCATGATGCGTTCGGAGTAGGTGTTGGGACTATGTCGATCTCACAGGTACCGGATACACAGGCAAGTTCTTTGGCGCCAGTGGTCGTGTCGCTCGTCTCATACTGAACAAGGCGCGCGAAGTCTATGTCAGGGAATACGGAAGCAAGTTCGAGATACCGCTCCTTGCTAATTTCCTCGTAGGGAGCGAGCTGGTACACGTGTTCGCTCTTCGGAAGGAATGAGAGACCGCCAACAATATCCCAGTGCGCGTATACCCAATTGCCGACCGCAAGCCACTCGTCGTCAGCGATCGTCACCGTAACCGACGGATTGTGTTCACAGTAGTTCTCTTTCACTATCTTCCAGTATTCGAGCTGGTCGAGTGCGGTATGGTCACCCTTCACTGCTGCGTCTTCTGGAGCTTTGATAGGAAATTCGAGTACCCAGGTCGTCGCAGTGTCTTTCGTTTGCCCCACTTCTGGCACACAGGGAACTCCCGCATCTTCAAGAAGCCGCTTGAGCGGATTGTGTCCTTCTATGCGGACGCGACGCAGGTAATACTTCGCATGTCGTGGATGCATGCCTGATGCGCAGTCGAAGAGCTGTGAGCCGTTGCCTGAAGGCTTTACGGCAGTTATTGCTGTTGACGGATTGATACCGAACCGCTCTGCATAGATCTTATTAGTCTCAAGCGCGACTTCCTTGAGAGCGCTCTGTACGGCTGGATCGCGAACCACGAGATTGTCCCACTGACCGGTCATGGAGACTCCAAGCAAAGCCTCTTCCTCACAGTTCTTCTTCCACTCGGGTGAGAGGTAGGGGAACTCGGTAAGCGAAGCCTGGTAGGTTCCAAGTATCGCTGCGATACGAACCTTATCCTTGAGGGTTTCGAGCGTGTCCTCAGGACGCACCACGACCTCGCTCAGGTTGCAGAACTGCTTTGATTTCAGGATTATCTCGCCGCACGGATTCGTACCGCTTCGTGCTGCATCCTTCTCAAATAGAGGCCACCTGCGATCGGGTAACTGACCCTTGAGGCTTCCACGATTGAAGATGCCGCGCTCCCCGCTCCCGCTCCGTGCGAGATTGAGCCACTCCTCCATGAATGCGATAGCACTCGGCTTCTCGTTATAGACGGCAGAGTTGTTTGCCATGGCGCGCTGCGGCTGAGTTATATAGAACTGGCCGTTCTTGGCCTCGCGCATCTCCATGTCATCGAGATCAGAAAGAGAGATGAGCGCACTCCGACGTACACCGCCCGCAACGACGATTTCGCCTATCTTGCAGACAAGGTCGTGTACGTCGAGCGTCGAAAGGTGTCGTCCTTGGCGTTCGAGCATGCGTTCACGTGCGAAGTCGAGTAGGTTCTTGAGAGGATCGGGACCTGACGCCCGTCCACCCATGGTGCGCAAACGTGCGCCGCGTGGACGGATATATTCGTAGTTGAAGGTAACGTCCTTTCCTGAAGACCAAACCTTGAGCCCATAGGCAAGCGCGTCCGCCCAGCCCTCTTTGCAGTCTTCTATTACAAATTCTGGAAGCATCTCTCCAGTCTGGGTCTCGATACGAGGCAGTGCCTCGACAGTCTGGCGTTCAACCGAGAAGCCAACACCGGTGCCGCACATGGACACGTACATTATTTCAGCGAAATCCTGCCATGAGGCCGGTGCGATGAACGAACAGTTGTACACACAGACGTTCGATGCTCGTGCAGGTGCTCCTGCGCTCCAGAGGAGACGCATCGAACCCATCGCTTTCATCGCCAGCATGTTCTCACGTACTTCTGCATACTCATCTTCCGTGAGCTTGTCTCTCAGATTCTCGCGCATGAACGATACATACCGGTCAATGGTCTCGACCCATGCCTCACGACGTCCTGCGTCGTCGAGCCAGCGGGAGTACGTGCTGTAATAAACAAACTCGGAAAGTTGGTTCGAAAAATACTTTTTGCTTTCTGTAACAAGCGCGCGAATCGAGGGTGATATGCCAGTGCCGACTTCGCGCAGTTTCGCGTGGTGCTCACGATAGAGAATGTATGCTTTGGCTGTCGCACCGTATCCTGCAGCCATAAGCCCCGTCTCAACGCAGTCCTGAACATCTTCCACAGAAGGCACCGTCCGAGCATCAGTACGTAGCGCCTCATTGAGTAACGCTACGACCGATTCCGCAACACTCTTCGCGTCTTCGCCTGACCCCTCGCCTGTCGCCACGAACGCTTTTGCGATAGCGTGCTCTATCTTCTCTTGCTCGAACGGGACGATTGATCCATCTCTCTTAATGACTGATTCTATAGCTGGGGATTCTGTTCGTGACATAGGGAAGATGGTGATATATTGATAATCGTCTATGGGTTTATCAGTGTATCAATAGATGAGTATCTATGAATAAGAAAAAGGTGGGGACAACCAAAAACACTGTTTCAACGAGTCTAAAATCCCGCACTAATCGTTTGCATATCTGCAGGTTTGTAAGTACGTGTGCTTAACAAAAACTTCTCTGCTCGTGTTCAAGAAAGCGTGCGTGTAACATGGCAAACCTCTAACTCATGGAACTTTTCTCTCACATAGGCCTACATACCGCGTACCTACTTATTTTTTCGGTTTCTCTTGGGCTTGGGCTTGGTGCATCTGTGCTAAGTCATGTGCTTTTTCTTTTCTCAGGAAATGATGGAAAGATATCGCACGACGAGTTCAATCTGCTAAAGATCTCACGCATAGTGATATGGATTGCAATTCTTTTATACGGATTCAGTGGTCTCGGTCTCTTTACGCTTGCATATGAGTCAATGGTTGAGTTGGGAATCTTTTATGCCAGCATGACAGTCGCTTTGATTCTCATTGGAAATGAAATCGCATTTGCCCTACGCCACCTGCCGCGCGTTCGTGATATCCGCAAGGGAAGCATCGCCTTAGACGCTTTCGTTCTTGAGAGTGGAGCTGTGTCGGCAGTTTCGTGGATATTTTTGATGTTCCATCATGTCATCTACCGAACCGATATTGGCTATTTTGCATTCATGGCGCTCTACGCAACTGCTATTGCAGTGAGTATGCTTGCGACCTGGTTTGTGCGTAGATCAAGCGTTCGTTCACCTGACGCTTTGATATTGAAACGATCGGTGCTTGCGGCCCTGCTTTTCGCTTTCGTATTCGCGGGAGCATGGTATGCAAAGGCTGACCGCCTTATCAGGCCTGCGGACATTGGTAAGCGCATAGTTTCTGAAGTGGTGGGGCCGACCTATACACTTGACGATGTTGCGCTTCATAATAATGCGGAGGACTGCTGGCTCGTTATCGACAAGAAAGTATTCAATGCAACCGAGGCATCACGTCTTCATCCTGCAATGTTCAACTGCGGACAGGACGTGAGCGATAACTATCATAAAAATCATGGAGAGGGCATTCGGGATAAGATGATGAAATATTACATCGGCGATCTTCGTAGCGGGAGTGGTGTGTCAGACGCGGGCGCTCCGTCTGGTAGGACCGAGGCGCTCAAGCCGTATCGTGAGCTGTACGTCGATGAGGGGTCATGGAACCCGCGCGAGCTTATGCTCGTTGTCGAGAAAGACGTAGAGAAGCTACTTGCTATCGATGGGACGACGCACAAGGTTATTGGGCGTGTCCATGACGTTGGCTTTCAGCCTCACACCTCTGTCTATTCGTCGGATGCAAAATATATGTACATCATTTCTCGTGATGGCTGGCTTACAAAGATTGATCTTACGACTCTAGAGCCGGTTGTGTCGGTGCTTGTTGGTGAGAATTCACGAGGTACTGCTATCACTGATAACGACAAGTACATTGCAATCGGTAATTACGAGCCGGGCAATTTAGTTATCCTCGATGCCGCATCGATGGAGATTTTAAAGACAATACCCCTCACAATTCAGAAGGACGGCCAGCAGATCGAGTCCCGTGCAGGCGCGGTTGTTGAAGACGGAAATCGTATCATTGTGGCACTCAAAGATGGAACGAGTGTCTGGGCGATTGACACCGACCAGCCAGGATTCCCCGTGACGCATACGTTCTCGGATATTGGTGGGGGAGAGCCAGCTCTCCATGATGCCTTCCTTACGCCAAACGGTTCTCATTACATTGTGGCGTCGCAAGGGTCAATGACGGCCTGGATCCTTGATGTGGCAACGATGAAACCAGTCGCGGAAGTAGAAACCGGCGAAACGCCGCATACGGGACCGGGAGCCGCGTGGGGTAATTACATTTATATACCGTCATTGGGAGAGGGCCTTATTACGGTTATTGACATAACCACATGGAAACCAGTGAAGTATATAAAGACTGGTGGACCAGGTCTTTTTGTACGAAGCTACAGCAAGAACCCAACCTACCCCTATGTGTGGGCTGACACTGCGTTCGGCGATCGAAAGGATGAAATTTATGTCATAGACGCGCGCATCAATGAAATTATAAAAACCATTATTCCAGTTAAAGGAGAAAGTTCGTGGCACCCGGAATTTACTTATGACGGGAAGTTTGTGTACGTCGTCTCGCAATCTGCGAATGAGGTTGAGGTGTACGACGCATACACTTTCAATATCGTGAAGCGCATTACGTCCGCTACACCATCAGCAATATCCAATATTGGGTTGCGTATTGAGGAGCCGGGCTTGTAGACTGCAACTCTTTCAGGCCTTCAATGGCTGGGGACTCTGTTCGTGTATAGGGAAGAGGATGATATATTGATAATAGTCTATGAGTTAGGTGTGTAGACAGATATCTATGAATACAAAAAAGGTGGGGAAAGCTAAAACGAATACGAAAAAGAAGGAGAAAACGTATCCGAAACCGGCATGGGTCTTGGATTCTGCTGAGGAGGAACTCTGTCCGGACTGTTTCAAGGTGGTGGGGAGTCGGAGTCGGTATCAACTTGTCTGTCTTCTCGGGAAGGCAAAGGATGGAATGACGGTTACCGAGTTGACCGCAGAACTCGAGCTACAGCAACCAACCATTACCCATCACTTGAACGTGCTCCGTTCAGTCGATGCGGTGATGAGTGTTGACTCTGGACGCGAGCGCATCTATAACCTGAATCGCGATGCGCACTGCTTTGATGAGTGCAAGATACCCTACTAATCCTTTCTCATGGAAATTATTTACCTCTTGCGTACGATACTCGTTGAATGGTTCGGTCTTTTCATAGCTTTCATCTTCGCAGGAATCTTCCTCTACCTCGTTCTGCGAAAGCTTCACTCCACCTGGCTCACAATCACGCTTGTCGCTGTCTTCCTCGGTGTATCGATATTCTTCTACGCACCGCACGGTCTGCCGCGCGGGTTCGAGTACCCATTCTTTCTGAAAACATACGGTCCAGCAGAGGGACCGGTCCTCTCTATCGGAAACGTTTTGAAATTCTTCGGTAATTTCGATAAGTTCGAGCGTGTCGAGAACATTGCGCGTGACCCTAACGACGTGCCGCCCCCTATTGAACGGACAGAGCCTGCGGTTGTGAAGGTCGAGCTCACGACAAAGGAAGTCATTGCTGAGATGGCGCCAGGGGTCTTCATCAACTACTGGACATTCGACGGCCAGGTGCCGGGACCAATGATTCGCGCGCGCGAAGGAGATACAGTCGAACTCATACTTCATAACGACCCAACGAGCCTGCACCATCACAACATCGACCTGCATGCAGTAACTGGGCCGGGTGGCGGGGCAGTCTCGACGATGGTCGCGCCTGGAGAATCTGCGACCGTAACATTCAAAGTGCTTCATCCCGGTCTCTTCGTCTATCATTGCGCCACCTCGAATGTGGCCAACCATATGACGCATGGCATGTATGGCCTCATTCTCGTAGAGCCAGAGGAAGGATTACCTGCAGTGGATCATGAGTACTACGTCATGCAGGGAGAATTCTACGCTGTCGGCGGCATGGGACGTAAGGGTATTCAACTGTTCGATGCTGAGGCGATGCTTAATGGTCAACCAACCTATATCGTCTTTAATGGAAAGACGGGAGGGCTCGGGGAGTCAATGCAGATGCAGACAGGAGAGACTGCACGAATCTATATGGGTAACGGAGGGGTGAATCTCATCTCCTCGTTCCATGTCATCGGAGAAGTATTCGATCGTGTATTTCCGGAAGGGTCTATTTCTTCCGAACCGCACACTGATATTCAAACGACGCTTGTGCCGGCTGGCGGTACGACCGTTGTTGAGTTCGACACCCAGGTTCCAGGAAACTACATTCTTGTTGATCATGCGCTCTCTCGTGTTGACCGCGGTGTATGGGGAGTCCTCAAGGTCTCAGGCGAAGAGAATAAAGAGATTTACGATGGAAAGATTATAGAAGGACACGGACACTAATCAACTGTAACCAATATGGGATACGGCCCATGTCTAATATATGGGCAATAACATAAAGAGATTATTCTTACAGAATAATCTCTTTATTCCGCATAATAATCTTACTTCGCAGACAACCTAACAGTTCTCGTTTTTCGGTATCAGCTCCGGCGGAATCCGCTTGTCCATTCGACCTACTATTTTTCTGTTAATGATTGGGTTTCTCCCATTCTGCAAAACCATAATTTGAAATCTAAGAGAGTTAGTATCAAAGTTATGCGAGAGTACTCGAAAGAGATAAGGGCTACAAAAGAACGACTTCTCCAGGTATTGCATTTTGATGCAATGAACGTCTTACGACCTGTGCTGTAGTTTCGAAGGGTGCACGAGACGCGTCGTTTTGGATTCCGAAAACTCACCAAACGGATCAAGCAGGGCTTGGCCGGCCACGGTTCTAGCACGAGACGGTCAGCAAAAGCTAATTTGGTATGTTAAAGAGAAACCCGCCGCTGACACGGAGGGAGTCCCTCAGTCAGAAACGGGTTAATTGATCGGCGTAAGACTGCCGATGCTGGTGTGTGAGGGCTTTCTGTCGTCCCAATCGATCATAGCGTCGAGCGGGTGCGTATACTGGCTTCCTTGCTGTGCAGGCGGAAGTCGTCCGGGTCCAAGCCACATAACGTAGCGGACGCGGCCAGTTGAACCAAGGTGGTGCTGGACACGTTTATCGAGGAATTTGCTTTGAGTCTCGATGATGATCGCAACTCGTTCGCCGCTCCTGTCGCCGCCATTCGAAATCCAGGTCAGAAGAGAGGAGCAAGCAGCCTTGGTTGACGGAGGAACAATATTGAAGTTCCTCAATGCTTCCAGCTGCCTAGCAGTCGGATCCTTCTTAGCCATTTTTCTACCCCAAAAGATCTATAAATACATTATAGGTCTAAAATTGAATCTGTCAAATAGGTTACTACTGACTACTCAGTGTAAAAGTTCCAACATCGTCCCAGACTGTCAGCTTGAATTGACCTACAAAGATTTAAATAGTTAAATCACAGCAACGTCGTTTTTGATCTTTCTTCTAGGTATGCGGATTGACGACGTTGCCGCGGATCCTAGAGAGGAGAGTGCCGTGTCTACCTTACACCTGACACCTGAGGTCGCCGCAAGTAATCGTGCAGCAGCACTTTTGAGCGAATTGCAGATGGCAAGCCATCCGCGAATCCTCTTCGCCACATACGTTTATGACCAGCAAGGACGCAAGCAGTTCACGCTTGCGACCACGTCAAAGGATGTACACTTGGCCTTCGGCAAAATATCTGACAATGCTCGCTTGAGGCTATGTGAATTGATCGAATCGAGGCTAAGACCGAGCTGTCAGAGAATATGGTTTACTTTCGAGAACGAAGACAAATCCACCTCGAAAGGACTTTTCTTGTCTCGCACCGAGGAGAATGGAGATGTGATTTATCACGTCTCTCCTGAGCGCTAAGGCAAATCGAACATCTGACCCGCCCCAGCATTGAAGACTGGGGCGGTTATGTATACAGAGGTTCCAACATCGTCCCAACTCCTAGCATCGCGACCTCCGTCCACACACATATGTCGCTCAGAGCATCGAGGTTGCTATACTAATCTTCATGAAGCCGCATCGGGGGCTGGCAGTACTAATTGCAGGGGTGTTCGTCGCATTCAGCGGTGCTTCTTCTGTGCATGCTGCGCTAACTCTGACTGCGGGCGGAAACGCAACAACCACGCCGAATGTAGCGACCTCGATAACGGGATTCCAGATAATAGGGCCTGCGGCCTCAACGACTCCGGTAAAATTGCGCGTCACGAGCGGATCTTTGCGTCTCACGTCTACAAGCGGCGTGACAATGAGCGGAAACAATTCCAGTACGGTTAATCTCAGTGGTACGGTCGAGAATTTGAATACTGCACTTACGACCCTCGCATATACTCGCGGCTCAACCGGCACCGACACGCTCGAAGTGTCGCTCGTTGCGCCTACGGAAGTCTTCTTTGCTGATAACGGCCACCTCTATCAATTCGTGTCCGGCAGCTACAATTGGAGCGCGGCTAAAAGCGCAGCGGAAGCTACTTCTGCATACGGCGCTGCCGGCTACCTCGCTACCATCACCTCGCTTGCGGAGAATAATTTCGTTTATACGCGCATCTCAGGAGACGGATGGTTGGGTACTAACGATATCGAGACTGAGCTGAGAAAACGTGGAAGTGGGTGACGGGTCCTGAAGCGGGAACTGCGTATTTTCAAGAGAACGCCAACGGGGGCGGAGGAAGTGCTATAGGAGGGCGCTATCACGGATGGGCGAGCGGCGAACCAAATGACTACGCTCCAGGAGAGGACTGCGGCTATATGTACGCGTCCCAAGATGGCGAATGGAACGATTTCCCCTGCAGCGCCAACCAGGGGTACGTTGCAGAATTTGGTGCTGATGGGGCGCTGCCGGTCGTGGTGGCCCAGAACATCTCTATTGTAACTGCGGACGTGCCTGCCTTAACGCTACTTTCGCCAGTAAATGGGGCAACGGGAGTCAGCCCTACAGCAGACCTAAGGCTTACTTTCAGTAAGACGGTCACAAAGCAGACTGGAAACATTCTCATTCGCAAGACTAGTGACGACACTGTTGCTGAAACGATAGACGTGTCGAGTGCTCTTGTGACCGGTACTGCGTCGACTATAGTGAGTATCGATCCTGCGAGCGCGCTTGAGGAAGGAGTGGAATATTACGTAACGGTACCAGGCACTGCATTCAAAGATGCGTCGGATAATTTCTTCAGTGGCTTCGTGAATGACGAAACGTGGGTATTTACTATTGCAGACGCTACTGCGCCGGTCATAACGGATCTTGCTGCGACGTCGACCGCGTCTACATCTGCAAGTATCTCTTGGACCACGAACGAGCAAGCATCCACAAGAGTCGCATATGGACTGACTCCTTCACTCGGATCCACGCTTGCGGAGACGAATACTTCTCCGCGGGTGACCTCGCATACTGCGCCGCTCACGGATCTCTTGGCATGTACGACGTACCACTACGTTGCTGTCTCTCGGGACGGTACCGGGAACACTGCAAGCTCGACATCTTCGTCCTTTACGACGGTTGGATGCGTTGCGAGCACAACACCGTCTGTCGCAACCTCAACGTCGATAACCTCGTCTGCAGGAGGCTCGACTGCAGTGGAGACAGAGAGCAAGACCTTTACTGTCACAGCGCCTCCAGACGTAACAGCAACGTCCTCCTCGCTTGTTATTCAAGTGCAGGCTATTGCGAGCGATGCTGTGTTGGCGTCTATCGGACGACCTGCATCAGTTCCGAATGAGGTCGGTGCAACGGTGTTCGATGTAAAGGCCATCATAAACGGCTCCACCATACTTGATTCGTTCGATGCCGAAGTGACTATTTCTTATGAATATACAGATGCAGAAATAGCCGGACTCGATGAGAGCTCCCTCAGGCTCTTCCACTACACTGGCGGACAGTGGGTGGTGCTTAACGACTGTTCGCTTGATGCGGCTGCGAACACGATTTCTTGCACGACTCCCAGCTTCTCCATATTCGGCCTCTTCGGGGACTTGGCACAAGCCGAAAGTTCCTCCTCTAACTCGTTTGGCGGCACTCGTTTCGGCTGTAAAGATCCGGCGGCAGGGAACTATAATCCGTTCTCGCGACATAAGCAGGAGCTCTGCTCGTACGTGCAGGAGCCAGAGAATGCAAGTGACGAACTTGCTCCAGGCAGTGTATGTGCACAACATATTAAATCGTATATTCGCCTCGGAGCGCAGAACGATCCTGAGGACGTGCGGAAGCTCGAACTTTTCCTAAATGAGAAACAGGGCGAAAGTCTGCCTGTAGATGGCGCTTACTCCGCAGAAGACGCAGAAGCGGTAAAGCGATTCCAACAAAAATACGCAAGCGTGGTACTCGGTGTGTGGGGGCTATCTGAGCCTACTGGCTACGTATACCGCACAACGCTTATGAAGATAAATTCCTTCTATTGCAGTGCGAGTGTCGCGTGTCCGGCATTTGTCGAGCACAATAGTTTGACTGAGAATGCGAGTTCTCCTGAGGTAGCAAAAACGAAGACACTTTTGTCCGAACTCGGTTTCTTCTCAGGATCCGCTGCGCCAATATTTGATGCGTCTCTCGCCACATCGCTTGCTCGATTCCAAGAGACATTTTCAGAGACCATGCTTAAGCCTTGGGGTCTTGCGTCGGGTACTGGCTATAAGTATAAGACGACGAATAAATTCCTTAACATGCTGGTGGGTTGCGAGACACCGGCTGTTGAGCTCGACGGGAAGGGTACGTTCGACTACTAGGGAAATCGATTCGTGTTCCGTACAGACACAGTAGAGAATCACCTCTCTGCCTACGTGAAAGGGCTTTTTCTCTCCTAAGGATAATGGGATAGCCCGGGTACGGCTCCTCCGCAGTTAGCTGCTAGAGAATCCAGGAATATTAAAAATTCCAACCGCTAAATCCGCCCATACAAGTACGAATATAAATAGGAGGCCGATTCCGAACAGTAACTTATGTGCGGGAATGGTAATGCGCGCTGAAGCAAATTCATACACCAGCCCCGTACCCATAATCAGCACTCCTGCAATAACAAAGTCGCTTAGAGTCCACATAACTTCGCTCGTAAACTGCATAGCTATAAGCGGTATAAGCAGTATGAAAGCGGTGATAAGGAATAGACGAAGAATACTCTTTGATTTCATGTATTTGTTAGAACCACACCGTACTCCGTAAGGTTCCCTTCAAGCTTCATCATTCCCATAGGAGGGAATACGTATTGTTTTTGTATGGAAACACGCCAAACGCTGTGGGGTATGGGAATGGATGCTATTCGTTCCCTTGAAACGGAGCGAGGAATCCTTGCGTCCGGCAGAGATTCGCTCATAACAAGCCTCCTTCTCCTTCGCGTGTACGAGAAGACACAGGATCAGTATCTTTTAGACCTGGTGCGCAAAATTCTGCTAAATCTCGCAAAGCTTCAGGGGCGCGAACATAACCGCGAGAGCGGCGAAGAGCCCGGGAAGATCATCCACGAGTTCCGTCCCGACAATCACGAACATTTAACCAAGCATCTGGAGCATCCATGGTTCTTGTATCCCGACGGGATACTACGCAACTACGATAGTGTCGACGCGACACCGCTCTTTCTCATTGCCGTAGAGCGCTACTATGTTCTCTCAAAAGACGAGGAGTTCCTCGATCTTGTTACAGGAAACGTGAGCGACGCGCTTGCGTGGCTCTTGAATGCAATGGACGCGCACCCAGACGGGCTCGTGGCATATGAAGTACATCCAGAACGGGTACACGGCGGACTGCGCGTGCAAAGCTGGATGGACAGTGACGAGTCGCTTTTCTTTGAGGATCGCGAAGACCAGCCGGCGTACTCAATAGCCGCAGTAGAAGTGCAGGCGTACGCGTACCGCGCTCTTTCCGTATGGCAGCTGCGGCTGATGGAAGATGAGCCAGATCTCGCGAAGCTGCTTCTTGAGCGCGCGCGACATTTGCGTGAGCACTTCTACGAGCACTTCATGCTGCCGAATGGAACGCCTGCGTTTGCTGTTGATGGTCAGGGAAGAATGCTAACCAGCGCACGCTCGTCCATGGGGCACCTTTTATGGATGGGTGCGCGCGATCGAGGAACCTTCTTTTCTCTTCTCGCCCCTGAAGACGTGGGACGCGTAGTCGAACGGCTCATGAAGCCTGACCTGTTTGTTCCAGGAGCCGGAATCAGATCGCTTTCATCAGAGTCTTCAAAGTTCGCTGTACAGAGTTATCACAACGGCACAATCTGGCCGCATGATACTGCGCTTATAGCGCTCGGAATGCACGACGCAGGTTTTGAGAAGGAAGCGCGCGAAGTCCGTAGGGCGCTCATTGCCGCATATGCGCACTTTAAGACGCCAATCGAGCTCTTTGCATACGAGCGCGAGCTTAAAGCATACGAAGGACCCCGGGGACAGCGTTCCTGCCAGACGCAGGCTTGGAGCGCTGCAGGCTTGCTCGCGATACTCGCAGAAGAGGAATAGCGCTTGCGTTGTTTTGGTTGCAGGGTACTGTGCGAATATGCATGACGTACTCGTAGTAGGGGGAGGAGCGGCTGGAATGATGGCTGCAGGCATCGCTGCGTCTGAAGGCAGGCGCGTGCTTCTTATAGAAAAGAACAAGAAATTGGGCGAAAAGCTGTCTATAACCGGCGGAGGGCGATGCAATATCGCAAACGCTGAGGAGGATCAAAGGACGCTTCTTTCCCATTTCGGGGACGCAGCGGATTTTCTATATGCACCTTTCTCGCAGTTTGGCCTCCCGGAAACGATAGCGTTCTTCGAGGAGATCGGCGTTCCAACGGTAACGGAAGGAAGGAAGCGCATGTTCCCGGCTTCTCAGAACGCAGAAGACGTAACGGCCGCGCTCTTCAAGTACCTGAAGTCGAAGAACGTAGAGATACGGACGGGACTTCCTGTTGCCCGCGTGCACACGAGTGGAAAGGGTATTGAAAGCGTGCTGATGGGAGGAAAGGAATACAAAGCGCGCTCCTATATATTCGCCACGGGCGGCGTATCGCACGCAGAGACCGGATCTACGGGAGACGGGTTCCGCTGGCTGCGCGACGTAGGTCACACGGTGACCGACCCAACACCAACCATCGTACCGCTACGTGTTGAGGAAGCGTGGGTGAAGTCGCTTTCAGGAATCACGATTTCTGACATGAAAATGACCGTGTACGTGAAT
>DAORIM010000016.1:0-17738 GCA_035438505.1 Minisyncoccota bacterium
TCGGCACCTCGATGTCGGCTCACCTTAGCGCGGGGCTGGAGAAGGTCCCAAGCGTATGGCTGTTCGCCATTTAAAAAGGTACGCGAGCTGGGTTCAAACCGTGTGGGGATTGAATAGCAATATTCGATTTCCACACTGTTTGAATCCCTTCGAGATTTCTGTTGTCAGAATTCGAAAAAGTGCGAATGAATTAGAGTGAATGTCTTTTCGTCTTGAAACTAAGATAGAACCAACCATGACACGGCGGTTCCTTGCAGGGATGCAAGGAAACAAACTGACTCATATCGGTGGAACCCTACTCCAAAAGAGGGGCGACACCGAGGGAAGCGAAAGCGCCCGTAGAGACTGAATGTCAGTCACGAAGAACTCGTGATGTTACAGTCCGATCCCTCCAGTAACGGAGGCGCTTGTGAGGTAAACAAGCACTAAAACGAAATGCGTGAGACAGGTTGGTCTCCTATCTACTACAGGCGTTGATTCTTGAGGAGACTTGCCCCTAGTACGAGAGGACCGGGGTGAACTGACCTCTGGTCTACGAGCTGTCACGCCAGTGGCATCGCTCGGTAGCTATGTCGGGAACTGATAACTGCTGAAAGCATATAAGCGGGAAGCAAACTCCAAGATTAGGAATCGTTATGAGGCTCCTAGAAGATTACTAGGTTGATAGGCTTTAGATGGAAGCGCAGTAATGCGTTGAGTCGAGAAGTACTAATATGCCCAGACTTCTGTGCGGAACTCTGTATGTCACTTTAACGAAGTGATCTGCAATATTGTGAGAACCTATTTGCATATTCGTCCGTCCGCGAAGGGACGGAACGTGCGCATGATGCTGGTGATGTATCGGAGGGGCCACACCCGTTCTCATTCCGAACACGGCAGTTAAGCCCTCTAGAACCGATGGTACTTGAAAAGGGAGAGTAGGTGGTCGCCAGCATCATGCGCGTGTTCTTTTCTTACGAATAGCAAAAGCCGCCCCGAAAGGGCGGCTTTTGCTATTTCCGCTATAATGTATGTATGAGAGACGGCGCTCACGAGCTCATATTTGTCACGGGAAATCCGTGGAAATTAGCGGAGGCCCAGGCTTTGCTCCCACGCACTACGGTTATCCAAAAGAAGCTTGAATTGCCTGAGGTGCAAAGTCTTGACCCAGTCGAAGTAGTTCGTCATAAGCTCGAGTCCGTCGTACGACAGCGCGTTACAGAATGTATTGTGGAAGACAGTTCGTTGTCGTTCGCTTGTCTCGGGGACAAGCTCCCTGGACCTTTCATCGCATCGTTCGAGGAGGCGCTGGGTGTTGAGGGTCTTTATGTACTCACGCAGAAGTACGGAGATGATCGAGCCGCCGGACGCACCATGATTGGATACGCTGATGCTGACGGCACCATGCATGTATTTGAAGGAGTGGTAGAAGGCAGGATTGTTGCGCCTCGAGGCGATAAGGATTTCGGGTACGGTGCAGCGTTCATGCCGTCAGGGAGTAATATGACGTTCGAAGAGATGGAACGTGAAGAGAAGTATGCGCGCAGTAGTCGTGGCGCAGCCTTTCTAAAGCTGAGGGAGTACTTAGACCGATAAGAACGGTTTCCTATATACTGTACCTATATGGCACTTGGTTGGGCACAAAAAAGACGTTTTCATATTATCGGCGGCGCTGCGCTCATAGTAGTGACGCTCCTGGCAGGAGTTATTATCGCAGTGGTATACGAAGCGCCTTCCTGCAGTGATCGCAAGCAGAACCAGGATGAGTCGGGTGTTGATTGCGGAGGATCATGCGCGTATCTCTGCCGGGCGGAGATTGAGTCGCCTAGAATAGTATTTGCACGTGCAATTACAGCGCCTAACGGTCGCACGGATGTTATTGCGTACGTGGAAAATCGGAACCAAGACGCTGAATCGAAGAATGCGCCATACACTGCTGAAATATTTGATGCGCAGGGAAGACTACTCGGGACTCGGCAGGGAACGATTGATTTGCCTGCGCGCTCGGTTGTTCCTGTATATGTTCCAAACATAGGCATGCAGGGCGCGCGCGCATTCGTCACCATTTCAGAAGAAAGCATGTGGCGTCTTCCGCGCGATACGCGCGAACCTCTTTTCCCGGGCACTCCTGAAATACTCGCAGGAGAGCAGCCGCGTATTCGAGCGGTTATTGAAAACCGCGACGTGGTTCCTTCATACGACCGAACGGTTATCGCAACCGTCTTTGATAGCGCAGGGAACGCCATAGCGGCGTCGCGAACTGTCCTTCGCCAGGTTCCGGCGCAGGGCACTGCCGAAGCGGTGTTTACCTGGAACGATCCCTTTATAGACGCGGTGCGCGCAGAAGTGCGCGTCGTGCCTGTCCTTCCGTAATGCCACGTGCTGCTCGCAGTCCTTGGTTGTCGTGGCTGGTAGAGTGGCCGCTTCTTCTCATTCCTGTTGCGCTCAGTCTTCTTGGAATAGTTACTATGCATGCGTTCGGGGATGGCGACTCGCTCGCGCCCCGGCAGCTCATATGGCTTCTTGTCGCTGTTGTCGTTTTCATCATCGCTTCGTCCGTAGACATGCGATTCATGCGCCGAACGCCGATTATCCTCGCTGGCTACGCTGTCTCCATAGGTCTCCTCACGCTTCTGCTTGTTGCAACGCACTCCGTGCAGGGCGCTCGCTCGTGGTTCGACCTCGGATTCTTTTCCTTTCAGCCGTCGGACCCAATCAAGCTTGTATTCATTGCGCTTATGGCGAAGTACTTTTCGCGGCGCCATATGGAGATCGGGGACTTCAGGCACATCATTGTTTCAGGAGCGTACGCTGCAGGACTTATCCTTTTGATTCTTGTGGAGCCAGACCTCGGTACAGCTGCGATTTTCAGCATCGTCTGGTTCGGCATGATCTTGGTTTCGGGAATTTCAAAGAAGCACCTCGCCATCATTATTACTCTTGCTGCGGTAGCAGCAGCCGGACTGTGGATGTTCGCGCTTAGGGACTACCAACGCGATCGCATTGTTTCCTTCCTCAACCCAGCAGCTGATATTCACGGCACAGGGTACAACGCGTACCAAGCAACGGTTGCTGTTGGCTCGGGCGAGGTGATGGGGAAGGGTATTGGCTATGGCACGCAAAGCAAGCTGCGCTTCCTTCCTGAGTACGAGACCGACTTCATCTTCGCGTCGTTCGCTGAAGAGTGGGGCTTTATTGGTGTGGGGCTCGTGCTAATTCTGTACGGATTACTGCTCGCGCGAATACTCGCAATTGCGCGACGAGCAGCAACAAACTTTGATGCGCTATTCACCATTGGCGTAGCGCTACTCTTCATGTCTCACATTTTCATTCATGCGGGCATTAACCTCGGGCTTCTTCCGGTTACCGGAACAACCATTCCTTTCATGAGTTATGGTGGATCGCACCTTATCGTTGAGTTTGCAGCGCTTGGTATTGTTGCGTCTCTTGCGCGCAACGCGCGCAGCGTGCCGCGTGAGAACGCAACGAACGAATACCTCGGCGGCTAGCTACGAGTAATAGAGTGCAAGTGTCTCGCGAATCATGCGAGAAGAAGGAAAGACGCGGACTACGCGCTCGCGAAGTGCTGCGCCAAGATTCTCTCGAAGGACTGCGTTTTCAATCAGCAGTGTAAGTGCGCTCGTAAGTGTCTGCTCGTCGCCAGAGGGCACAAGTAGGCCGTTTTCTTCATGCCTTACGATTTCCGGAATACCGCCCACGTTGCTTGCAACAACAGGAAGCGATGCAAGACCAGCTTCCAAAAGCACATAACCTAATCCTTCGCTTCGAGAAGGAAGTACAAAAATATCGAGTGCCGAGAGATAGCGCGAGGCTTCGCTCACATGCCCGCACAGAATGATTCGATCTGTAAGTTCGTAATGCGCAATCAATTTTTCAAGACGAGACCGCTCTTCACCTTCGCCCATAAGCACGAGTCCTGTATCAGGGTGCTCGGACGCAATGCGTGCGAACGCACTGATGAGCACGTGAAGTTGCTTGGTTGGATGAAGCTCTGCGATGCTTCCGATCCAGGTGGACGCAGGAAGCTCAGGTGCAAGACTCGCGCGCGCTTCGCCACGATCAAAAAAGTCTATTGAATCGATTCCGTTTGGAATAACGGACAGCTTTGATTGTCCGAAGGGAAGCCAGGCCATATCGCGCGCAAGTGCTTCTGAGACGCAGATGGTTCGGTCGCACAAAAGCACGGTAGCGCCGTGCGCAAGAGCGATAAGCGCTTTCTGCCACTTCGGCCTGTCTTCGTTAAATGCCCAGCCATGTGCGGTAAAAACCATTTGCTTAACACCGTAGACTCTTCCGGCAACTGCAGCGAGTCCTCCAGCTTTCGAACTGTTCCCGTGAATGATGTCTGGCTTGAAGCGGGAAATAACATGGATCAGATCACGCAGTGTCGAAAACTCCGCAGCGA
Organism: Minisyncoccota bacterium; assembly: GCA_035438505.1. Taxonomy (GTDB): domain Bacteria; phylum Patescibacteriota; class Minisyncoccia; order Phycocordibacterales; family Phycocordibacteraceae; genus C7867-001. The sequence continues at coordinate 4,406 of DAORIM010000016.1, forward strand.
TGCGGATATCGCGGGCAAGCGACCCGAGTGATGCAACCTCAATCCCTGCGTCCGCAAGGCGCTCTAAAAGTTCTCCCTGTGCGCCAGATACAACGAGAACGGTATGTCCCGCTTCGTGCGCTCCTTTTGCAAGGTCAAAGACGTATCGCTGAGCGCCGCCCCAATTGGCCTTGGTTATGACGTACAGAATACGAAGTTTCCGGTCAGTTACTTCCATGTTCTCTAGCATGTTCTATAGTATACCTACCGACATGATCTATGGTGGCAAGCGCGCCCCGGCGCTCCTATTTCTCGGCGATATCGCCGTCTTTTGCATTTCCCTCTGGGTAACGCTTTTGGTACGCACGGGCGCTCCTCCAACCGCTGCACTGCTGCAGGACCACGCAGGCCCATTCACTATTTTGTTTGCGCTCTGGGCGCTCGTCTTCTATATGACGGGTCTCTATGGGAAGGGAACCATCCTTCTTAAGAGTCATCAGCCGCAGGCGCTCGTGCGCACGCAGGTAGCAAACATCGTGCTTGCCGCACTCTTCTTCTTTTTGGTTCCTGGAGTTGGCATCGCTCCCAAAACAAATCTCGCCATCTACCTTTTTGTATCTGTTCTCCTGATATTCTTCTGGCGGCTCGCGCTGTACCCTCGTCTCTCGGTTCGGCGCGCACGCGCGAAGGCAGTACTCATTGCAGAGGGCTCTGATGCGGAGCACTTGTTCGCCGAAGTGAATAGCAATTCTCGGTATCCGCTCGCGTTCGTTGCTTCGTGGACGCCCGCTGCCTTTCTTGCGCTTACTCCTGCAGAGCGCGCAGCCGCGTTCCCGCAAGGAACCGATGTCGTCGTTGCGGACATTGCAGCCTGCAATGCGCACGGGCTTCTCCCGGTGCTCTACGATTTGCCAGGTGGCGTAGAGAACTACGAGCTCGTTGATTTCATCGATCTCTATGAGGAGGTGTTTGATCGGGTGCCGCTTTCGCTTGTGTCGCAGGGTTGGTTTTTGGAGCACGTAACGGAAGAGGACCCTCTTTGGTACGCGCTTCCGAAGCGATTCATTGATCTATTAGGGGGTTTTGCCATGGGTCTTGTTACGCTCATAGCGGTTCCGTTTGTGTGGCTTGCGCTTAAGCTTGAGGGTCCCGGACCGCTATTCATAACCCAGGATCGCGTGGGGAAGCGGGGGACGCATATGCGCGTCTATAAGTTTAGAAGTATGAGCGGCCATAATCGCGCGTCCGGCTCGTGGGTCGCGGAAGAAGAACATCGCGTTACAAAGGTGGGTGCGTTTCTCCGTCAGACATCGCTCGATGAGTTCCCTCAGTTCTGGAATATTCTTACAGGTGACATATCGCTCATTGGTCCTCGAAACGACATCAGCGGGCTTGCTGCGCGCCTTGAAGAAGCGCTCCCGTACTACGCCATGCGCTACGCGGTTACCCCCGGGATCACCGGTTGGGCGCAGATAAATCAGCAGTACGAGCAAGGCAACCTTTCACCGCAATCCGTGGAAGAGACGAAGGTACGTTTAGCGTACGACTTTTATTACCTCAAACATCGCTCGCTCGGACTCGATCTGGTGATTGCGCTTAAAACAATCAAGCGCATGTTCTTCCGACTCTCAACCTGGTAGTCTCATATATATGCAAAAGCACACCGTACTCATAACGGGCGCCGCCGGATACGTAGGCACGATGCTTGTACGTCGGTTCGCTGCGCGTGAAGACGTTGTGCATGTCATCGGCCTGGATAAAGAGCCAATTCCGGATCTCATTAAGGACGAGCCGAAGCTTGTCTATATTGAGACGAATACTTCAGACGAGGGATGGGAAGAGAAGGTGCGTCCCTACGCTCCGACGATTGTCATTCACACCGCGTGGCAGATTCGAGAGCTCTATGGCAAGCGCCCGCTTACGTGGAAGTGGAACATCGACGGCTCTGAGCGGGTGTTTCGATTTGCCTACGAAACGGAAAGCGTAACGAGACTCATCCATTTTTCAACCGTCGCCTCGTACGGTGCGTTCCCAACGAACACCATCGAGCAGCGCTTCACGGAAGACGATCCCTTCCGCAAGACCGATTACCTCTACGCAGAAGAGAAGCGTGTTGCAGAAGAAAGGCTTGAGGCGTGCTTCGCCGAGGCGAAGCGAAAAGTGCCTACTGCTATCGTGCGTCCGGCAGCCATCACTGGGCCTCGCGGTCGCTACATGCGCATTCGGTTTGGACTTCAGGCGGCGCTCGCCGGACAGCTTAAGGAATCCTTTGTGTATCGACTGGTGTCGCTCATGACTCGATTCGTGCCAGTTACGCCCGCATGGCTGCGTCAGTTTATTCACGAAGACGACGTTACGAGCCTTGTAGAGCTTCTTGCGTTCGCAGAACCGAAAGGCGAATACGAAGTATTCAACATCTGCCCGCCGGGCGATGTAGTACTAGGGAAGGATATGGCCGCAGCAGTGGGGAAGCGCATGGTGCGCATTCAGCCGTGGATGACCCGGTTGCCGTTTGCGTTTCTTTGGCACGCGACGCGTGGGAAGGTGCCTACGGCCAAGGGAAGCTGGAAGGGATACTCGTACCCCATTGCTGTGGACGGCTCAAAGTTAACGCGCGTATACGGCTACCAGTACCAGTATCCGAGCCTCGATGCGTTCCGCTATACAGACGGAGACTACGAGGAGTTCGTGCCTGAGCCACTGCGCAAGCCAAAGCCATGATTGTAGACGGACGAAGTATCGCTTCTGATATTCTCGCGTCCGTGCGCAAAGAAATTACGCGCACAGTTGTGGTGCGTGCAATAGTCGTGTCACCATCTCCCGCTACGGAATCCTATCTTTCAATTAAAGCGGCGCGAGCAGAAGAGGCGGGCATGCATCTAGAGATTGTGCGGCTCGACAATCACGTAACGGAAGACGAGGTGAAGGAGTGGGTCACGTCCGCAGGCTGCGACGCCGTTATTGTGCAGCTTCCGCTTCCTGAGCATCTCAACACAAAAGCAATACTCGATGCTATCCCGCTCGAGCGCGATGCCGACGTACTTTCAAGCGCCGCCTACGAACTTTTCTCAAACGACGCAGAAGGAGCGCTCTTGCCTCCTGTTGTTGGTGCTGTTGCAGAGATACTAGAGCGCGCTGGCGTTTCGGTTGGAGGAAAGGGCGCTGTGGTTATTGGGCAGGGAAGGCTTGTGGGTGCGCCGGTCGCTTCCTGGCTTACCAACGAAGGCGCAGAGGTTGCGGTTGTTACGAAAGAATCAGGAGACTTGTCTCTGATAAAGGATGCTGCAGTTATTGTTTCGGGCGCCGGGTCTCCTGGACTTATTAAGCCCGGGCATCTGGGCGAGGGCGCCGTCCTTATTGATGCGGGCACCTCTGAATCGGGGGGTGCTATCGTGGGCGATGCGGATCCTGCGTGCGCAGGAGTAGCCGCAGTCTTTACCCCGGTTCCGGGCGGGGTAGGGCCCATTGCGGTGGCGTGCCTATTTCGCAACGTAGCCAGTCTTGTTGCAACCCCGTTGCAGGAGGCCTGAAAGGGCGTAGACTGCGTATAACGATACTTGTATGCGATATATCCCTGCGCTCATTGTGCTCTTGGTTTCCGGATTTCTTACATGGTATGTCCTCTCTCCGGGGCATCCGATAAAGCTTGGTCTTGATTTGGCCGGCGGTACAGAACTTATTTACCGCGCAGATACCTCGCAAATTGAAACTGATCCTGAAGGCGCTCTAAACTCGCTTCGCGAAGTTATTGAGCGTCGCGTGAATCTCTTTGGTGTGGCAGAGCCTCTTGTGCAGCTCGAGCGTTCGAGCGCCGTAGCGGGAGCAGTGGAAGAGCGTTTGATTGTAGAGCTTCCTGGCGTTACGGACGTGCAGGCTGCAGTTGACGCTATTGGAAAGACGCCAACGCTTGAGTTCCGTCTCCTTGATCCGCTGTCTGCAACAAGCACCGAGCTTTCGTTTATTCCAACCGAGCTTACTGGCCGCTACCTTGAAAAGGCAGACCTTCAGTTTGGCAGCCAGGGCGGGGCAGGACTCGCCAACGAGCCGATTGTGGTCCTTACCTTTACCGCCGAGGGCGCCGCGCTCTTCGAGCAGATAACGCGGGACAATATTGGAAACATGCTTGCCATCTATCTTGATGGAGAGCCTATCTCAACACCGGTTATCCGCGAGGCTATTCCCGGCGGCACCGCCACTGTTTCCGGAGGCTTTACGCCGGAAGAAGCGCGCGAGCTCGTGCGCAACCTAAACTTCGGTGCGCTTCCCGTTCCTATCGAACTAATCGGAAGTGGCGCCGTTGGTCCCACACTCGGCGCGGAGGCTTTTGAAGAAGGTCTTCTAGCGACCATGATCGGGTTCGCGCTCGTCGCGCTCTTTATGATCGCGTGGTACCGCCTCCCGGGACTCATTGCGTCAGCGGCACTTGTTATCTATGTCGTGATAACCGTTGCGCTCATAAAATTCATTCCAATTACGCTTACCACCTCGGGTATCGCGGGATTCATTCTCTCTATCGGTATGGCGGTTGATGCGAACATCCTCATCTTCGAGCGCATGAAAGAAGAACTCCGTGCAGGGAAGCCTGCGCGGGAAGCACTCCGCATCGGGTTTGCGCGCGCATGGACTGCGATTCGTGACGGCCACTTCACCATGATTATTTCGAGCGCCATCCTCTTCTGGGTTGGCACCAGTATCGTCCAGGGATTTGCGCTCGTGTTCGGTCTCGGCGTAATCGCATCGCTCGTTTCCGCAGTGTTTATTACACGCGTACTTCTTCTTGCCATCGTGCCGGAGGAGGCAGGGCGCACCTGGCGGTTCCTGCTTGAGACAGGGTTCTATAGGAATAACCCAAAGTAATATGTTTGTCGTACGTCATCGCCGATTCTTCCTCATCTTCACTGGCCTTCTGCTTGTGGCGTCTATTGTCGCTGCAGTGGTTATTCCGCCAGCGCTCTCCATTGAATTCACCGGCGGTTCTCTTATGGAAGCGCGTTACGATTCAGGGCGACCTGAGCTTTCGGTAGTGCGGGAGCGACTTTCAGCAATAGATCTTGGTGAGCCGTCCATTCGCGAGAGCGGGGAGGATGCTATTACGATTCGTACGCACACGCTTTCTCCTGAAGAGCGGACACAGGTACTCTCTGCGCTTTCCGCAAACGGCGCCGAGAGTGTTACGGAACTTCGCTTCAACTCAATCGGTCCGTCGCTCGGAAATGAGCTTGCGATCAAGGCGCTCTACGCAATTGTCGCCGTGACTATAGCGATCATGCTGTATATCGCGTGGGCGTTCCGCGGCGTCTCGCGCCCCGTTCCATCCTGGGGATACGGCATTATTGCGGTCTTCATGCTCGCAATCGATATCATCGTGCCGACTGGATTCTATGCGGTGTACGCATGGTTTACTGGCGCGCAGTTTGATTCCTTGTTTGTTATTGCGCTGCTCGCCCTTCTTGGATACTGCGTGAACGATGTGATTGTTATCTTCGACCGCGTGCGCGAACACCTTAAGAACAACGCCGAGGATGAGATAGAGGAGGACTTCGAGATAACAGTAGGAAAGTCGATCGACGAGACCATGGGTCGCTCCATTAACACCGGACTCACCGTGGTGCTCGCACTGCTTGCGCTTACGGTTATCGGAAGCGAGGCGACGCGCAACTTCGCGCTCGTTATGATGGTGGGTGTTGCCGCCGGAACCTTCTCCTCAATCACGCGATCAGCACCACTCCTTATTCCTATAGCGTCATGGCTTGAGAAGAAGCGAGCGCTCAAAGAGAAGGAAGTCTAGCCCTCTATGATTATCGGCATTACCGGCTCATTTGGTGCAGGAAAGGGTGCGGTAGTCGACTATCTCGTTCGAGAGAAGGGGTTCGCTGACTTCTCAGCGCGCAATTTCATTGCAAAAGAAATCAAACATCGAGGATTGCCGGTTAATCGCGATACGCTCACAAATACCGCAAACGATATTCGCGAGAAGCACGGGGCAACCTACATAATCGAGTCGCTCTACAATGAAGCGAAGGAGCGCGGCGGGGACGCGGTTGTAGAAAGCCTGCGCGCAGTTGCGGAAGTCCGTCTTATCAAGAAGCTTGGTGGCTTGGTTTTGGGCATTGATGCGCCCCCGCAGGTTCGGTATGAGCGCGCACGCGCACGAGGAAGCGAAACAGATAATGTTCCGTACGAGGAGTGGCTCCAGCAGGAGGTCCGTGAATCAAATCCAAACGAACCGACCAAGCAGAACATATTCGGCGCACTCAGTGAATCTGATGTGATTATCGAGAATAGCGGTTCTCTCGAGGAATTGTACGAAAAGGTAGATCACATGCTCAAAGAGCAGCGTCTTGCGTAATGCTTTCTACGAAATAACCGTTCCGACGAAAGACTTCCCATCGATATAGTTTCCAAAGGCTTCAAGGTCCATGCCGTTAATAACGGCAACCTCAAGACCAAGTGCTTCGGCCTCGCGTGCTGCTACAGGATCAAACGGGGAAGAGAGACCTGGATCCCATTCCTCGGGAATCAGCTTCCTGAAAGCTTCCCAGCCAATAGACTCAATTTTCGTAGCATCAGGGTTCGTTCTCGGATCCGCCGTGTAGACGTAATCAATATTTGAAAGATTAACGAGCTTCTTCGCACCGAGGGACTTTGCTGCAAGTACTGCGCAATAGTCGCTTGAGTTTCCGGGGCGCCATCCCGCACCGATAACAACCGGGTCCTTCGGTGTACGCGTAAAGTTCGGGTTCTTAATAAACTTGTGGTGCGCCTCTTCTTTAAAGAGCGTCCGCAAGAGGTGGCCATTCATGCGCGTCGCGTGGATCCCGAGCCAATCAAGATCCTCGCGATCAAGATCGCCGCGGACTAAGCGGGCAGCATCTTGGTATTCGCGCGCGGGCCTTCCGCCTCCTGCGATGATAAAAAAATTAGACCCAGTACGGGTCTTTTGAAGCACGAGGTCACGAAAATTCTTAAGAAACGCCACATCAATTCCATCCGGAACGATGAGCGAGCCCCCGACGGAGACTACGATGTATTCACGGTTGTTTCTAGGCGAACGCATTGCAAAGCTTGACGGCTTCTTCCATTCTACGCCGATGATAGGGGAGCGCAATCTAGAAAAGTCTAATTAAGGTGTCATAGATTGTCGTTGCTAGAAGCAACAAGCAGCAGAAAGGGGATGTATCCACTAACGCTTTCCGAGGATCAAAACCAGCACCGGGTGCTACCGAAATGGACCTTATTCTAGGCCCTATATCAGCGCTTGACGCCCCTTGCCCGTTCCTATACTATAACTCTACTGCCCCCATGAGGGGGCGGGGTTTGTTTTCGCTCTTCGAAAATTAAATAGTGCAACATGTAATTGGTAAGAACATGAATTTTCTTGTGTTCCGCCTATTCTTAATGAGAGTTTGATCCTAGCTCAGGATGAATGCTGGCTGTATGGATAAGTCATGCAAGTCGAACGGTCCGCAAGGACAGTGGCAAACGAGGTAGTAACACGTAGGTACGTACTCCGAAGTCGGGCATAGCCAACCGAAAGGTTGGGTAATTCCCGATAGTCCCGCAAGGGTAAAGATTTATCGCTTCGGAAGCGGCCTGCGTAGTATCAGCTAGTTGGTAGGGTAATGGCCTACCAAGGCTACGACGCTTAGGGGAGCTGAGAGGCTGACCCCCACCGGTGGGACTGCGACACGGCCCACACTCCTACGGGAGGCCGCAGACGAGAATACTCCGCAATGGGCGCAAGCCTGACGGGGCGATACAGCGTGGTGGACGAAGTGCTTCGGTACGTAAACACCTTTTATGTGGGACGAAATTATTGACGGTACCACATGAATAAGGGGCTCCTAACTCTGTGCCAGCAGGAGCGGTAATACAGAGGCCCCGAGCATTATCCGGAATCATTGGGCGTAAAGGGTGTCAAGGCGGTCATGTTAGTCGTTTGTTAAATCCGGAGGCTCAACCTCCGGCCTGCAAGCGAAACGGCATGACTTGAGATAGGGAGAGGTGCGTGGAACTCACGGTGTAGGGGTGAAATCCGTTGATATCGTGGGGAACACCAAAGGCGAAGGCAGCGCACTGGCCCTCATCTGACGCTCACACACGAAAGCCAGGGTAGCGAATGGGATTAGATACCCCAGTAGTCCTGGCCCTAAACGTTGCTCGCTCGTTTTACGGAGTATCGACCCTCTGTGAGACTAAGCTAACGCGGTAAGCGAGCCGCCTGGGTAGTACGATCGCAAGATTAAAACTCAAAGGAATAGACGGGGACTCGCACAAGCGGTGGATCATGTGGCTTAATTCGTAGCTAAGCGAAGAACCTTACCAGGGCTAGAAACCAAGCTGCATCCGACCTGAAAGGGACGGAGCCTTCGAGGGTGCTTGGCAGGTGATGCATGGTTGTCGTCAGTTCGTGGCTTGAGCTGTTCCCTTCAGTGGGGTAACGAACGCAACCCTCGTTGTCTGTTATATATGTCAGGCGAGACTGCCCCCTCACGGGGGAGGAAGGTGAGGATGACGCCAAATCAGCATGTCCCTTGATGCCCTGGGCTGCACACGTGATACAATGGCCGGTACAAAAGGACGCAATACCGTAAGGTGGAGCAAATCCCAAAAACCGGCCCCAGTACGGATTGAGGTCTGCAATCGACCTCATGAAGCCGGAATCGCTAGTAATCCTGGGTCAGCAATACCAGGGTGAATACGTTCTCGAGTCTTGTACTCATTCAAAAAAGTGCTTGGCAGTTATGCAATCCAGTCCGTTAAAATCGGGCCCGGGTATTTAGAACGATACCCGCGTAGCAAAAGGACAGTCGGAGAGCCGCGAGGCTCACGGCGGAGGGTCCTAGTAGCAAAAAGCAGCCCTCCTGTAGTGATACAGATAATGAAGCGCGCACGACCCATTCTGGTGAGTAATGGGGAAGTGCGCCAAGAAAGCTTCGAGAGGATGCAAGGAACGGAATGCATAATGACCCAAGGAGATCTCATGAGGGTAGAGGTTATACACACCTCATGAGAAGTCAGCTGCGTCGTAGTACCACGCGTCAACTTATAATTGATGCGTGGGAAGGACAAAACCGACAGTTAGCAACGAATACGTTGTTGGACTTACGGATGGCGAAGGATGCTTCTATGTAAACATATGGAAGTCTCCTGCCTATCGAGCGGGTGCGGCAGTGCAGCTGCATTTTCATCTGAAAATGCAGGAGCGCGACCGCGATCTGCTTGAAATGGTGCGCAATACGATAGGGTGCGGTGCCGTCTACTTCCAAAAGGAGAAGCGCGCCAACCACTGTCAGTGTTATCGCTATACCGTAAGCGCAAAGCGAGATATCTTGAATACGCTCATACCGTTTTTCAAGCGCTATCCGTTGCAAAGTGCGTCTAAGCGCGCGAACTTCGAGCTATTCTGCGAGATTGCAGCTCTTGTAAAAGAGCAAAAGCATCTTACGAAAGAAGGTCTTGAAATGATTCGCGCACTGAAGCAGCGCATGAATGTAAAAACTGTTGGGCTCGCGTAGTACGAGAAATTCGTACGCTACGTGGGAACGCGAAATTGACCTCAATTATCGCAATCCGCCCGTCAACTCAAGGAAGCTGGGGGTACCCGAAATCTTGGTTTATCCAGGACTACGGTAAATTCAGTGACAGGGAGTAAGTCGTAACAAGGCACGGCTAGCGGAAGCTGGTCGTGGAACACATCCAATCGGAATGAGAAATCAGAAATGATTCTCTCCGGTCGATCTAGGTAGCTGCATGTTGGGAGTTATTATCAGAAGGACTTGTCTTTCTATCGATAGCTCCTGACATGCAGCTACCTAGGGGAAATGGTACCCATCCCTAAATGGTACTCGGACGCCGGAAAAACGAACCGGTGGAGGTTTGGAAGTCTCAATTGAACTTCTAAATCTTCGAATAGGCGGAACGCAAGAGTATTGTATGTGCTTACCAATTTGAAGAATGCCGTGCGGAACGATTCTCCTCGGAGTATCGTTCCGCACGGCGTTTTTCGTTTAGTGTGCTATCGGTTATTCACCCAGCCCGCATACGGGACAAAAGACTGGAAAGGACCGGGGATTTCTGGTACCATCCGCAAGTCGCAAGTGTAGCTCAGTTGGTAGAGCACTCGACTGATACTCGAGCGGTCGTAGGTTCGAATCCTACCACTTGCACCATACTTTGGAAATCCCCAATTTTGGGGATTTCCTGCTTTGCCTGTGCGAGCAAAAGCCATTGATTCTGCGCAATTCCGCGCGCTTCGCGCGCGTGGAGAGTGAGGTTCGAGCCGAAGAGTTTTTGGAGGGAGGATTTTTTGGAGGGGGAGTCTTTGCTTTGGGCTATGTCTCCTAGGGTTTGGGCTTCCTGTATCCACTCCCGCATGGGTTCGAGCCAAACGGCGGCGTCTCGTTCAAGAAGTAGGGATTGTTCCTGCAACGACCTTTTCTCCCCCATGAGCGCGTGGCGACGTTCAAGGTACTCACCGCGGTCAATGTCCTGTTCTACGAAAAGGTCGGTCAGACGGGCAATTTTGGCCTCTAGAGAGCCAATCTTTGCCCGTATGTCTTGGACAGACGCTGACGCGATTTTTGTGGTTTCCTGCTCGTCCTTGGCGAGCATCTGATTTAGTTCCGTCGCCCACGCACTCGGGAGGACAAACTGCGCAAGCAGTTCCGAGAGTTGGGAGTCCAGCGTTTCTTCCCGAATGTACGGTTCGGTGCAAACGCCTTTCTTGCGGGTACAGCGATAGTACACATGACCCTTCTGCTTTTCGGCGGTGATGGAGCAATCGCACGAAGCGCAGGAGAGCAAACCGCAAAACGCCTGCGGGCTATTTTTGAGTGCTTTCTTTTTGCCTCGAAGTTTCAAAACTTCCTGCACCCTATCGAACAATTTCTTATCAATGAGTGGCGTGTGCTTGCCCTCATATATTTCGCCACTGTATTTGAAATGGCCGTAGTAAAAAGGGTTGGAGAGCATCCATGTCATTTGGTCTTTTGAGTGCGCTTTCCCGCCATCACTACTCCACCTGCGGGTAGCGCGCGTTCCGATACCGTTTTTGTGGAGGAAAGTAGCAATATCCTCTAACCGATACTTATTCTCGGCATACATCTCAAACGCCTTGCGAATCACGGGAGATTTCTTTCTATCTACGACTACCGTTTTCGTGCGTGGGTTATTCAAATATCCGAGCGGGGCAGAACTTGGGTAAATACCCTGACGCGCTTTCTCTCGGAGGCCGCGCTTCGTGTTTTGACTTAGGTCACGAATGTACTGATTCGCCATTCCAAACTCCACCGACATCATGAGTACATTGTCGGCGGGGTAGTATGCGCGGTCGTGCGTTTGGATATGCGCAATCGTGCCGTTTTGAAGTAGCCATTGCACTTGTCCGCCATCAACGGGATTTCGCGCGAGCCGGTCAATCTTCCAACACACGATTCCTTGCGCCTCACCGTTTTGAATACGAGTCATCATCTCGTTGAAAAGGGGACGACCGAGCATCTTCGCAGATTTCTTTTCGACAAACTCTGCTGCGATTTCTAGCCCCTCGCGTTTAGCGAGTAAACGCAATTCGGATAACTGCGCTTCGATGGACAAAACTTGTTTGTCCTCGACATCGGTGCTTTTGCGGGCGTAGAGGAAATACCTCATTTCTCTATAATAGCAAAGCAAACAGCAAAGTATTATAATCTGTCCAATGAGTGATTCGACCTATGAAGCGTACATTTTCTGCACTAATTGCCGAGCGCATAAGAAAATGGATATGCCGAAAGGTTCTCCCATAGAGCAGTCGCCTTGTCCTAACTGCGGGAACTTGACTCTTAAAATAGATCCTAATGGGGAGCTTTTCGACAGACCTCGCAAACCAGTCGATTACCGATAAAATCATGACTGACTTTGGAAATGCTCTTTATCGAAGCCGTGGGGTACTTTGGCGAACTGTGCACGGAATAGAAAATGAATTTATTGCCGATAATCCACTATGCCCCAACAGTACTTGCCATACAGTTTTGGATAACTTATCGGAAGGATATTACTGCACTAAGTGTGAGAAAACTTATGCGCGCAAAAAAGATCACAGTGCAATCCTTCGAGAAGTTCGTTCCTCTTGGGAAGGTTTCCAAACATTGAAACAACCAATTTACTCTCTCGATTTACCCCCAACGAAAGTCCTTGATGAAGATAAGGAGGATGGAAACTACTGGGTACAAGCCCGCATAAGCGAAAAGGAAGGCAAAAGAATGGCAGTCGTTTACTTTGGGGAACGAATACATGGAAAACAAGAGAAGAATGATTATGTACAAGTTTTTCTTGATTTCGATGACGAGCAATTGCGTTTTGATAAAAATAATAAGAATCCAATGAAATTACTTGCGAAACTCTCGGCAGAATTTCCAAGCTCCACTACTTCGCTTGAGAAGAACGACAAGTCTCAACATGGACAGTAACTTCTGGTTCTATACATTAAGCGCGATACCACAAACTCTTGGGGCAATTATTGCTCTTACAGCGACATTTGTTATTTTCAAACTTAACCACATTGAAGAAAGAACAAAAAGAGAATACGACGAGGTTAAGGACTGGGTTTCAACCATTTTATGGGAGCTAAAAATTCACGATCTCACAAAATTCGATGATAATGCGATGCTCGATAAGTTAAACGAGGCGATAGCAAGGTTAGATCCAGAAAAAGAAAAATTTGGTCTTGAGGATGCAAGGTTTCGCCAGCTTAATGCTGTATATGAACATGTGCTCATTTCACTTCAAAGAAAAATTGACTCGTACAAAAATATTTATGATTACCTCTTAGAAAAACGCCGGATCCTAAGTAGCCTTATTGAGGTTCGTAGAAGTGCGCTTTTTCGTTTGAAAATATCACTAGGACTAACGGCACTACTTATAGCAATATCTATTGTTTTACTGCCTTTTTACAACTTGCTTTCAAGTTGCGGGTACTTCATTGTTGGAACACTAGCGATTTTCTCTAGCGTTGCCGTGCTCTACACGGCAGTCAGCGTCTGGGACATCGCAAAAAGAAATTTAAGATAGTTTGAGGGAGCTTCGCTGATTATTCCGTTTTCAGCGAAGGGGCTGGTGCGCGCACGGGAGGGAGGGGCAAGCACACTACGGGCTTCTTTGTATTCCCCCCTCCAAAAAATCCCCCCTCCAAAAACTCTTCGGCTTCTGAATTTTTGAACCTCACTCTCCACGCGCGCGAAGCGGGCGGAATTGCGCAGAATCAATGGCTTTTGCTCGCACAGGCAAAGCAGGAAATCCCCAAAATTGGGGATTTCCAAAGTATGGTGGCTCTATACTACCAAACTCGAACTTTTTTCGCCCAGAACCCAAACTCTTG
>DAORIM010000017.1:0-17063 GCA_035438505.1 Minisyncoccota bacterium
ATGACCGTGTACGTGAATGGTGCCAAGAAGCTCGTGCTCAAGGGAGACGTGCTTATGACGCACTTTGGCATTTCAGGACCTCTTATACTCAACGCCGCAGGGAAAGTGAGTGATTACATGCAGGAAGGCGAGGTAACGGCGCTCATCGATACGTATCCCGCACTCGACTTAGGAATTCTCGATAAGCATATAGCTTCAATATTTGATCAGAACAAGAACAAGGAGTTCCAGAACGTATTCCGGCAGATAGCACCGCTCGGAACAAGTGACGCACTACTTTCCCTTATACCGAACATTGATCGCGACAAGCGCGTGCACAGCGTTACGAAGGAGGAGCGCAGGCGAATAGCTGAACTTCTAAAGGCACTTCCTCTAACAATCACCGGTCTTATGGGATTGTCGCGCGCGGTTGTGGCGGACGGCGGCGTAGCGCTCACAGAAATTGATACGAAGACCATGCGCTCGAAGGTTTGCGAGAATCTATTTGTAATCGGCGACCTGCTTAACATCCGCAGGCCAACAGGCGGGTACTCGTTGCAGCTATGCTGGACCACGGGCTTTGTTGCAGGGAAGAATGCGTAGTCTGTAAACCGACTTATCAATACGACACATATAGTGTAAGATAGGAAGACTATGGCGCAGAACGCCCCAACAAACGCAAGCAACGGACCGCAGGAAGCGGTCCTGCGCTTTGAGGACGTCTCGTTTAATTACGGGCATAATTACCCCATCCTTGATGAGGTTAATTTCTCGTTGCGCAAAGGCATGAAGGTGACCCTCATGGGCCAGAACGGCGCAGGCAAGTCGACCATCTTCAAGATGATCGAAGGGTCGCTTCCACCGGAGAGCGGTAAGATCGTTACACCGCGCGGCCTTACCATCGCTCTTTCACATCAGGTAATTGTTCCCGAGGACCGCGAACTTACGGTCCGCGCATTCTTTGAGAAGCGCTTTACAGAGAAGGTGTACGACATTGATCCAAAGATTGATGAAGTGCTTGAGGTCGTTAACCTGCATGCGCCGCACGACCGCATCATTAAGTCGTTCTCTGGCGGCCAGCAGGCGCGCCTTCTGTTGGCGTCCGCACTTATTCAGGACCCCGATCTCCTTCTGCTTGATGAGCCGACGAACAATCTCGATACCGCAGGTATCGAACACCTAACGAAGTTCCTCCTTACATACGAAAAGACCGTTATGGTTATTTCGCATGATGCCGAATTCCTCAATACCTTCTCGAACGGCGTGCTCTACCTCGACGTGCATACGAAGAAGATCGAGCAGTACGTAGGCAACTACTACGACTTGCTTCAGGAGATCTCTGCTCGTATCGAGCGCGAGAATCGCAAGAATGCGCAGCTTGCAAAGAAGATTCAGGACAACAAGGACAAGGCGAACTTCTTTGCGCAGAAGGGAGGCAAGATGCGCGTTGTTGCAAAGAAGATGCGCGACGAGATTGAAGAGATGGAGGAGTCTAAAGTTGATGTGCGCAAAGAAGACAAGACCATCCGTCCTTTTGTTATTCCCGTGCAGGAAGACATCCTTGGCGAAATCCTAACCGTTTCTTCCCTTTCAATAATTGATCCGAAGACCCACCAGCCCAAGGAGAAGAAGGCGAACATTGTTATGAAAAAGAAGCAGCACCTGCTTCTTAAGGGTCCGAACGGTATTGGAAAGACCACGCTTCTTGAGTCTCTTGCGAACGGCTCTGCAAAGGGCGCGCAGATTGCGAAGGGAATCAAAGTTGGTTACTACCGACAGGACTTTTCTACGCTTAACTTTGAGCACACGGTGCGCGAATCGCTTCTGCAGTCGATGGACAAGCCAAACGAGGAGCAGATGCGCAAAGTTGCCGCAAGTTTCATCATTACAAGCGATTCGATTGGCAAGAAGATCGGTGCGCTTTCAGAAGGACAGAAGGGTCTCGTTGCGTTCGCGCGCCTCGTGCTGATGCAGCCCGGACTCCTCATCCTCGACGAGCCCACGAACCACATCAACTTCCGCCATATTCCGGTTATCGCCAAAGCACTCGACCAGTATGAAGGCGCGATGGTGCTGGTGTCTCACGTGCCTGAGTTCGTTGAGCAGATTCGCATCGACGACGTGCTCGACCTCGAGAAGTAATTCGTATGGAGCGCACCTGGTATGTCTACATCCTCAGGTGCGCAGATCAGACGCTGTATACGGGCGTTACAACGGACCTCGCACGCAGAGTGCGGGAGCATAATGAGCGCGTCGAAGGGGCAAAGTACACTCGCGCGCGCCGCCCCGTCTCTTTAGTGTTTAGCGAGTCGTTCCCGAACCGTAGCGAGGCGTGCATTCGGGAGGCTGCAATAAAAAAGCTGTCTCGGAAAGAGAAGGAAGCGCTTATGCACCTGTCCCCATGAAGCCTTCATAGAGTAGGGATACAATAGGGGAGTTAGCAGCACTATTTCTATCTATGCGTAATCTTATTGTCGGTTCGTATCTTAACGCTTGGAGCGGCTTCGCGCCCACAGTCCTTCGCGTTGTTACTGGTATCATCTTCGCGCTTCACGGTTGGCAGAAGGTTGAGGGCGGTCTTCCTATGGTTGCGGGTATGCTTGAGGGTATGGGCTTCCCAATGCCAATGGTATTCGCCGTTCTTCTTATCGCAGCTGAGCTCGGCGGCGGTATCCTCCTTATCCTCGGCGTTCTTACTCGCCTCTCCGCAAAGATCCTTGCGATTGTGTCACTCGTAGCACTTGTTGTAGTACACCTTCCAAACGGATTCTTTATGAGTACGGGTGGATACGAGTACATCCTTCTCCTCCTTGCTGCGTCGGTATCTATCGCGCTTTCAGGTCCAGGACGATGGGCACTCGGTCGCGGACTTTGGAAGTAACAAAGTCTTGTTTGCTAAAGAAAAGCCCTTCGGGGCTTTTCTTTTTATTCATGAAGACTTCACGCACAAATGGGGATAGTAAGTTCTGCAGCAACTATTCGTCTTACGCTATAGCTGTCGCCTGACAGAAACCCCACTAGCATTTCTTAATACACATGAGTACATTCAAAACTACGCTTACGGCGCTTGCAGTTCTTGCGCTCGTCGCAGGCTCCATACTTCCAGTATCAGTTGAAGCGCAGTCGCGCGAAGACTGGGAAGAATATTATCGGGAGTATCAGCAATATAGGAGCAGTCAGTCGCGCACTTGGTCCTCTGGATCAAGCCAGGACAGTAGTTCGTCTCGCACTTCTTCACGCGAGCGCTACTCAAGCGCTACGCAGCGCGCGATTAACGATCTTGATGACGACGCGGTAGAAGACATACCAATACCGGTCATGTTTAACGTCACCATGCGCAACATCTCGCCTAACTTTGGCGATCCGCGCGATGGCGGTGCTCGGTCGCATGAGGGCGAGGATATTCTTGCGCCCCGAGGCACCCCAATTGCGTCTCCCACAGACGCGGTGGTTACGCGCACTGGGAACGGCTCTTCTAGCGGTATTACTGTTACAACCAGAAACCCTGGAGGCGAAACTTTCATCTACATGCACCTCGACGAAATTGCCGAGGGTATTAAGGCAGGAACGGTGCTTGAGCCGGGAGATATTCTTGGGTTCGTCGGAGACACTGGGAACGCCAAGGGCGGCGTGCCGCATCTCCACTTTGAAATCCGCGACGGCCGCGAGGCGACAGATCCGTTTCCACGCCTTGCACGCGAGTTCACGCTCAAGGAGCGCGTAAACGGCGTTGAGAAGTATCTTGGCGAACTTGATAACGATGATGCTGAGGAATGGGCAGAAGATCTTGCTACTGCATACCGAAGCATCTTCGTGCAGGCGCGCATAGCAGGGATAGAGCTTCCGAACGAAATTGAGGATGCGCTTGGCGAAGTGGTAACCGCCACAACGGTAGGCGTGGTGCGCGACCTTACTATTGGTTCCCAGGGCGACGATGTGGTCGCACTCCAGGTTGCACTCATCGCGCTTGATAAGGGACCTTCGGCGAAAGCACTCGCAGGCGCCGGTGCGACAGGATACTTCGGTACGATGACGCAGGCAGCGCTAAGCGAGTACCAGCGAGCTATGGGCATTACGCCTTCCTCTGGCTACTACGGACCGCTTACGCGCGCCCGCATGGCCGCAGACGCGAGCTAGTCCTTACAAAGGATCGTTCCTCTGAGAGAGAACTGTCGGTATACTCTAGGTAATGGCCTCAGCATTCACCGAAAAAGTCTACGAACTTACGCGACGCATTCCGAAAGGGAAGGTAGCGACATACGGGCAGCTTGCTCTACTCGCAGGTTCTCCAGGGGCTGCGCGCGCGGTAGGAGCCGCAATGCGCACGAATCCTGATATCCCCAAGACGCCCTGCCATCGCGTGGTTGCTTCTGACGGGTCACTTACGGGATATAGCGCAGGCTACGGTGTGGCAACAAAGCGCACCATGCTCATAGACGAAGGCGCAACCTTCAAAGGAGCGAAGATAGATCTCGCAGTGTCGCAGTGGAAGGGAATATAGAAAAGTAGAAAACCGGCAGAGATGCCGGTCTTTTACTGTGCGAGTCCAAGATCAGTGAGGAACTTCTTGCACTCAGTGCCTTCAATAACGCGGTAGCCGCCTTCCTTCAATGGACCGAGCTTAATGCCCATTATGCTTACGCGCTTCAGATCTTTAACTTCGTTAAACAGGGCGACAATCATGCGGCGGACCTGGTGTGTCTTTCCTTCAGTAAGGGCGATGCGCAGACGGTCAGCACCAAGAATTTCAACTTTCGCTGGCTTCGTCATGTAGCCTTCGATATCAATACCTGCTTCAAGTCTCTCTTTCGTGTTCGCGCGTAGCGGTCGCTTCGTGCGGACTTCGTACACTTTTTGGTGCGCATGCTTCGGATTCAGAAGTCTGTCAGTTACGCGTCCGTCGTTCGTGAGGATGAGTAGCCCGTGCGAGTCTTTGTCGAGCCTGCCGATTGGAAAGAGGTTGAGACGCTTTAGGTCTGCCGGAAGCGTATCGAGTACGTTTGGGGTACCGGTTGCTTCGCGGTGGGTGTCCATGCCGCGCGGCTTGTTAAAGGCCAGGTACGCGTATGCCTTTGGGCGGCCTGCGCCACGCACTTCAACCATGTCGCTTTCGTTTACTTTGTCGCCTATCTGCCCAAGCGCTCCATTTACGTATACTTTGCGCTTTTCTATAAGCACGTCGGCATCTCGCCTCGTCGCGTACCCTTTCATCGCCAGATACTTATTAAGACGCATAGGGAACATGTCGCCCTTCGGAAGAGGTTTTGCGTGTTCGATTGGCTCTCTACGAGCTGGCTTTCTCATAAACCTACAGTAGCGCATGCTCGGGTATACTGAAACTATGCGAGAGGTGGAGGTGAAAGCGAGAATACGCGATAAGGACGCAATCGTGCGCGCATTAGAAGCGCGCGGCGTTGTTCTCAGCGCCTCAGAGTCCCAGAACGATCGTATATATGTAAGAGAAACTGGCTCGCTTGAAACATTTCTCGCGAACGGCCTGTTTCTTCGTCTGCGTACGAAGTCTTCGGGAAAGACGTTGTTCACCGCAAAGTACAACCCAAACCGCAACGCAGAGCAGGACATGGTTGCTGAGGAGTACGAAACAGAAGTAACGAACGCTGAGTCCATGGAGAGAATACTCGCGCTGATGGGATTTACCGAAGCAGTTCGCGTTGTAAAAGAACGGAAGAGTGGTGCGTTCGGGGGATATGAATTCTGCCTCGACGAGGTTGAGGGTCTGGGATCATTTATAGAAGTAGAGAAGATGGTAGAGCACGAGGAAGATGTGCCTGCTGCGCATGCAGAGCTTCTCACGGTATTGTCGGAACTGGGCATTAAAGACGAAGACCGGTTTACGAAGCGATACGACGTTTTATTACTCGAGAATAATCTCAGCACGTAGAGTATGCATACCCCAACGCCAGGCATCTATCATCACTTCAAAGACTCCACGAAAGAGTACGAAGTGCTCGGTGTTGCATTTAATACGGAGACCGAAGAGCTCATGGTTGTGTACAAACCGCTCTATGAGACCGACTACACCATGTTTGTCCGGCCGCTCTCCATGTTTATGGAAGACGTGGACAAGCCAGAGCTTGGGTACAAAGGACCCCGCTTTATCAGGCTGCGGGACGCGTAATACCTGTCCACAGGGTACCTTGCGGCATATGGCGGGCGGGCTACCATAGGGATACGGATGGATGACTTTCTCAAGATGGATATTTTCTTCGGCGTAACTACTGTTGCGGTTGTTGTTGTATCCGTGCTCTTGGTGTTAGTGCTCATCCGGCTCCTTAGAATCCTTAAGACGGTTGACGACGTTTCTGAAATCGTCCATGAGGAAGCTGAGGAGATCCGGAACGACATCCGGGAAGTACGCGCTGAAGTGAAGACGCGAACGCTGGAGGTAGGGCGCATGCTCAGCCTCCTCACAGGGTTCGCAAAACCAAAGCGCAGCAAGAAGAAGTCATCATCATAATCATTTCGTATAACTTTAGATTTTATGGCAACTAAGAAGACAGCGAAGAAGGCTCCAGCAAAGAAGAAGGGCATGAGCACACTTCAGAAGGCAGAGGTAGGCGCAGCAGCACTCGCAGCAGTCGCAGCGGCAAGCGCAGCAGGCTACTACTTCTACGGCTCGAAGGAGGCGAAGAAGCATCGCAATGCAACAGCAAAGTGGGCTAAGAACCTTCAGAAGGACGTTGTGCGCGAAGCAAAGAAGCTTAAGGACATCGATGAGAAGGCAATGGCCATGATCGTTGATCAGGCAGCGAAGGCATACAAGGGTCTTGATGAGGTAACTCCAGGTGACCTCCGCGCCGCTGTGTCCGAGCTTAAGGGCAACTGGGACATGGTAAAGAAGGAGCTTCGCCGCACTGGCAAGAAGGCTGCATCGTCAGCAAAGAAGACGGTAAAGAAGGCAGCACCAAAGAAGGCTGTTAAGAAAGCAGCAAAGAAGTCTCGTTAAGAGAACTTTGAAGAAAAAGCCCGTGGCCCTTGGTCGCGGGCTTTTTCATTTCCGGTCGTGCACAGGAATTCTGGTAGCCCGATAGAGAGGCGTATGCGACTATAGATAGGTGACCAGGGCTCCGGGCACCCGCACGCGTGCGGGTGCTAAGAATTGACCCTTGCGCACGTCTTAACTAATGGACCAGGAGGAAACAAAAGCCTATTTTCTGCAGATATACGACGCCTATGCGGACGATATCTTCAGATTCTGCGTACTTAAAGTAAGCAACAAGGAGCTTGCCGAGGACCTGGCCCAGGAGACGTTTACACGGTTTTGGCAGGCTCTTCGCGAGGGCACCATAATGCGCAGCGAACGAGCCCTTCTCTATACCATCGCCCGGAACCTCGTCATTGACTGGTACCGGAAGAAGAAAGAGTCGTCGCTCGATGCGCTAACGGATGAAGGTATAGAATTTGCTGGAGACGGCGCGCCGGAGGTGATGCAGGAGGCAGAAATGCAGGAAGCACTCGCCGCCATCCAAAGCCTCGACGAGCCCTCGCGCGAAGCGCTCCTCCTGCGGTACGTCGAAGGCCTCTCGCCGCGAGAGATTGCGCGGCTTTCAGGAGAATCGGCGAATGCCGTATCCGTAAGGCTCAACCGAGCAATCAAAAAAGTGCGGACCTCAATGCATACAGAATGAAACACCTATCCACCATTTTCGAACAACTAAAGCGCATAACGCTCGCGAGCGAAACCCGTGCCCGCGTACGCGCAGCTCTTTCGGAGTACGCTGATCTCCATACGATGCCTGAGCGCGGTGCAGCACCGGCGCTCTCGCCCCTTTCCGTATTCTTTTCCCGTACACGTAGTGTGTACGCAGGAGCTCTTGCGCTCGTGCTCGTAATTGCAGGGGGTACGCAGGCAAGTCTTGCTGCCGAAGGATCTCTTCCCGGAGACCTTCTGTATCCTCTCAAGGTTTCGTTGAATGAGCCCGTTGCTATGGTGCTATCAGTGTCTTCAGAGCAGAAGGCAGAACTTTCTGCACGCTTCGCGTCGCGTCGCGTAGACGAGGCAACAGCGCTTTCTTCAGAAGGGAAGCTCGACGATGTTGCTGCAGCAGAGCTCGCAACAAGGTTTGATACGCACGTGGATAGGGTAGCGAAGGAGACGCAAACCCTTGAAGCCCGCGGAGAGCTTGCGGTATCGCTCGCAGTTCGCACTGACCTCTCACAGCGCGTTATGGAAAGCGCAGAAACGCTTGCAGATGATTCAGCTAGTGCAGCCACACTAACCCTCTCCGAGGAGCCAAAGAACAACTTTGCCGAGCGTGTATTTGAGAAGTCTAAGTCGCTCGCTATAACCCGCGACCGGATTGATACCGCACTTGCGCTTGATGACGAGAATACCGAGGCGGTTAATCTTTCTGCGCTTGCAGAAGACGATTCTTCTCCTGTTGAACAGGCCCGCCTCTTCTTCGCCGCTAAGATTCAGGCAACTTCAACTGCCTCAAGCACTGCTTCCACGACTGAGGCAACGTCGAGTACTCGTCTCTTCAAGGCTATATTCTCGCCTGACGCTTCATCAAACCGATAGGCAGGAGTCTGTAGGCTATACGAAACTATATGAGCACGCTTCTAAAACTAATGGCCGTCGTCCTCATTGTTGGGGGTCTTTGGGTGTGGGCATCGGGCCGCTCAGTTACGGACGAGCAACAGGCGGTTGTCGTGCCTTCCACACAGCTTTCAGCAAGTGTCGCTTTGCTCCAAGGTCAGGAAGGGCCTTTTGATCAGCAGGGCACTATTGTCGTTGATCACACACAAGGATCAGGAGGCACGCCATACATTCTGTACACGGAATACACGGATGCCGGTTCGCCATCAATTAGGACGAAACGCCTGGTGTTCCGCAACCAAGACGCATGCGCGGACGTAAACTTGCCGTGCGCTACGAACCAGCCCGGAGTGCCCGTATCTCAAGACGAAGAAGTGCGCGTGATTGGCTACGTAAAGAATGAGCAGGTAGAGGTGTCAGCGATCTATCGTCTATAAACCATGAATCGCATTCTCATAATCTTGTTCTGCATCGCGCTTATCGCTATCGGTGCAGGAGCTGCCTGGTACCTGGTGGACTCGCATAACGACGCGATGGCGCGTCGAGGAGTTACTGCAACGACCACTCAACCGCTTACGGAAGGCGTCGCTATCTACACGAACGGCACCTACGGATTCAGTGTCTTCTATCCTCAGTCAGCTGAGGTTTCGTATGCGTTTGATACTTCGTACCATCTCGGGTCTGCGTGGCGCGCTAACGCTCTTCCTGAAATTTTAGGCACGCCTATCGTTGCCATCATTCCGTATAAAGTTTCAAATGAGACTGCGTATCCGCGCTATTTCAATGCCATGGTTCGCGTTGGCGCTTCAAACGACCCTCAAGAGCTTGAGCGCTGCGAAGAAGCAGCAACAGATCAAGGAGAGACAGCGCTTGGCGAGGTAGAAATTAACGGCACGACTTGGAGCACGTTCTCGTTTGAGAGTGCTGGGATGATGCAGTACGCGAGCGGCATCTCGTACCGCACAGTGCACGAAGGACAGTGCATTGCGCTTGAAAAGGTCCGCACAGGCTCCACGTACAGAGAAATGCCGCAAAGCGAGGATATTGCAGACGATGTGCTCATGACTGAATACCAGAATCTTGACGCAATAGTTGAGTCTTTCACCTTTGCACGCTAAGTGTGCATATTCATGAACGCTTCACGCAAAAGCGGTATGCTTAAGGAGTTACTCGGATAACCTATCCTTATGTCCCTATTGCATTGGCTCGTATCGGCACTTGCTATTGGTATTGCCGCATACCTCATCCCAGGCATCGAAGTTACGCTCATTGGCGCACTCGTCCTTGCCGTGGTGCTCGGTATCATCAATATCTTCCTAAAGCCGATAATCAATCTGCTCACGCTTCCACTAAATGTGGTTACGCTCGGCCTCTTCTCGCTGATCGTGAATGCGGTGCTTATCATGCTCGCGGGTATGCTCGTGCCTGGCTTTACCGTTGACGGCTTCTGGCCAGCATTCTTCTTCGGTATCGTGGTTGCGCTCGTGTCTGCACTCTTCGGTGCGATGACGAAGCGATAGATCGAATGCGTTTGCAAAAAGCCCGTCTTCGGACGGGCTTTTTGTTTGTCTTATCCTCTTTCCACTGCGTTTAAAAACGTCGTGTCCGCGTATACTAGAACGTATGGAGGGACCCCTACGGCCCATAGACTCGCCTGAAGACGAGCTCGCATATTTGCGTGCGGAAATTGCGCGTAAAGAAGCAGAGCTCGCGAGCGTAAAGCAATCCCGCTCGCGCGAGGATATTGCGCACGAACGGATCCTGCATCACCGCATGAGCGGAAACGAAGACGTGCTGCACTCAAGCTATCGCATGAGCGAGAGCGAGGCTGCGCGCCACGCGGGCGATCTGGTTTTAAATCTGGATCCGGAACACTCAGACGAGACCATTGCTGAGCTTAAGCAGGTTATGGAGCAGAAGGGCATTCATAACGCCTTTGCCATTCTTGGAAAGCTCAACAGTGCGCATCTTGAGGACGATTTCCATCGCTTCTTAGTGCAGTACTTAGTTTCCGGCATGCAGCCAAAGGGGCTTTCAGAAAACCAGCCTGAGTGGAAAGCGCTCCATATGACGCTGTACGAAATAGCGCTTCCAGAGGTTGTTGGTGAGGAAGCCCGCGCAAAGAACCTCAAAGAACTTATTTCCTCCATGGAGCAGTTCTATGCAGGCATGTTCGCCGTTGAGCACGCGGTGCGCGGAGAGCCGACATACTTTACGCTCGAGCTCGCTGTTCCGGTTGATAAGGCACATCTCATGTTCTATGCGTCGGTACCGAACTCGCGCAGAGATCTATTTGAAAAGCAGTTGCTCGCTATCTTCCCAGATGCACACGTCAATGTGCAGCCGAACGACTACAACGTCTTTGCGGACGGCGGCACGGCGCTTGCGTCAGTTGCAACCTTCAAAGACAAAGCGATGCTGCCGCTTAAGGATTATCAAGACTTTGACTACGACCCGCTCAACTCAATTCTCAACGCGTTTGCAAAGATTGCTCCGGAGGATGAAGGGGCCTCGCTACAAATAGTCTTTAAGCCAGAAGGAGACCGCTATACGCATCATTATCGCCGGATCATTCACGCACTTCGACAGGGCGAGCACAGGTCGCGCGCCTTCAGCCTTCCCGAAACGTTTGTCGGAGACCTTGCCCGCGAAGCTGCTGGACTGTTCTTCACACCCAAAAAGCAAACGCAGACCAATCCAATCGATGAGAAGGCAATTGAAATGGTGGAGAAGAAAATTGGCGCTCCTGTCGTGTCCACGAACATTCGTCTCGCTGTTTCTTCAATGGACGCAAGCAGGGCGCATCGCATTCTTTCCGAGCTTGAGTCTGCGTTTAATCAGTTCGAGCACACAACCGGGAACCGTCTCGAGTTTAAGAGCCCGAACCGAGCGAGCCTAAAGCAGCTCCTGAAGGACTTCACGTTCCGCATATACCGCGCGAGCACTAATCTTCCGCTTTCTCTACGAGAGCTCACGACGCTGTATCACTTCCCGCCCCAGGGCATTCAGTCTGCGCCAAACTTGAAGCAGTCTCGCTTTAGCGCGAGCGCCGCTCCGGCGGACTTGCCGCGTGAGGGTATCTTACTTGGAACCAACACATTCCGCGGACAGACGGCCGAGGCGCGCCTGACAGACGAGGATCGCCTTCGCCATCTGTATGTTATTGGACAGACCGGTGCCGGAAAGACCGGTATGCTGCGTACGCTTATTGACCAGGACATTAAGGCAGGCAACGGTGTCTGCTTTATCGATCCGCACGGAAACGACATTCTTGAAGTGCTCGCAAACATTCCACCTGAGCGATACGAAGACGTTATTTACTTTGATCCCGCTGCGCTCGATAGGCCGTTTGGACTCAATCTTCTTGAGTACGATCCAGCACATCCGGAGCAAAAGACGTTTATCGTGAATGAGCTTCTCGCCATCTTTAGAAGGCTCTATGGCGACGTGCCTGAGTCTATGGGTCCAGCTTTCGAGCAGTACTTCAGGAACGCAACGCTTCTGGTTATGGAAGACCCGGCGTCCGGCTCAACGCTGCTTGATATTGCGCGTGTCCTATCGGACACGGCGTTTAGGAACCTGAAGCTCGCGCGCAGCAACAACCCGGTGGTGAATCAGTTTTGGACCAAGATAGCGACGCAGGCAGGAGGCGAGGCATCGCTTGAGAATATTGTTCCGTATATCACGAACAAGTTCGACGACTTTACCGCGAACGACTTCATGCGCCCAATTGTTGGCCAGCAGGAAAGCTCGTTCCGCTTCCGCGAGGTTATCGACAGCAAGAAGATTCTTCTGGTTAACCTATCGAAGGGGCGCATTGGTGAGCGCAACGCAAATCTGCTCGGACTTATCATTGTGGGCAAGCTCTTCATGGCAGCGCTATCGCGGGCGGACGATCCGAGGGCCACATTCCCGCCGTTCTATCTCTATATCGACGAGTTCCAGAACATCACGACCGATTCTATTCCGGGAATTCTTTCTGAGGCGCGCAAGTACAAGCTCTCGCTTACCATTGCGCACCAGTTCCTTGCCCAGGTGGATGACAAGATCCGCGATGCGGTATTCGGTAACGTGGGATCGATGGCAGTATTCCGCGTTGGCCAGGAGGACGGCGAGTTCTTCGAGAAGCTGTTTGACCCTACGTTTACTGCGTCCGACTTTACGAACATCGAGAACAGAAATGCGTACGTGAAGATGCTCGCGAAGGGTGTTCCGCAAAAGCCGTTTAACATAAAGACCATCAACCTGCCCGAGGGAAATATGGGTCAAGTGGATGATCTGCGCGAACTTTCCTACCTCACCTATGGAAGGGACCGTGCTACGATTGAAGCATCTATAAAGCAGCGCTACCTTTCTTAACCTGAGTCACATGCTTAAACCTGACTATCCTCCACATAGCCGCAAAGACGCGCGACGAATTGACGACAGTCCTGACGGCGGCTACTCGGGTGTAATGAGTATCAGCAGCGAGGGAGAGACAGGAGGCGGAAGCAGCGGTATACGTCTGTCTCGGCAAGAGTACCTTTCGAAGGGTCCCGGTGAGGGCATGCCCGCTGGCTTTTTGGATACGGCAGTTGTTGATAATCCTGAAGCATTGGAAGTTGTAGAAGCGTACAAGGAAGAAGGAAACCGGATCTGGTCTGAAGTAGAGGAAACCTATCAAAAGCTTATAAGCGCTCGGGAGAGTGGGGTGCTTCCTCCAGAAGTAACTCGATCAGAAAGTTTTAAGAATCTGGAGACAAGTATAGAATTGCTTGACGATTCACGAGACAGGAGGATCCCTGGAGACGGCTACTCAAATTACTACGAAATAGTAAGCGCTGCGCGCAGTCTGCAGGAGTTGCAAAGACATCTGCCCGCAAGTGTGCAGGCGACCGAAAAGGAATTATCCAGTGACAACCAGGAAAAGGTAGCGGTAAATAAAACCGATGAGGAACAAGAAGCAATACTTCGCATAGTTGATCGCAATAGAGAACGGCGGGAACGCGCTAGAAAGCCAGGGAAGACTGACGTACCAAACGCAGTCGAAATAGCGGATGAGCCAGAAGTACTGACTCCATCAAGCTCTGCTCCGCAAGTATTGCCCGACTCGTTTATCGCCAACAGGCAGCCAGAAACGGCGCAGGAACATAAGGATGCGCTACGCGAGCAGATAGAAGAAGTCCAGCGGAGGCTCAGTATGAAGAAGGAAAGTGGCCAGGCATTCGACGCAGCTGAAGAGCGACGTCAAGGATGGGTTAATTCTGCCAAAGAGGCATATTTTGAAAAGCTTGTTGCGTATCAAAAATCTCGCTCTATGGGCGATGCTCTTTCGGAGCGCATGGGTATAAAGCGCGGTCGCGTAGATGAAGGCGATCAGGTTTTGAAGGATCTCAAAGCTGGTTGGCTAAGTGAGCGCGCTGAGCTTGCAAGAATGCGCCTTGATGAGGTAGAGGCAAGACTTGCCGGTCGCGGGGTGCAGGATCGGTCGCCAGTTATTAATCAGAAGACAGGCAAAATCATAGAACTTGAGCGAGAAGGATTCGGAAAGAACGGCACCATTGCCTCTCTTCGAAAAGACCGAGACATCTATGCAATTAAAGAGCGCTATGAGCGTCGCTTCATAGCGAAGGATGTTCTGTATGGCGCCGTGCAAGAGGAGCAGGAAGTACGGATGCAAGCGTTACGCGAGCGCGATAGGAACGTTATTGAGGGCGCATGGAAGCGCTATCAGTCGTTGCCGCCTGAAGCAAAACTCCTACTCTCCGGAACTGGACTTGCCTTTACGGCAGGCGCCGCGGTTGCAGGAAGTGCTGCGACGATTCTGCCTTTTATCGCACTCGGCACAGTAGGTCTGGGTATGCGTGCTGCAGCCATGTATGCATCCAAGCGCACCGAAGCATTCAGAAAGAGAATAGAGGCGCGCAAAGGTGAAAAGGAAAACATTCAAAGACAGATGCGAGAGGCAGTGCTTGATAGGGATGACGCGCGCATTAAGGAGTTGAAGATTGAGTTGGATAGTTTTGACGCAGGCGAGAAGTTGCTTAAAAGACTTGAAGCAGACGCAGAGAAATCGCAGAAACGCTCAGCATTCTTCAGCCTAACGGGCGCAGCAAGTTGGCTTGCTGGCAAGGGTGTAGAAATACTGCACAGCAAGAAGCGCGAGGAAAGCGAGCAACTGTCGGGAAAGCTTGCGAAAGACTCGAACTACCAAGCAAGAAACCTTAGTGTGGAAGGTTCGCTCGGTGCCCAGTCTTTGGTAGCAGCCAAGGCGCAGCGAACGCTCCAGCAGCAGCGAGCGCAGGCAACGATTGCCAAAACCGCCGGAGGTATCGCGGGAGCATACGGAGCCGGTTCCATCATTGGCGACGCAACAGAAGCCTTGGGCGATAGGTTGATGTCAGGTGATACTCCTTCCGCAGAGCAGACAGCGGGTGCTGAAACAGGACCTGATGCTGAACCTCCCGCAAACAAACCCGACGAGGCTCCAGCAGCAGAAGGCGGAGAAGCTCCTGCCAACGACGCTCCTGAGCAAGTAGCCGATGAGGTAGAAGCACTTACGGAACCGAACGGAGAGCTCCGCGCCTTTACCGTTGAGGCCAACTCAGGCGTTGGCTTTAACGGCATGTTTGCAAACCTTGATACAAGCGGTATCGAAAGCCCTTCGTCCGTGGTTGAAGCGCTGCGCAGTATGTCTGCAAGCGAGTTGTCAGAAAATATCGGCGTACTTGATGGTGCTGAGAGCGGCGTGACGCAGGGTGGCGATCAATTCGTGCTCGATAACGACCAGCGACTATGGTTCGTCAGAGACGGCGAGGCACAGCTTGTGATGGAGAGCGACGGCAATGGCGGTGTAACGTACCACGAACTTGAGGGTATCGAAATGCGACCGCATGTAGTTCCTGTTGAAGTTCGACAAGAGTCAGGAGCTGCTCCTGAGGTTGCTGCAACAGTAGAGGAGTTCGCACCGTCTGTAGAGGAAGTAGCCGAAAGTCCGGCGGCAGTTGAATCCCCAAGTGAGCCAGCCTTCGTTCCTGCAGAGACTCTGCCCACAGAGCCTGTTGTGGAAGAAGTGCCGCCGGCAGCCGAAGCAGTTGCTGGACGGAGCGAGCCAATGTTTGTTTCAGATTACATACAAGGCGCTGAGCTTGAGCGCCCACAAGCGGCTGATTCTACCGAAACAGCGTCAGCAGAAAGCGGCAGTGGTCGCTCAGGTATGACAGTTGCAGAGTACGCTGCTGGCGCAGACGTAGACGGCAGCGCACTTTCTGAAGCAGCCTCAGAGGCATTCATAAACGCACGCGGCGTTGAAGTGAATCTTGCAGAGCCAGCAACCTACGTGTGGCAGATACCCGGCACTGAGAATACGATTACCGTCGCACAGGGAGGCTCATTTGAAGAGCAGAACGAGTGGGCGCGAACATACGCGAACGAGCATCCTGGTGCTACAGTGCACTTCGTTACGCCTGTGCGTGACATAACAGGAGTGCTGACGTATCGGCTTGATGCGTGGGATTCAGTTGCGGGCGTTCCTGCAGAGCGCCTCGAGGGGATACTCCCTGATCCTGAGGTCTTTAGAAATATGCGAACGTTCCCTCCAATAGATGCGAATGATCTTGTGCGAAGGATGCCGTAATAACGATATATATGAACGACAAAAACCTTGATACGGTT
The DNA here is from genome assembly GCA_035438505.1 of Minisyncoccota bacterium. Taxonomy (GTDB): domain Bacteria; phylum Patescibacteriota; class Minisyncoccia; order Phycocordibacterales; family Phycocordibacteraceae; genus C7867-001. Next base: position 16,193 of record DAORIM010000017.1, read on the forward strand.
CTGGACGCTCTGGACATTGAGTCTCTTGATCCGAAAGAGCAGGAGGCACTATTGCTCGATCTAAACGCAATCGTGTACCGCGGCTCGATGATCCGTCTTATGGAGCGCATGGATGACGCGACGAGGAATAAGTTTGATCAGCTACTGCAGGAAGCCAAAACTGAAGAGGAGATTGAGGAGTTCCTCGAGATCTACGTGCCTAATTCAGGCGGTATTGTTGAAGAGACCATCCAGGAATTAACGGATGATATACTGGTCGGGATCGGCACTAATTAAGCACTGTTATGAATCCTACGCATACTGGAATTGCTGTTGCACTCGCGCTCGTGGTTGCTCTTGGCTTTCTGGCGTTCGGAACGCCGTTCTTCGCTTCCTTCAGTGGCATGAATCCTGTTTCTGAGGAAAGCACGGGCACTACTACCAATCCTTCAGCATTACCTATGGACCTATCACTCGCTCCGGGAGAGGCTCTCCCTACAGATCTTGTTATTACAGACGTTGTTGTCGGCTCAGGAGCTGAGGCTCAGGCAGGCCAGATGGTTACCGTTAACTACGTCGGCGCGCTCCCTGACGGAACAGTCTTTGATGCGTCTGCAAATCACGGACAGCCCTTCGCGTTCCAGCTAGGAGCGGGGCAGGTTATCCGCGGATGGGATGAGGGCGTAGCGGGTATGAAAGTTGGCGGAAAACGCCGCTTGGTTATTCCGCCGGATATGGCGTATGGCGCGCAGGCCGTTGGCGGCGTGATTCCTGCAAACGCAACACTTCTCTTTGAGGTTGAGTTGCTTGCAGTTCAGTAGCAAAAGAAAACAGAGAACCCCCGGACACAAGTTCCGGGGGTTTCCGTTTTAGGTAGTGAGCCGCTTACCAG
>DAORIM010000018.1:0-15555 GCA_035438505.1 Minisyncoccota bacterium
TTTCGGTTATGGGAACGCGCTGTACGCGATGCACGCCTGTTTCGTACTGGAGCGCCTCGTACGCGTGCGCGCCCTCGATCTCAAGCGTGAGCTCGTCAATGGTGCGTACGCGCCATCGCTTCCCTTCAGCGTACTTCTCGTACATGCTCTTGAGCTCCTGGGCAAAGAGCGTCGCTTCGTCGCCTCCTGCGCCTGCGCGGAATTCAAGAACGATGGCCTTTGCGGCAGCCTGCTCTTCCTTTTCTTTGTCGAGGATTCTCTCTATATCAGCCAGAATCTCCTTCTGCCTCGCATCGATGCGCTCCTCGTCCTCAGCGGCCATTTCAAGCAATACGGCGTCGTTCCCGGCGGCTTCGCGGCCTCCAAGACGCTCTTTCTCGAGGCGCTCGTATTCCTCCGCAAGGTATGCGGTCTGATGGTTCTGCTTAAATTCTGAGGAGTATTCCATGTATCGATAATAACGCACGAACGCCCCGCCGTGCTGGCGGGGCGTTCGTGTATGCCGTTACGACTTCTTTGCCGCAGCGCGCTGCTGCTTGAAGCGCTCAGCGCGACCCTTCTTGTCGAGGGAGCGCTCTTCGCCGGTGTAAAACGGGTGAGACGCGCTCGAAATCTCGATCACGTACTTAGGGTATTCCTTGCCCTCAAACGTGCCAGTTTCCGTAGTGCGGATCGTGGATCCTACGAGAAACTGGGCACCGGAGGTCATATCCTCAAAGAGGACCTGGCGATAATCTTTCGGATGCGTGTCTTTCTTCATGTCCCTGGGACTATACCAGACAGCCGCCCTGGCAGCAATGCCAGGGCGGCTGTCTTCTTGTCTGTTTAGAACTCAACGACGTTCGGAATGACGTTAACCGTCACCGACTCGCTCAAGCCGCCACACGTGAGGGTGTAGGTGCTTTGCGTAGTAATAACCGGGCTCGCGGATCCTGAGGCACTGCAGGACGGTGCATCGGAAACCGACGAGCTCCATGAGACGCCAGGACCTGACACGCTGCAGGATGCGTCGGCGCCATTAATACCGGAAGCGCTCCACGATACTGCAACGGTCGTGCCGCTGCGTACGCGATTAGGTGTTGCGGTAATCGTGAGGTCAGCAGAGCCTCCCGTACACCAATTTGCGGCAACCGTGACATTCGGGCAGTAGCCCGTGTTTGACGCACCCTTTGCGGTTACCTGCATGCTGTAGGTTCCAGTTGCATCTGCAGAGAATGTGCGCGCTGCTGTTGCTTTGCTGCCAAAGCCTGTCGCGCCGTCTGCTGCGGTCCACACATAAGGAGGACCAGCGGACACCGAAGGATGTGCGGTGTACGTAACCGTGCCTCCGGGCGCAACTGATGCCTGGTCCACGCTACAGGTAACGCTCGAACTTGGCGGCATTTCTGGAATAGAGACCTCTGACTCGGAACAGTTATCGCTCTCATTCGTTTCAGCTACTTGATTGGCGGAGTCCGTACAAATCACTATCGTATAGGTTCCTGCTGACGTGAACTTGTAATTTGACGAGACAACTTGGCGACTCTGGCCTGCATTTGTCGTAGCAGAGTTTGCCGTGCCAGCCGAGTTTCCATTAATAGTGAATGTTGTAGTGAAGGCGCTGCCTGTTGTTCCTCCACCAGTGTTCGTAACGGTCGCGAACACTGGCACATTTGCTCCCTTACTGACTCCTGGAACACTTGCGGCGCTGACAACGAGATTTGGGTTCCCTGCCACATTCACGGTTGCGTATGCGTCTGCAATGCCGCCGTCTCCCGTACAGCTTACGGAGTAGTTGGTATTTCCGGCCGGAGTAACCGACACCGATCCGCTTACCGCCCCTCCTGTCGAGAATCCGTTTCCGGTACAGGTATTTGCATTCGTCGAACCCCACGTAAGCGTCTGTGATCCGCCGGGCGCAACGGTGCTTACCTCAGGCGTTAGCGTTGCCGTGGGCGGCTGCGGTGCTGCAATGCCCACGACCGTCTCACGATCAAGCTCAGCACCCTGCACACCCAAAGAATACGAGTAGAGCACGAAGGTTGAGGCTGTCGTGGTGATGTCCGTCGCGGGAATATTTGCTCCTGTGAGCCCCGTGCTAAACGGCTGGAGGTTTCCACCTGAAGCGTTGCCACGGAATACGCGCGCCTCACCGACGCCGTTCGTTACCCACGACACATAGCTCGTACAGGTCGTGTTGCCTGCAGTTATCTGGCATGGATTGGGCACCGCAAAGATAACGCCGGTTGGATCCGTATCTAGTAGTCCGCCACAATCACCGTCGTCTACATTTGCCACCTCACCGGTATAGGTCCATCCGTTGTCATGCGTCGCATTCCATGCGTTGTAGAGCTGTTGGAATCCATGATTAATGTTCGGATCGCCTGAGCTGTTAAGCATGTCCGTCCACGGATTCGCTTCCTGTACCCAGGATCCTCCTTGGCCAGTACAACGCTGCGCTTCAGCAGTTGTAGGCTCAGAGAGAAACCCAACTGCAAAAACGAGGACGAGGAGCGGAACGACGAGCGACGCTTTGCTGAGAATGCTGCCCATGGTGTGTGTCTTCGTCATACGTTAGCGAATGAATCGATAAATGCCCGCTCCTTCGAACGACCCAACTTCTTCTGGCGCCTCTCCCCCGACTGCCGTTTTAAGAACAGAAACCATACCGTCTGCCGATTCGGTAAGTCCATAGAGCGCGCCGTCTACCCATTGCGCGTCCGTGAGAATCGGCTCGATAGTCTGTACAGGTGTTGAAGCAAGCGTTCCCTCAAGACTGTCGATGCTGTAGATAACGAACTGTCCCGTCGTTGCGGCGCGAATAGCGAAGTGCGAGCCGTCCGCAGAAACACGCGCGGTGTAGTCAATCGCGCTTGGCGTGAAGAAGAACGTCTGATGTCCCTTCATTGCCTGCGTGTTAAACACGGCAAGTGTTGTCGGTGTCGTGTAGAGGAGGTACGAGATGCCGTCGCGCACAAAGAACTCAGGTCCGAATCCGGTGCCGAGATCCCTGGACTGTCCGCTGGCGATATCAACGACGCGCACCGTCCATCGACTCGTCGAAAGGATGAAGCCGTCTTCGCGAGGGTCGGTCAGTGCAGCGTAGGCAAGCATAGTTCCGTCTGCAGAAAGTGCGAGTGATGCCTTCTGGAGTCCGTCGGAAGTGAGCTGAACTATGTCGTCTGAAAGCAGGAACACTTCTTGTCCTTCGGCAGTTGCAACGATTGCCGCCTTTACATTACCTGCTTCGGCATAGTCGCCGAGCGCACCGGACACCTCAGGGATTGAGGCTGCTCGGGCGCCAGACGAACCAACGCTCTGCACCGTTATAGATTCATATGTTGCTTCAGCCACCATAAGGCCGTTGCTCTTCATGCCTTGCAAGAAGTACGCTGCGACAGCAACGATAATAAGTATTGCGATTGCAGAAACAATAATAAGAAAGACTCGTCGCGAGCTCTTAGGAGCTGGTGCGGGAGCCTGAGAGACGGGTGATGCGGGGACAGGTGCTTCCATATACCCCTATTGTACTCGGGACTGCTCCCTCTATTTGCTGCACGAGGGCCTCTTGGGGAAAAGGACTAGTTTGCCCCAAGGAAATCGATATCGTTCTGGAACGCTGCGGCCTTTGCCATAACGCTGTTGCCGTATCCCTGGCCGCTCGACGCCCAGTTCCCTCCTGCGTAGTATTTTGCTGCCGCGGTGTGCTCTGCGAGGTAGGTTCCGCCTCCCGCGCCTACGTCCGCGAGGTAGAGGCCGGTTGCCATGATTGCGTGCGATGCGTTCCAAGGGTCTGCTGCCGACACGCCGAGCGTGCTCTTAATGCGGCTTTCGTACATCTCCCACGTAGAAGGAATAAACTGCGTTGGCCCCATCGCTCCTCCGTATCCTCCCGGAAGCGGACAAGATATCGGCGTTGCAGCCCAATCGCGGCCCGCTGCAGCCATAAGGCGCGCAAACGGCACAGTATCGCGCGGCACCTTCATAGTTCCTGGGAACGGCGTACCGGTGTTCTTTCCCTTTCCGTCTCCCGTCTCAAGGTTTGTCATCAAACACTGGCCCACGTTCTTTCCAAGGTCGCTCTCCTGCGAAAGGATGGCGAGGATGAGCGCGGCGCGCACACCGGTCTGTGCACTTGCTGCCTGCGCATAACGCACCGCGTCGCCAAACTGAATACCTCCCGTATCGCGAAGCGGGAAGAGCTTTGCCCGAATCTGCGCTGCGGTCTGCTCCTGCGAAGACTTAAGTCCGCGATAGAGACTCTCCTGGCCCTTCGTGTCTGCAAGAAGCTTCCTCTTTTCTGCTTCCTTCGACTCAACTTCCTGCTGCGCAAGAAGGAGCGCGGAACGCAAAATTTCCTGATCAGTGCGCTGACTCTCAAGACCTGCCTTTTCTTCCTGCGTCTCTGCTTTTGTTGCACGAAGTTCTTCAAAGGATTTGCGCATCGCCTGCTTGATGCTTGCGAAGTTATCAAGGTCTCCGAAGAAGTCTGAAATCTCGCTGCCAGAAAGCACCGCTTCCACGAGCGTGTAATCATCAATGGCGTCAGTCTTTCGCAGAATCTGTGCGAGCGAATCCTGCTCGCGGATCATTTTCTCTGAAAGCGAGCCGATGGTGCGGCTATGGATTACGATACCCGCCGAAAGCGCGCGAATCTCTGTCTCGGTAGTGCGCACCTGCAGTCGCGCCCGCTTAATCTCTCCGTCGAGGATCGCGATGTCACGCTCAAGCGACGCGCCCTCAGCTGAAAGCGAATCAATAGTCGCCTGCGTCTGCTGCATTTCCCGTTCGAGGTCAGCGAGCTGCCGCTCAAGCGCTGCGCGCTCTGAAGCAGAAAGCTCCTGCGCTATGAGTGCTGCGGGCGCTGCAAAGAGAGCGGCAAGGAAGAAAAGAGCGATGATTGTGCGTTGCATAATGAATGTCCAGTATACCAGAAGACGTACGAACGAAGCCCGCACTTACATGCGGGCTTCGCTGTCTTCATGAAGAAAATGATTACGCTTCCTCTTCTTCGGTCTTTCCCTTCTTCTCTACTTCGATTGCATCCATGTCTGGCGTTGCAGTCTCTTCCTCAACCTCTTCAGCAACGGCCTGCGCAAGCGCGAGCACCTCTTCGCCGGGAGTAAGGATGGTGACGCCCTCCGGAGCCTTCACATCGGATACGTGGATCTGATCGTCAACAGACGCAAGAGAGCTGATGTCCACTTCAATTTCCGTAGGGATGTTCGACGGATCAGTCTCGATCTCAATCTCGTGGAGAATCTTCACAAGGTTTGCACCCTGCTTCATCGCCATAGACTCGCCAACGAATGCGAGCGCAACGGAAACCGTAACCTTGGCGCCCTTTTCAATTGCGTAGAAGTCGACGTGCCGAGGCGCGTGCGTAACGGGGTCGCGGTCTAGATCATGAATAAGCGCCTTGATCGGCTTCTCAAGACCGGAAAGCTCGATAAGTGAGGACTCGCCACCGTGACGCAAAATAGCCTCAAGGGGAAGAAGCGGGATCGATACAGATACCGGCGCCTGCTTTGGGCCATAGATAATCGCAGGGATAATACCGTCCGAAGCAAGCTTCGCAACGCTCTTGCCCACGACGTCACGCGGGGAAACCGTAAGATTGTGCTGCATAGTGTCCGGAAGTATGCCTGAAAAACCTTTGTCCTGCAACCTTACCCGAGCGCGCGGGAGGCCTCCGCAAGGCGCGCAAGGAACACCTTCCTCGCCTCGTCAACGTTCTCATCCTGCCCTTTCCATGTACGCAGCGCGTCTTCCTGGAGTGCTCGGGCATAGCTAAAGGTTATCGGCCACGGTGCGTTCCGTTCCTTGGCGAGCGCGCAAATAGCCTTGAGGTTCGCAATTGCCTGCTCCGGTGTTTGTCCGCCTGACAGGAAGACAATGCCACCCGTGGTTGCCGGTACCGTATTCATAAGCGCGCCAAGTGTGTCCTCTGCAACTTCTTCAGGCGTGTCCTTCCTGCCGCTCGTGCTTCCGGAAAGCGCCATCGACGTCTTCAGCACAACGCCTGAAAGATCTGCGCAGTGCTCGTTGAGCGTATCGAACAGAACGCGCATCGTGTCTTCAATAACCTTGCGTGCGCGCAGACGGCTGTGCGTTCCCTCAAGCAACACTTCCGGCTCCAGCATCGGCACCATGCCCGCCCTCTGTACGTCGCACGCGTAGGTTGAGAGACGCTTTGCGTTTTCCAGAAGCGCTTTGTTTGAGGGCAGACGATCCCCGTCTATGCGTATCGCCGCGCGCCACTTGGTAAACGTGGTGCCGTGCGCCGCCTGGTACGCTTCGAGTCTTTCGGAAAGACCGAGGAGTCCCTTCGTAATGGTTTCTTCAGAACCGTCGCTTAGTGGCTCAAGTCCCTCATCTACCTTAATACCGCTCATAATCCCCTTTTCCTTAAGGAGAAGCGGAAACGGCGTTCCATCGTCCGCACTCTGTTCGAGCGTCTCCTTATATAGAATTACGCCTGTGAGATACGCCTCAATCCCGGGCGTTGCCAACAGCATCGTGCGGAACTTCCGGCGCATTTCGGGACCTGTCGCAATACCGAACGCAGCGAGGCGCTTTTCGTCAGCGCTCTGATCACTCTCGTCTGCGGCAAGGATTCCCTTGCCGGGAGCGAAGAGCGCGTGCGTGATGCGTGAAAGGTCAGTCATACATAGAGTATACCCGCCCGGGCGCCGAGACGCGTGGTAGTATCCCCGTATATGCATCTTCCTTTCTTCTCTCGCGCATCAAAACCGCTCGACTTTCTCGCTATTGGCGACATTGTAACCGAGCCGTTTATCCGCCTTAAGGACGCGTCCACGCACTGCACCATCGATACAGACCGCTGCGAAATCTGTATGCGGTTCGGCGACAAGATTCCGTACGACTACGCCGTTCTCGCGACAGCCGTCGGCAACGCATCAAACGCCGCAGTAGCCGCGTCCCGCCTTGGCCTTTCTGCTTCGCTGCGCGCGTACGTTGGAGACGACCGCTACGGGCCTGAGTGTCTTGAGAAGCTTGTCGAGGAGGGTGTCGATACGTCGCTTATGGTTACCGAGAAAGGTAAGGCGACGAACTATCATTACGTGCTCTGGTTCGGCAGCGAGCGCACCATTCTCGTGAAGCACGAGGAGTTCTCCTACACGGTTCCGAAACTCACCCACAGCCCGAAGTGGCTGTACCTCTCCTCGCTTGCTGAAAACTCTCTCGACTATCACAACGCAATCGCCGCACTGCTTGAAGAGCATCCGGAAACAAAGCTTGCGTTCCAGCCCGGCACGTTCCAAATGAAGCTCGGTGCAGACAAGATTAAGAAGCTGTACGAGCGCAGCGAGCTCTTCTTCTGCAACAAGCAGGAAGCAGAGCGCATCCTCGGACTAACAGGAGCACAGGAAATTCGCACGCTCGCAGAAGGACTGCGCGCGCTCGGACCCAAGATCGTCATTATTACTGACGGCCGCGAAGGTGCGCATGCTTTTGACGGAGATAAGCTTCTCTACGTGCCTATGTACCCTGACGCGCGCGAGCCGTTCGAGCGCACTGGCGCGGGAGACTCGTTCGCCGCAACCGTTACCTGCGCACTTGCGCTCGGCAAGCCGCTTGAGGAAGCGCTTCTCTGGGGACCTATTAATTCCATGTCCGTAGTGCAGGAAGTCGGCGCGCAGGCGGGGCTCCTGTCTCGCGCAAAGCTTGAAGAGTACCTTAAAAACGCTCCCGAAAACTATCGCATCGAAGAGCGCGCTGCATAAGAAGAAGCCTCGCATTTGCGAGGCTTCTTCTTACTAGTTTCCGAAATCTGTTTCCAGATTCGTCGGATCGATATTCGCGTATTCAGCTTCCGCCGACATCATGTGAGCTGCGTTCACAATAAGGAGCGTGGCTGTCGCGCCGAACAGCGTGATAATGAATGCCGCCGCGTAAGTAGAAAGCTTCTTCCCTTTCATACAATTAGTATACCTGAAGCATCTGGCGCACTGCGGAAGTTATGCCCTGCGCAGATAAGCCGTAGTGGCTGATAAGCTCCGCAGGCTCCCCGGACTGCCCGAAGGAGTCCTGCATGCCGAGCCTCGTAACCGGCACGGGGTACGCGCTTGAAAGATACTCAGCAACGGCGCTGCCGAATCCTCCGGCAACCTGGTGTTCTTCAATCGTTATGACCCGCCCCGCTTTCTTCGCAGCACTCAGAATGCTCTCTTCGTCGAGCGGCTTTACGAACGGCACATGGAGCGCGGACACTTCGATGCCGTCTGCGGCAAGGGCGCGCGCTGCGAGCACCGCTTCATAGGTTAATGAGCCGGTAGAAAGAAGTGCCACTTTCGGTGCGCTGCTCTCCCATATGGAAATTGCCTTGCCGGGAACGAATGGTGTCTCGGGCGCCGTAAATGTTGGTGTTGCCGACCGGCCGAAGCGTATGTAGGTCGGGTGGTCCGCACTCGCCGCATAAACAACTGCTTTGCGAGCCTCTTCAGCGTCCCCTGGAACAATAACGGTCATTCCCGGAAGCATGCGCATGAGCCCGATGTCTTCGAGCATTTGGTGCGTTGCGCCGTCTGGGCCAACTGATACTCCCGCATGCATGCCGCATACAACGACAGGCTGTCCGTTAAGCGCGATGGTAGTTCGTATCTGCTCGTAGTTGCGTCCCGGACTAAATGCCGCGTAGCTCGCAATAAACGGGCGCTTCCCGACTGCCGCGAGCCCTGCAGCTGCGGTTGCAAGGTTCTGTTCCGCAACACCCACTTCAATGAAGCGGTCCGGAAACTCCTTCTCAAACCATTCAGCACGCGTTGATTCTTTAAGATCCGCACATAGAACAACAACGTTAGGATTACTCTTTCCCGCTTCAACGGTACCGAGACCAAACCCGTCGCGGGTAGGCTTCTGCTCTATGTCGCTTGAGAATATATCTTTAGAAAGTTTTGAGTCTTTGGAAATCATAGGTCGCTCATTATGAATACCGTTCTACGCTTATGCATATTCGTTGGGCACACGCCCGGCGCCGCTCCGGAGCTCTTTCATAAACCGGGCTGCTTCTTCCTTGGAAGGCGGCTTCCCGTGCCAGCGATAGTCGTATTCAATCTCAGGTACGCCCTTGCCTGGAATTGTGCGTGCAATGATGAGCGTTGGCTTCTCTACAACTGCGCGCGCTTCGTCGCAGGCATCAACGATCGCTTCCATGTTGTGCCCGTCTATCTCAAGCACGTGCCAGCCGAACGCTTCGTACTTTTCCTTGAGTGAATCAAGCGGCATCACGTCTTCGGTCATGCCGTCTATCTGTATGTTGTTGCGGTCCATGATAGCGGTGAGGTTTCCGAGCGCGTATTTCGACGCGAAAAGCACCGCCTCCCATGTGTTTCCTTCCTGCTGCTCGCCGTCAGACATCATGCAGTACACGCGGTTCTTCTTTCCGTCCATGCGCAGCCCGAGCGCCATTCCAGCTGCCTGCGAAAGGCCGCTTCCCAAAGGACCCGACGTAGTCTCAAGCCCCGGAAGGCGGTCGCGCTCCGGGTGCCCCTGGAGCCTTGAACCGAACTTGCGGAGCGTCAGGCACTCTTCTACGGGGAAGTAGCCCGCGTGTGCCATTGCTGCATACCGCACGGGCACCGTGTGTCCGTTACTGAGTACAAAACGATCACGCTCTTCCCAATCGGGATTCTTCGGATCGTGCTTCAGAATATGGAAATACAGCGCCGCAAGCAGGTCTGCCATACCAAGCGGCCCTGCGGTGTGCCCACTTCCAGCTTGTACAAGCATGTCGAGAATCGTTTCGCGGACTGCTTCCGCTTTCTCTTCGAGCATATGTACAGCAACATCCGTTAGCGCCATTGCGCAAAGAATAGCACGCGACACTTAGTACATCGAACACCACGTGCCCGTACCCGTGCGCAATTTGCATGAGCCACTCCATACTCCCCAGTAGTATGGAGAACGAGAGCAGTCGTCCTCCTGCGAAAACTGCATGCAGTAATTAGTCCCATTTGAGTTGTAGTAGTACGTTAATTCAGCGCCTGAATTGCTATTCACTGGATCGAGAGGTATCCGACTAATGTAGAGCGGTGAGAGATTGGGTATCCAGTTTCCGCCGCTGCCGCTCCAAACCCAGCTGTTGCCTGTACTGGGATAGTCTCCGTTATTTGAGGTCGCATACAGCTCGAGCGCCGTTCGTATAGACTGCATGTCGGACACGCGCTGTACATCACGAGCTTTTGATCGCGCGGTATTGAGCGAAGCCAGCACGACGGACGAAAGGACGCCGATAATCGCTATTACAACCAGAAGTTCGATAAGTGTGAAGCCTTTTGAAGAGTACATAGCCTAAGGAAAGCTCATGCGAAGCCTTATTTGTTCCAGTTCCTGATTCGTGATTGTTTGCTCTAGACTCTCTCTTCCAGAGAGCCAGAGGACGGCGAGGATAGACAAGACGCACGCCGCAAGAACGACAAGAAGTACTCGCTGCGCTCCTCCCTCGTCCTTAGCAAGATTGTTCTGTATGACGAACTTTGTAAGATTGCCAGTGCGCGATTCTACCTGCTTTCGTTGAAACTGGGGTTCTTCGTTAAATTGAACTTCGCTCATGAAAAAATGGTAGCACACTATTCGTAGAGGCCGTGGCGTTCCGTGAGTGCATTAAGTGCGTTATAGGTAGCAACAGGATCTGTGCTCTTCCAGATAGCAGACCCGACGACAAGCCGCGAAACACCCGCATCAAGCAAGGCTCCCGCGTTTGAAAGATTCACGCCGCCGTCTACTTGCACCGGCGTGTTTGGGTACCGTTTGCGGAATGCACGCACCCGCGCAACGGTACTCATATCAAATGGTTCTCCCTGCCTGCCAATCTGGCGAATGCCCATGAATTGCACGTAGTTAATGCTCTCAAGGTACGGCTCGATAAGCGCAAGATCGGTTGCAGCACCAATAGCTAGTCCGAGTGAGAGAAGATCAGAAGAGAATTCCTTATCATGCCCGTACAGCGCACGCGCATTCGCTAGAAAGCGCGGAAGGTACCTCGTGCTCTCCGCGTGAATGGTAAGGCGACTTGCCCCGAGACCGATCCACGCTCCGGCTGTTGATTCAGGATCCCGGCTCATGAGATCAATTTCTATGTGCGTAATGCCGGCACCCGGAAGCAACTCTCCTTCCGCGAGCATCCCGGAAAGAGCGCTTGGATCTTCTCTATAGGGCCAGCTTGCTGGCGTTGCGTATACCCCGTCTACGATATCGACTTGTATCTCACTGCAGACTCCTGAAAAGACGCCGAGCTTTTGCGTAAGATCCTCGCGCGATGTTGGAATGATGGCGGGAACAATAATGCCCATGGGTAAAGTATACCCCCATAAAAGTCATTGTATGTCGTCAAAGTGCCTTTACGCTCTCGTACGCGATGCAATAGAGACGATTATCTTCTTGGTATTACAAACTGGGTATTCTCAAATACCGCCTCTTGGCGGGGAGTAAGCTCAATGGTGCGCGGCATCGCCATAACAAAAACTACAATAGCAATGAGAATTGCTGTGATAGCGCAGCATAATAGGAGTATCTGGGCGCTCTTGCTGTCTTTTGCAATGCCGCTCTTAACTGCCCATTCGATCAACCCTTCATGCTTCGCTGTTGCGTGACGAGTCTTGTAATCCTGCTCCTCAATAAAATTAACTTCGTTCATATAGTATGCAGATTAGGGGTTGCCCCAACATCCCGGTTCGCTCCATGGATCTCCGCCAGTAACGCTTGTGGCTCCGCCGGAGCCGACGCAAAGCCATCGCGCTGCGCCCGCTCGCTGACTTTCTCCCGGCAAATACGCCATGATCGAGTACACTCCAGGCGCATATGTAGAGGTGTGTCCGGTAAGGAGGCAGGCGTCGGACGTGCACGGTCCTGCTGCAGAGACGATCGACGCGCAGATACTTCTTGCAGACGCAGCGTTTGTGCCGGTAAAGTTTCCCGCTTGGCACTGTGCAGACGTAGAGAACCACCCATTCGGTGCATGACTAGCTTTTAGTGGGTCATACGTTCCTGACGAGCTGAACTCAAGTTCGTAGGCCGTACGCATTTGCTGAAGTCCTGAACGAACCGCCGCATCCTTTCCCCTCAAGCGTGCGGTATTAAGCGAAGCGAGTACTACGGACGAAAGAACACCAATAATGGCGATCACTACGAGGAGCTCTATGAGGGTGAAGCCGCGAGTTTTCATATACGCGCTGCGTTAGTGATCAAGCTTTTGAATGCGTCGCATATGCCGTTCTGCTCCCGTAAACGGAGTTTCAAGAAAAATTCGTACTGCCTCCTTCGCATCATCCTCGGTTACGAATCTCGCTGCGAGCGAAAGCATGTTCGCGTCGTTATGCTCACGAGCGAGCCGCACGATATCAAAGCCATCAAGCGCAGGAGCTCCTTCTGCGTCTATTGCCGCCGTTGCCCTCCCTTGTCCATAGAACACAGCAGCGCGCGCTCCGTGCATGCGGTTCGCAGCCATGGCTTCGCCCTGTCCCGAACCGCCAAGAATTATGCCGAGTGCTTCCTTGTTCTCAGCAACAGCTTTTGCGCAGGGCTGGATTAGATCAGGATAGTCGTCTTCTGGAGCGAGTTCGTGCGCCCCTAAATCTTCAACCTCGTACAGAAGAACATCGCGCAGGTACTCTACAAGCGTATTCTTTAAAATGAATCCTGTGTGGTCTGTGGCGATAAATACTTTCATAGTGTTATGGGTTACTGTGACAGCCGTTGTCTATCCATCCATTACCCCCGTTACCATCATCTGATGTTCCCCCGCTGCTTCCCACACAGTAGTAGCGATCTGTTTTGCTTGGAAGCTTGCCCATGATGGAGAAACTGTTTGCGCTGCTTACATTATTACCCGTATGAAGCGCACCTCCATTTTCAACGATGCTAATACAAATTAACCGAGCAGCAGCTGCGTGCGTCCCAGTAAAACTGTTGTTGCAATCAGCAGCGGTATAGTCCCAACTACTCTGCAGCGATGCATAGGTTCCGAGATCATTGTAGTTGATCTCCATCAATGTCTGCAGCTGGCGCACACCTGCCATGACCGCAGCGTCGCGGCCACGCAGACGCGCGGTGTTGAGCGAAGCGAGTACTACAGACGAAAGAACGCCGATAATAGCAATCACCACAAGGAGCTCTATGAGGGTGAAGCCGCGGGACGTTCGCATACCTAGCGAGGAGCACGGGGCGTCGACTGCTCCAGCTGTCTGCGCTCTTCCGCGGTGAGTGTGCCGCCACCACTAAAGGCGACCCCAAGTAGATAGACAGTAACGACTACACAGAAAACGAGTACGCCAAGAAGCAGCCACTGAGCTTGCTGATCCGTCTTAACAATCTTATTGCGTATAAGCCACGCAGTGATACCTGACTGCATACGCACGGCAAGTGGCCGCTGACGGACAAGAGCTTCTTCACCATCAAACTGAATCCCTTCCATATACCTACCTTATCAGGAACCCAAACGAGGCTGGCGACCCTATGGGGACAGTTCGAAAACTCCCCGTATTAAGCATTCCCTGCCTTCACCACGTGATTCACAAGTGTGGCGGTATATCCTGCCTCGTTGTCGTACCACGCGAGCACTTTCACAAGATTCCCGTCTACTACGCGCGTCATGCCGAGATCCGCTATTGAAGCTGCGCGCTGTCCGACGATGTCGGATGATACGAGCTCTTCGTCAGTTACGGCAAAGATCCCATTCCAACGTGAGTCTTTGGCGGCGCTTCGCAGGATCTCGTTCACTTCTTCGGCGGTAGTGCTGCGCTTGGCGATAAACGTAATGTCCGCAATTGATCCTGCAGGAACGGGAACGCGCAGCGAAATGCCATCGAACTTCCCTGCGAGTGCGGGATACGCTTTGGTAACCGCAATTGCGGCACCTGTAGACGTAGGTACAATATTCTGCGCTGCCGCTCTTCCCTCTTTCATATCCTTCTTTGATGGACCGTCTACAAGTGCTTGGCTTGCAGTGTATGCGTGCGTCGTTGCAAGTATCGCTTTTTCAATACCGAGCGCCTCGTCGAGAATTGCAATAACCGGAGACGCGGAGTTCGTCGTGCACGAAGCGTTCGAGGTTACCGGGCAGGTAGCAAGCTTCGACTCATCAAGTCCCATAAGAACCGTTGCGCCGAGCGGATGCTCTTCTTTCACGGGCCCGGTTATAACGACGCGGCGGGCACCTGCAGTTACGTGCGCGTGCGCCTTTTCATAGTCCGTGAAGAATCCCGTGGCTTCAACAACCACATCCACACCGATGTCCTTCCATGGAAGCAGCGCGGGATCTTTTTCAGAAACGAATCGCACTTCCTTCTCGTTGATTGAAATAGTTCCTTCCCCTGCTGCAACCGAAAACGGCGAGCGTCCGTATACCGTGTCGTACTTCAGAAGGTACGCGAGATTTTCCGCGGAACCGAGGTCATTGATCGCTACTATCTCTATAGCTGCGTTGTCCCACGCCTGTCGCACGAACGCGCGGCCGATTCTCCCAAATCCATTAATTGCTACCCGAATTGCCATGATGTGCGTGCGCTACCTGTATACGTATAAGTTTAGCATCTTCCAGAAGGCAAGGTTCCCCTGCACCTCTAGACCCTATGAATGTAGGCGACGGGATTATACACACCCTGTGCGTAGAGGATCATACTCTTGCTGAGGACCGTAGTCAGGTTCGTACCTTCTATCTGTGAGCGCTTTATGCTCCTTTCTTTATCTTTGTAGTAGTAGTGAATGAAACACGGATCGCAGCCACAAGTGCAATGTATACGTCAACTCAAAAAGCCCTGGAATTAGTTTCGATCCATTTCGCAAGCTCTTCTTGTGAGATGTCCTTGGTAGCAATATTGAGTGTTGTTCTTACAACGTCCTCGTTTGAAGCCGTAAGCGTATACCCGTTCAGAGAAAGAAACCGAGCAGTGGCAACAAAGCCTGTTCGCTTATTCCCGTCTACGAAGACGTGATAATTTACCAAGCCTTCGAACAGAATTGCGGCTTTGTTCCAGGGCGTCGGATAAAGATCACTGCCTGCAAAACACGCTGCGGGCTTTTCTGCAATCGATGCCAAGAGATGTGGGTCCCGAACGCCATTACTGCCGCCTGTAGCGCCGATAATCATCGCATGGAGCACCAACAAGTCCTCTGCCGATAAATAGTTCACGGCTACTTGTCCTTGAGCGCCTCGAGCGCAGGGCGATACGCTTCAATGAATGACTTAGCCCAGGCCACAGTGTCAGTATCAACAACGCTCTGAGATATGGTACGCGCTTCAATAGTGACCTTCTTGTCATGCACCGAGACCAAGACCGAATCGCCGATCTTAACGCCAAGCTCCTCAAGAGACTTCTTCGGAATAGTTACGGCTGCAGAACTCCCTACTTTTAGTACTTTCTGGATCATTGTAATGAATCTTATTCTAATAATATACTAATGTCAAGCGTTTAAGGCGCAGGTGGTGGCTCAGGGGTTGGAGCTGGAGCTGGTTCGGGGGTTGGAGCTGGCTGAGGTTCTGGCGCAGGAGCAGGAGCTGGTTCGGGGGTTGGAGCTGGCTCGGGTGCTGGAGGCTCTGAAGCAGGGGCCGCTTCT
>DAORIM010000019.1:0-14278 GCA_035438505.1 Minisyncoccota bacterium
GAGGGCAACGCGACGATCGCCCACTTCGCCAAGCTCGCGAAGCAGCTCGGCGTCAGTCTTGGCAGCGTCGTTTCGTTCTCCGAGATGGCTCCTGGCGATCCGTACTACGGATACGGCGGCGAGAGCAGGATGATGGACGTTGCTGCGCAGAGCGCGCCGACTCTTCCAGTAGGGGAGAGTGAGACCGAGATTTCGGTCATGATCACCTACGAGATTCGTTAGTATCCTGGTGTAAAAAGCAGCCCCGCACTCGCGGGGCTGCTTTTTGTTTGACACCCTAAAACCCAAGTAGTATCATGCTTTTATACAAGGCCCGCGGGGCTTTTTTATTTGGACACCCATGAAATCACTCTTCACCTATCTCAGGAATGTTCGTGGCGAACTCGCGCATGTTGTGTGGCCAGACCGCAAGCAGGCGATGATACATACTCTGCTCATTATTCTCATCTCTGCGATTGTGGCGGTGTACCTTGCCGGCCTCGACTACGTATTCGCAGGCGTCGTGGACCGTCTTATTACGGGCTACTAGTCTCTCCTAATCCACCCAACACTATGGACCTGATGAAGACCCCACAGTTCGGCGAAGACGCCGCGGACCAGACGCCGCGTTGGTACACCATTCATACCTACGCAGGGTACGAAAACGCGGTTGAGCGCAATCTCAAGCAGCGCATCGAAAGCCTCGGTATGGAGAACAAAATCTTCGAGGTTGTTGTCCCAACTGAAAAGAAGATTCGCGTGAAGGCAGGAAAGCGCATCGTAGAGGAAGAGAAGATCTACCCGGGCTACATTCTTGTTCGCATGGTTGTGGACGAGGATTCGTGGTTCGTTGTGCGCAACACTCCGCGCGTAACCGGATTCGTGGGCGCAGGGAACACTCCTGTTCCTATGGAAGAGAATGAGGTTAATAGCCTTATGAAGCGCATGGGCGCCGAAGCACCGAAGCATCGCATTGACCTCATGAAAGACGACCCTGTGGTCATCGCAGACGGTCCATTTAAGGACCTTGAGGGCAAGGTGGGTGAGATTGATGAGGAGCGCGGCAAGGTAAAGGTCATGGTGGCCATGTTCGGCCGCGAGACTCCCGTCGAACTCGATTTTTTGCAAATCAGGAAACTCTAGCGTAGAGTCGTAATCACTAGCATATGGCAAAGGCAATAAAGAAGATCAAGCTCCAGATTCCCGGCGGTAAGGCTACCCCGGCTCCTCCTGTTGGTACCGTGCTCGGTCCAGCCGGTGTGAATATTGGAGATTTCGTTAACAAGTTCAACGAGCAGACTCGCGATCAGATGGGCGTGATCATTCCGGTTGAGATGACCGTGTATGACGATCGTACCTTTACGTTCGTCCTCAAGGTCTCTCCAATGTCCCGCCTTATCCTCAAGGCGCTCGGCGTTGAGAAGGGATCAAGCAAGACTCCAATGTCGAAGGTGGGAACGCTTTCAAAGGCACAGGTTCGTGAGATTGCTGAAACCAAGATGCCAGACCTCTCTGCAGGTTCTATCGAGGCAGCAGAGCGCATCGTAGAGGGCACTGCCCGCTCCATGGGCGTAGGCATCGGCAAGTAGGGGATAACCTGGGCATAAGTGCGCGCAGGTAAGCAAAACCGGGGTCTTGGGACCTCGGTTTTCTTCGTAAGGGGAAGTGGAGCGAACGCTATACTAGAGTCCAGAGATTCGCCGCTGGGGCGAATCATCAGTTAGTAAGGACCTTTGAAATGACCAAAGTAGCGGTCAGGTCATACGCCCTGGCGGACATCAGAGACATCGCAGAGCTGCACGTGGAGAGCATCCGCTTGCCGCCCGAAGACATCTCCGTCCTAACCCAGGTTCGTAAGACCTATTCGATTCAGGAAGACCTCATCCCGAGCTATCTCGAGAAGGGACAGCTCACTCGAGGAATGGCTGCGGCTCTACGTCTCGATCAAGCAAAGATCTACGTCGAGACAGTGAACGCCATCTTCGGCTCTCACCACACCGTCAGCGAGTTGGTGCCGATATGTCTCGACGGCAAGCGGTACTACATTGTCTTGTTCGCAGGGCATCGTCGGCATCTCACCATCCTTCACATCAACGCGGGCATCGAGTCCGGCACTCTGTTCCCAACGGAGCGGTACGCCGGAGACTATCGACTCGATCTCTACTTCAACATCAAGGCCGAAGAAGCAATTGAGCTTCAGTTCCATGAGAATCGCCACGCAGCTCCGCCCCTTCACGAGGAGGCGAGTGCGGCATGGCGCCTCTACCGATTCAAGCGTATTGATACCCCGGAGCTTACCGTCGGGCAATTCGCGAAGACGATCGGCAGAACTACGGAATGGGTGCGCAATGCTCTGCGTTTCTGCGCGCTCCCGGACGCCATTCAGGCGTACGTTACGGGCGAGCATTCGCTCAAGAGCATGATGAAGAAGCCCGAACTCCCGTACGGCATTCTGGTGCACCTCGCGCGCTTCGCCGAGAAGTATCAGGAGATCACACACGAGGAGCTTACGAGCGAGATTATGCATCTTTGGCTTCGCGAAGCCTTGGTGAGTCGTCTCAACGTGAGCAGTTTCGGGAAGAAGGTGTCGGGGTACCTCGAGCAACTGGATGCTGAGTCCAAGGGCCAGGTAACGCTTTTCGGAGCGGACGTCGGGACCGAGGAGCCAGCAAGGCGTCTCCGGCGCATCGTCGCGCAGGAGTATGCTCGCGGTATGTGGGTGATCTTGAATTACCTCAAGACCGTCCAGGGCATCCATAACGAGGGACTGCTGGGGCACGAAAGCTATCTCGGTCCCTTCAACGCAGCAGAGCAACAACTCTTCTCTCCTGGAAGCCCCATCCGCATCTCCACTGAGGTTCTCAGTTTGTTCGGGCTTCTACTGCCCGACCTTACTCGACTGGCTCAGCTAGAAAGGACTGGGCACTTCCGGAGGCTGCAGCGGGGCCACCCGCTCGTGGAGGAGCTCTCCGAGAACTTCATCTTGCTTGATCATGCCGAAGCAGATGCTCGAGCAACACCACACTAGACTTCAGGCCGCCCCCCCCGGGCGGCCTTTTCTTTTTGTTGACCCCACCCAGGGCGCTCTATATAGTGCGCAAAGATCGTCGTTCATCATCAAATTAGGGAGTTACTCAAATGACGGTCAGTATCGACTGGGATCGAGCTGAAGTCGTCTGCGGGGAACTCCTCGCAGCCTTCAGAGGTAAAACCTACCCGTACGGTGAGGTCTGGGCACTGCCTCAGACCTTCATCACGGACGCCATCAAAAAGGATCCGCTCGTGCACGGGCGCTTCCTCTTCTACGTGTGCCACTACATGAGGGGGAAAATCAAGTCGGACTACGCAGTGAAGCAGCTCGTAGGAATGTGGGAGAAATCTCCGCACCTGTTCGACCCCAAGATCGCCATGCAGGCGGAGCGGTTTGAAGAACTTACCCAGACGCTCGAAGGCGTCCTCAGGTATAAGTTTCTTGAGATTGCTCGCTTCTGGCAGGAAAACTCGCGTCGCCTTGTGCTCCACTGGAATGCGGACCCGCGGCGAATTTTCGATGACGTGGATAGCGCCGATGATATGTATCGGTTCATCACGAACAAGAAGATTCGCGGCGTGCGCCCAAAAGACAGCGAGCACTCAGACTGGGGGTTCGTCGGGTTCCAAGAGAAGATGGCGAGCATGCTCGCGTACTACCTCATGGAAGCGAAACTCGTGGCGGACTTCTCTGCGCCGCCGCCAGTAGACTTTCACCTGATCCGAGTCATGCTTGCGACCAAAATGCTTGTGGTGTGTGAATCGCGGACGCAAACACTGCGATACGAACACCTCACGCCCTCTGGCATCAAGCTACTTGAGGAGTATGGGCGCAAGCACAGCACTTCTCTCGTTGAGCTCGGGAACGCGCTCTGGATGCTCTCCGTTGTCCTCTGTTCGGGCGCGCCAGGCAACGCAAGCTCGGCTACTAAGCGAGGGGAAGACGGGAAGAAGATTTACCCAGAGCCCCAAAAGGTGGACTGGAGTGATCTGAGCCAGGTGCAAGCGTATCTGCGCACCTGCGATATGTGTCCGGTCGAAGGCCTTTGCGAGCGGAATGTGTATTCAGGTCCGTACTATCAGCAGGGGAGGCTTCTGCACACTGATCGCGAGCGGTACCAAACCGAACTATCGACCCCGCTTTTGGGGAGAGTGTCCACAAGCCTCGCGCCTCGTGGACTGAAGTCGGTGCCAACGTCGAAGGTAACGGAGCCTGAGCAGTTCCAGCTCATCGACTTCGATCCTCTGCCCCGAGAGTAGCCGCGCTTCGCGCGGACACTCTCGGGGCTTTTCTTTATCGCTCGAGCGTTACGTGCGCGTACGAAACATCGCCGCCAGCTGACGCTTCGCGACTAATCTCTCGGGAAAACTCTTCCTCGTATCGAGGAAAGAACGCATCTGCTTCTGGAGCGTCGTTAACAACAGTGAGGTACAGGCGATGTGCAAAGGGAAGAGCGCATTCGTATACCTGCTGGCCGCCTATGATAAATAGTTCGTTCGCGCCCTCCGCGTCGCGGGCCAAGGAAAGCGCCTCGGGAAACGAGCGAGCCAACACCGCTCCCGGTGCTCCATACGAACTGTCGCGAGTAATAACTATGTTCGTGCGGCCGGGGAGAGGACGATATGCCTCAGGCAGGGACTCCCAAGTCTTTCGACCCATGATCACGGGATGGCCCAGGGTAAGTTCCTTGAAACGCTTTAGGTCGCCAGGAATATTCCAGAGGAGCTGGTTATCTTTTCCGATGGCACGATTGCTGCCAACAGCAGCAATCAAGCTTATTTTTTCTCCTTCTTGTGCCATGGCTGCACTTTCTTAATATCGCGATCGCCCCAAAGTTTCGGAAGCATCATTTCTGGATTCCAACTTCTCTTTAGCTCGGCGAGGTTGGTTGACGACGCGTACTTGCCGCTTGCCGCGTAGTCCTTTGCTCGGATCTGCCCAGTTTCAAAAAAGATGATCTGCGCAATACGGCGACCCACTACGAGAGGAATGATGTAGTTTTTGGAGTTGTTCGTAATCTCCATGGTCCAACGGTTTACATACCCAACATCACCCCAACCTGCACATTTACAGACCTCAATAAATTGGCGGCCGGTAGAAGAACGCGCTTTCATCATCGTGGTGATGTGGTTCTTTCCACCGATGAATTCATTTGTATGCGCGAGGATCGTTTCGCCAGGGCGCATGATGATTACCTTGTCGTCAGGACGAATACCGTCCCACTCAAAGTTGTACTTCTTAAAGGCTTCGGAAGCCTTCACTGCGCGCTGCACGTCGTCCGCTCCCCATACATGGCGCGTGTGCTCTTCACTCCAGATATTGTAGAGCGAGTGGTTGTACTTCGGCGGTTGCTCGCGATAGAAGAACTCGCCAAGCGTCACGTCGTAGCTTGAGGTTGCAAGCTGATTGTCGTTAAACGGATGAATAACGATATCGCCCTTCTTCATTTCTTCAAGGATGCGGGAATCAGAGAGTGCCATAACGGTGTAAGTGTATCTAAGGGTTTCTAAACTGCCATCGCGGCTTTTATGGAGTCGTGCGACTCGTATCCTTCAAGCTTGATGTCGTCCATGGTGAAGGAGTCGATGTCAGTGACTTCAGGATTGAGCCAGAGCTTTGGGAAGGGAAGCGGCTTTCGCGCAAGCTGCTCTTTTACTGCGTCAAAATGGTTGTGGTATATATGCGCGTCACCAATGACGTGCACAAATTCGTGCGCTTCAAGGTTCGTCGCCTGCGCCACCATATGAAGGAGGAGCGAGTACGAGGCGATGTTAAACGGTACGCCAAGGAACATGTCTGCGCTTCGCTGGTACATTTGCACCGAAAGTTTTCCGTCAGCTACAAAGAACTGAAATAGAACGTGGCAGGGTGAAAGGGCTGCTTGGGGTGGCTGCTGCTCGTCATAATCGAGCTCTCCTGGATGCCACGCAGAAACAATAAGCCGGCGCTTAAACGACTCCTTTCCGTCTTTGATCTTGCGAATAACGTTCGCAATCTGATCAACCGTGTTCCCATCGGCGTTGCGCCAGCTCCGCCACTGCACACCGTAAATCTTTCCGAGGTCTCCAGGGAATGCCGCGTACGGCTTCCAATACTCAGCTTCTCCGTTTGCTGTCCATATCGTTTTTTCCGAGCCATTGAGCTCTTTCAGGCGATTGTCGTCACTGCTGCCTTCTAAAAACCACAGCAGCTCGCTCTTCACCGCCTTGAAGGCAAGCTTCTTGGTGGTTATGGCAGGGAACCCGTCTGCCATATTGAAGCGCATCTGGAGCCCAAATAGAGCTCTGGTGCCCGTCCCTGTGCGGTCGTCTCGATCAACGCCTTCATCCATGATTTTCTTGAGCGCGTCGAGGTAGGACTGTTCCATAGGAGAAGTATACAGGACCGCTTTTTTGGCCGTGACCGGGGATAATAGTGCTGCGGTATGATAGGGACAACGCCCTATGCAGGAACTCGAGAAAACAGGCTTATTCTTAGTTATCGATGGCAATGATGGCTCTGGGAAGGCTACCCAGGTTAACCTTCTGGCGGCCGCGCTTGAAGAGCGGGGTATCGGCGTGCTCAAAATAGACTTTCCTCGGTACCACACAAACATAATGGGCCGGTTGATAGGCGAAAGCCTCTCGGGAAAGCACGGCGAGTTTGCAACACTCGACCCACACATTACGTCTGTGCTCTACGCAGCAGATCGCTTCGAGTCACGCGCAGAGATCGAGGCTGCACTGAAAGAGGACAAGGTCGTTATTGCAGACCGGTACGCGAGCTCAAACCAGATACACCAAGGAGGAAAGATTGAAGACAAGGAGGAGCGGAAGATGTTCCTGCGCTGGCTCGAGGAACTTGAGCACGGACTATTTGGAATTCCGCGACCAGACCGCATCGTGTACCTCAAAGTTCCGGTTGAAGCGAGCCTCAAGCTTCTTGAGGAGAAGCGCAGCGTAAAGAACACGAACCTTTCGGAAGGAGAAAAGGATCAAGTTGAGCAAGACAGGAACTATCTTGAGCAAAGTCATGACACGGCGCTATGGCTTTCGGAGCATCAGGCGAACTGGACTGTTATTGATTGCTTGGACGAAGAGGGAAGTCTTCGCACGCGGGAGTCGATGCATGACGAGATTCTTGGTATTGTCGACACATTCCTTGATGCCCAGAAGGGAGCATCGGAAATTTTGTAACAAATGGCTTATGAGACAGATACACCATTACTAACCTAGCAATCTATTCATGAGCCACTACAACCATATTCAAAACGAAGACCAGGACGTCTTTAACGCAATCACCGGAGAAGAAACCCGCGAAGCGGAAGGGCTTGAGCTGATCCCCTCGGAGAACTATGTTTCTGCTGCAGTGCGCGAAGCCATGGGCAGCGTGTTTACAAACAAGTATTCAGAAGGGTACCCGGGAAAGCGCTATTACGGCGGCCAGGAGTACACAGACGCTGTAGAAACGCTCGCTATAGAGCGCGCGAAGAGTCTGTTTCGCGCGGACCATGCGAACGTCCAGCCGCTTGGCGGTGCGGCAGCAAATATTGCGGCGTATTTTGCATGGCTTGAGCCGGGAGACACGATTCTAGGAATGGACCTTGCACACGGGGGACACCTCACGCACGGCTCGCCCGTTACGTACATGGCACGGCTCTACAACTTCGTGCGGTACGGCATGAAAGACATTGAGACAGGAGAGATTGATTACGACGACATGCTGCGCGTTGCTAAGGAAACACGTCCGAAGATCGTGCTCGCAGGATTCTCCGGGTATCCGCGCACGCTCGATTGGAAGCGCATCGCTGCTATCGCCAAAGAAGTTGATGCGGTGGCTATGGCGGACGTCGCGCACATTGCAGGACTCATTGCTGGCGGCGCGCTGGAGAACCCGCTTGATCACGGGTTCCAAATTATGACTACGACGACGCACAAGACGCTTCGCGGTCCTCGTGGAGCGATGATCCTTTCAAAGGGAACGGTCTCAACGCCGCTCAAGGCTCCAGAGAAGACGATAGAAAATCTACCTACGCTTATTGATCGCAGCGTGTTCCCTGGATTCCAGGGAGGTCCTCATATGCATCAGATTGCTGCAAAGGCCATTTCGTTTAAGGAAGCTGCTACGCCTGCGTTTAGAGAATACGCAGTGCAGGTTATTAAAAACGCGCAGGCGATGGCGGAAGTGTTTACTGAGGGTGGCGTGCGCCCCATTACCGGAGGCACCGACAATCATCTCATTCTCGCTGATGTGTACGGCTCACTCGGAATCTCTGGCGGGGAAGCAGAAACGCTACTCGATGCTGCAGGGATCACGCTTAACAAGAACTCCATAGCGGGGGACACCCGCAAGCCATTTGATCCTTCTGGAATTCGCTTTGGCACGCCAGCGATGACCACGCGCGGATTTACGGAAGAAGATTCTCGGGAAGTAGCCCGTCTTATGCTCGACGTGCTCCGTACACGAGATGTAGGAACTGTTGAAGCAGCAAAGGAGAAGGTTCGTTCCATGGCACTTGCTCATCCAGTTCCCGAATCGTTCGTCTAACGTCACCATTTCTTCAGGGTGCGTACGGTTAACTGGTAGCGTGAACGCCGGTCGGTTTTTTACGAATCCGTAATCGCCCAAAGATATGAGTACTCTACGAAAGACCGTACTAGAATCAGCAGCAATCTTTGCCGTTGGGTTTACGATCATCGGCTCAATGATGTTTGCCTTCTCGCAGAACATGGCAGCACTCGGTGCGTAAGCACGACAGTTAGCAAAATACCCGCCTCCTCACGGAGGCGGGTATTTTCTGCTAGTATCGCCATATGGAAGAGACGCTCTCCCTCGCAATACGAACCGCCCTTGATGAGATGGGTGCGCAACAGGTTCCCTTCGTGGTGGAGTGGCCCGCAGAGCTTGCGCACGGCGACTTTGCGACAAACGCAGCGCTTGCGGCAAGCAAGGCCCTTGGCCGCAGTCCGCGTGAGATTGCAGACGAGCTCGTGGCGCGCCTTACCGAAGCACTCGGGGACCAGGTGTCTTCAATCGCTGCGGCGGGACCAGGCTTCGTAAACATAACGCTTGCGCGCGCTGCTATCACAAGCGCCATTACGGCAGTTCCTGAGGAGGGGTGGGGTTCTGGAACGTCTCGCGCAGGGGAACGTATTGCGTTTGAATACTCGTGCCCAAATCCATTCAAGGAGATGCATGTCGGGCACCTCATGAGTACGGTGATTGGCGAAGCCGCAGCTCGCCTAATAGAAAACCAAGGTGCGCGCGTCCTGCGAGATACGTACGGGGGAGACGTCGGTCCGCATGTTGCGAAAGCTCTCTGGGCGCTTAAACGGAAAGGGAACACCGAGCCCGCTACACCGGAGGAGATCGGGGAGGCGTATGCCGCAGGTTCGCGCGCATACGAAGAAAGCGAAGAAGCGAAAGCTGCGATTGATACCCTCAACGTATCCCTGTATACAGCTCTCGCTAAAGAAGATGCTGAGCGCACAGAGGAAGAGCGGTCGCTTCTTGAAATGTGGCGACATGGGCGCGATGCATCGTTTGCGGCACACGAAGCTGTGTGGGATGCACTCGGTACCCACTTTGATTACGTCCTGCATGAAAGCGAGGCAACACCAATCGGCATGGCCGTGGTGCTCGAGGCTCTTGAGAAGGGCGTGTTCGCGAAAAGCGAGGGCGCGGTAATTTACGAAGGAGAAAAGAAAGGGCTCCACACACTCGTGTTCCTAACCTCCCGCGGAACCCCAACCTACGAGGCCAAAGACATGGGACTCGCGTTCTTGAAGGAAGAACGCCTTGGTCCGCTTGATGCGTCCTACATAACAACAGCCGCTGAGCAGAAGGGGCACTTCCAAGTCTTCCTTGCGGCGCTTGAAGAAGTGGCGCCAGAGCTTGCTGCAAAGACGCGCCATGTGCCGCATGGGTTCCTGCGACTCACGACCGGCAAGATGTCGTCCCGCGAGGGGAATGTTATTACGGGCGCGAGTCTCATTGCAGACATCATTGCAGTTGCGCGCGAGCGAAACGAGGATCTTGTAGTGGCGCATGCCGTTGCTATTGGTGCGATTAAATACATGATTCTTCGTCAGGCGGCTGGCGGCGATATTATTTTTGATCCGGAGAAATCGCTTTCCCTTGAAGGCGACTCCGGCCCTTACCTTCAGTACGCGCTTGTACGCGCACGTTCTGTTATCGCGCAGGCAGAAGAAGCACCGTCAGATGTTTCGGTTCCAGAATCCGCGTATGACATTGAGCGCCTCATCATTCGATTCCCCGAAGTTGCGCAGCGCGCAGAAGCGGAGCTCGCGCCACATAAGATTGCACAGTACCTAACGCTTCTTGCAGGAGAGTGGAACTCCTTTTATGCGAATAACCGCATCCGCGGAGGAGAGCACGAGGCATACAAGCTCGCCATTGCGCGCGCGTTTAGCATCACGATGGAGCGCGGGCTTACACTTCTCGGTATTCCTGTTCCGGAGCGGATGTAGCCGTTGTGCTTGCTTTAACGCGCCAACAGGAGTAGTTTCCTACATGGAGTGCACACTGGGTGTATTCCTACTTGGAGGAATTGGTTTTGGAATTCAACATCGACACGAAAGCCCTCGGGGCGTTCGACATTTCTGGCTCCGACGCGAGCTGGAGGGCGAAGGCCGATCTTCTCGCCCGCAAGCTCAAGGGCACGCTCGAGCAGGTCGTGAAGGCCTGCGTGCACGCCGTCTACGGCAACGAGCTCAACGAGCGCGATCGCGAGCGCAAGGCGCGCTCAACGCTCGCTCAGGTGATCTCGAAGCGCAAGCCGAAGGTTCCTGCCTTCCTGCGGCGCGCCATCGCCTACGCTCTCGAGGCGCTCCGGATCGCTGATCCTGAGCCGGCCCCTGCTGTCTGACTTTCTATCCATCCATGTTTCGGGACCCCGGCGCGCACGCGCCGGGGTCTTTCTCTTTTCACTCCGTATAGCAGGGAACGCATGATTTCCTTTTAGTTCCCAAGGCGATAGGATAGGAAAGCAATGGCTGACATAACCAAATCTGAAGCAGCAAAGCGAGAGGAGGGGATCCTTGCGTTTTGGGACGAGAAGCAGATCTTCGAGAAGTCGCTCGCGAAACATGCGCCGAAGGGTGAGTATGTGTTTTTTGAAGGTCCTCCAACAGCCAACGGAAAGCCGGGGGTGCATCATATGGAGTCCCGCTCTTTTAAGGACGCCCTTCCGCGATACAAGACCATGCGCGGATATCGCGTGCCGCGCCGTGCTGGATGGGATACGCACGGACTTCCGGTTGAGCTTGAGGTTGAGAAGGAACTCGGTTTCCGTGGAAAGAAGGATATCGAAGAGTACGGGCTTGCTGCATTTAATACGAAGTGTCGGGAGAGTGTTTTGAAATACATTGAGGAGTGGAGTCGCTTCACGAAGCGAATAGGGTATTGGGTAGATCAGGAGACGGCGTACTTCACCTACGACGCACCATTCATGGAATCCATCTGGAGCATCATGAAGCGCGTGTCTGACGACGGACGGTTGTATAAGGATTATAAAGTCGTGCCATGGTGCGCACGATGCGGCACGGCGCTTTCCTCGCACGAGCTTGCACAGGGGTACGCGGACGTTAAGGATCTTTCCATAACGGCGAAGTTCGAACTTGTAGACGAGCCCGGCACTTATCTCCTTGCGTGGACTACAACGCCATGGACTCTGCCTGGAAACGTAGGGCTCGCTGTAGGAGAGAAGATTACATACGCGCGCTACGCAAAAGATAGTGCTCGCGTCATTCTCGCAAAAGAGCTCGCACACAAGCTTGAAGAAGGGTGGGTACTTGAGGAAGAGTTTCAGGGAACGGCGCTCATAGGAAAGACGTACAAGCCACTCTATCCATTTGCTGCAAACCTTGCTCCCGAGTCTGAGAAGGCAAAGTTCGCTGACGCTGCGTATCGCGTGTATCCGGCTGCGTTCGTTACAACCGAAGACGGCACCGGCATTGTGCATACGGCTGTTATGTATGGGCAGGAGGACTTTGATCTCGGACAATCTGTTGGACTGCCTAAGGTTCATTTGGTTGCGCCTGATGGGAAGTTTATCGCAGGCACCGAGTTTCTTGAGGGCAGGTTCGTAAAGGATCAGGAAGTAGCGGTGGATATCCTGAAAGACCTTCAGGAGCGCAATCTTTTCTTCAGCAAGGAAAACTACACGCACAGCTATCCGTTCTGTTGGCGCTGCAAGACGCCGCTTATCTACTACGCGCGCGACTCGTGGTATATCCGCATGCAAGACCTGAAGGAGAAACTGCTTGCGAACAACGCGTCCGTAAACTGGGAACCGTCCCATATTCGTGACGGGCGCATGGGGGAGTGGCTCAAGAACGTAAAGGATTGGGCAATCTCGCGCGAACGATACTGGGGCACGCCGCTTCCTGTGTGGCGCAGTGAAGACGGCAGCGAGCAGTTCGTGATCGGTTCCGTTGAAGAGCTCAAGGCGCGCATAGCAAAAAGCGGGAATCAGTACTTCGTGATGCGGCACGGCGAGTCGACGAATAACGTCACCGAGATCAACAGCACCGTGCTCGGGGGTGCCGAGACCGGCCACCATCTTACGAACGCTGGAAAGGAACAGGTGCGTACAAGCGCAGCTGCCTTTCTGGGGAACAAGTTTGATCTTGTGCTTGTTTCGCCGTTTACGCGCACGCGCGAGACCGCCGCTATCGTCCAGGAGGTGCTCGGTCTTTCTGATGAGCAGATTGTTGTTGAGTCTCGGCTTCAGGAGATTGCCGCAGGAAGCTTTGAAGGGAAGACGTATACCGAGTACCGCGAGTCTTTCGAATCGGTTGAGTCCCGCTTTACCAACGCGCCCGCTGGAGGAGAGACGCTAAACGAACTGCGCCGCCGCACCGGAGAAGTGCTCTACGAGCTTGAGCGCGAGCATCAGGGCAAGCGAATTCTCATGGTTACGCATGGGGACGTACTGTGGATGCTAAATCTTGTTGTTTCAGGCGGAAGGAAGGAGCAGGTCAAATCACTCATGGATCCAGCACGGGGAGTAATAGAGGAAATCCCATTCGTACCGCTTCCACATAACGATGTGTACGAGCTTGATCTTCATCGTCCGTATATCGATGAGGTAGTGCTTACGGGAGAGTCCGGAGCGCTACTACGCCGTGTGCCTGAGGTTATGGATGTTTGGTTCGATTCCGGTGCAATGCCTTTTGCGCAGGATCATTATCCGTTTGAGAACAAAGGAAAGCTCGACGCAACAGGCTATCCAGCTGACTTCATATCAGAAGCCATAGACCAGACCCGCGGATGGTTCTACACCTTGCTTGCCGTTGGTGCGCTCATGGGACGCGGGGCGCCGTATAAGAATGTCATCTGCCTCGGACATCTTTTAGACGAGAACGGACAGAAGATGTCGAAGTCGAAAGGCAACGTGGTGAATCCATGGGAAGCCATAGAGCGCTACGGCGTTGATACGCTCCGCTTCTGGATGTATAGCGTTAACCAGCCAGGGGACTCGAAGAACTTTGACGAGAAAACCGTTAAGGAGGCAGCTCGTGTGATTTCCTGGCTTGATAACAGTGCGAAGTTCTACACGCTCTTCAAGGAACAAAAGGGGACAGGATCAAAACAAGCCATTGATCTATGGATGGAGGCGCGCGTGCGCATAGCGGTGCGCGAGGTTACGTCCTACATGGATTCCTATAAGTTGTACGAAGCTGCGCGATCCACAGCACGCCTTATTGAAGACTTGTCGCAGTGGTACGTGCGACGCATACGCGATCGCGCGCGTGATGGCGACACAGCAGCGCTCGCCACGCTGCAGTACGCGCTCAAGACCTGCGCGCTCCTCATGGCTCCGTTAGCTCCCTTTATCGCAGAGGAGGTGTATCAGGGAGTGCGCGAAGGAAGTGATGCAGAGAGCGTGCACCTCGCTAGCTGGCCGTCGGCTGGTGGCGTGCTCGACTCCCTTTTTGGGAAGGGAGCGAAGGATCAGGCACTTGCGCGCGAGATGGAGCGGGTGCGCGCGCTTGCATCAGAGGGTCTTCAGCTGCGCCAGAAGGCGGATATAAAAGTGCGCCAGCCGCTCGCACGACTTTCCGTACCCGGCGTTCTCTCTGAGGATCTCGCGCGCATTCTTGCTGAGGAAGTAAATGTGAAGGAAGTGGTATCAGGAGCAAAAGAAGTCGCGCTCGACACGGTTCTGACTCCAGGACTTATTGAAGAGGGAGACGAACGTGCCTTTCAGCGCGCGGTTGCGGAAGCACGCAAGACTGAAGGCTTTTCCCCAAGGGATACAGCGAC
>DAORIM010000020.1:0-13556 GCA_035438505.1 Minisyncoccota bacterium
ACAGCTGCCACTCCTCAGAAGTCCAGGTGTGGGTGGCGTCGACGGTTGGCAGGACCGCCTTCGACGAGTACCTGAGAACAGCCTTTTCCTTAGCTGATTCGATGGGCGTGAAATCCGGAAGGCCCGGCTCGTACACCCACGCGTTAGCGTCCACCGAATCGAGCACGTCTTGCCCGAGTTTCCGCTTGATGAAGCGAAGGAATTGGGCGGTGTCGATCGAAGTGAAGCGGTAGGTTTTGATGTAGTCCTTGAGGAATGCGAGCATGCGCTCCTCACCCACCTTCTGCATGATCGCCCAGAGGAAGAGCGCCCCCTTTACATAGGGAACTCTGCTGAAGTAATCGTCCGGGTTCTTGCCGGCAAGATTGGTCTTCAGACAGCCCATCTCTGGAATGCCGAGCTCGCTGAAGTAGGCGAACGCTTTCTGCATCTCGCGCTGTGCCAGCGCGATCTGAAGGCGCATGGCTTCTTCGCCATACACTTCCTTAATCACGAGCCACTCGCCGAAGGTTGTGACGCCTTCGTTGAGCCAGAAGTCGTTCCAGGTCGCGTTGGTGATGAGGTTGCCGAACCAGGAATGCACCATCTCGTGAATGGTGACCCGGGTAGCGGCGCGCTCGTCGGCCATCAGCATCGCGTTCATGGACGTAAGGCACGGGTGTTCCATGGCGCCGTACGGATAGCCGAGCTGTGGAAGCACAACGGTCCGATACCGACCCCACAGATACGGGCCGAAGAGCTTTTCTTCGGCTTTAAGCACCCGGGCCGTTTCGCGAAGACCGTTGATGGCGCGAGGAAGCCCATCAGGACTCGCCCATACGCCACAGCGATCGTTGTAGGCCTCGTACCAGAAGTCGCCGACGTTGATGGCGACCAGATAGAGCGGCACAGGGCTTGTCATTTCCCACCGCTCAACCCGCTTGTCGTCGACAACCTCGCTCGCCGCATGCTTGTCAGCAGACATGAGCCCGCGGAGCCTCCACGGCACCTTGAGCGTCATAGCGTAGGTGAAGCGGATTCCGGGACTGTCCGGCAGGATGAAAACGCTCCTGCCGTTAATCGCTTCGAACTGCGAATACAGCATGGCGTACGTGCTGCCGGCTTGCTGCGGCGTGAGCCACTGCAGTCCGGCGGCCGTCGCACTCGTCGTGTACGACATAACTACCACCTTGCTCTCGGGCACCGAAAGAACGAGCCGAGAGCCGAGCACGGATTCGTCGTCGCCGTCCTGATCGTAGGACAGATAGCCGTTTTCGTCGCCGTTCTTCTCGCCGTCCACAACGGTGTGGACGGTTTGTCCGCGCATGTCCAGGAACACTTCCCCTGGCTTGTCGAACGTCACCGTCTGTACGATGAAGAGCGATTTGCGGACGAACTGGACGGTAATGTCGGCCTCCACATGGACCGGCACCGGTTGCCCGGGCTTGTGGTGCGTGTGGGGATCGGCCTTGCGATTAGCCTTGGTCATTCTAGTCTCCCTTTTCTGAGAACTCTCAAAACCAGCAAAATGCTGGCGAACATAACCTCGCCCACCTTATCTCACCCGGCGTACGCCGTAAAGAAAAGAACATTCCGCCCCAAGAAGCGGAATGTTCTTTTAAATAAAGCGTCGATTTAGGATTCGCAGCTCTCGCACACACCCGCTTCTTCTCCTGAAGCAACGCGTGCCATCTTTGCCTTCCACTCGTCCGGAGAGAATCCGCTCGGGATGCTGATCTCGGGCGCAGCTGGGGCAAGCGCCTCGCTTGCAACGGATACTTCTACGCCGATAGCTGAAGCGGCTGCAACAACGCCGCGAGTGTGCGTAGAGCCGTACTCGCTCGTTGAGACCGTTGCCTTCTCCACCTGGGACGCGCCGAGTGTGCGGAGGTAGTAGGTGGTCTTCAGACCCATCTCCCACGCTTTGAAGTAGATGTCGGAGAGGTCGCGACCAGAAGTTCCCGCGTAGAAGATGTTGAGGGACTGAGACTGGTCAATCCACTTTCCACGGCGTGCTGCCGCTTCCACGAGCCACTTGCCGTCGATTTCAAACACCTCCTTGTACTTCTCCTTGAGGTTGAATGGAATCTCATCAATGTTCTGAATGCTGCCGTCCGCGTACTTAATGCGGTTAAGCATGCCGGCGCTCCAGAGACCGGCCCTCTTCAAGTCCTCGACGAGGTACTTGTTTACCACAACGAACTCGCCCTCCTTGTTGCTCTTCACGTAGATGTTCTTGTAGATAGGCTCTACGCATGGGATGCAGCCCACAAGGTTTGCCGTTGAGGCGGTCGGCGCAATCGCCATTGTGTTGGAGTTGCGCATGCCGTGCTCCTTCACGTGCTCGCGTACGGGAGTCCAATCAAGCTTGCCGCCACGCTTCACCTTGATCTCTTCACCGCGCTCCTTCTCGAGCAAGTCGATAGTGTCCTGCGGGAAGATGCCGCGATCCCACTTGCTTCCCTTGTAGCTCGAGTACGTGCCGCGTGCCTTCGCAAGCTCTGAAGAGCCGAGGATTGCGTAGTACGCAACAACCTCCATGCTCTCGTCTGCGAACTGGAGCGCTTCGGGCGAATCGAACTGAATGCCGAGCATGTAGAGCGCGTCATGGTATCCGCGCACACCAAGTCCAACCGGGCGATGGCGCGTATTGCCGTTCTCAGCGTCCTTGGTTGGGTAGAAGTTGAGATCGATCACGTTGTCGAGCATGCGGATCGCTGTGCGCGTAACGCGCGCAACCATCTCATGGTCAAAGCGGAGCGTGCCGTTCTCGTCTGCTGTTACGAACTTCGCAAAGTTAAGCGAGCCGAGCGTACACACTGCAGTCTCGTCATCGCTCGTGTTGAGCGTGATCTCTGTGCAGAGGTTTGAGTTGTGCACCACGCCCGCATGATCCTGCGGCGAACGAACGTTGGAAGGATCCTTCCAGGTAATCCACGGATGTCCCGTTTCGAACAGCATGCCGATCATCTTCTTCCAAAGATCAGCTGCAGGGATACGCTTGAAGGTTTCAATCTCGCCGCGGTCAGCCTTGGCTTCGTACTCGATGTACGCCGCTTCGAACGCAGATCCGTAGATCTCATGGAGATCAGGTACGTCGCTTGGCGAAAAGAGCGTCCACTCTCCCCCGTCGCGAACGCGCTTCATAAACAGGTCGGGGATCCAGTTCGCCGTATTGATGTCATGCGTACGACGTCGCTCGTCGCCTGTGTTCTTACGGAGCTCGAGGAAGTCCTCGATATCGAGATGCCAGGTCTCAAGGTACACACATCCGGCGCCGCGGCGCTTACCCGAACGGTTAATCGCGAGGTTAACGTCGTTGGCAACCTTAAGGAACGGCACGATGCCCTGACTTGGTACGCCCGTGCCCTTAATAAAGGAGCCCATAGCACGAACCTTCGTCCAGTCTGTACCGGTGCCGCCAGACCATTTCAGGTACTGAGCATTGTCGGAGATGGACTTGAAGATGCCGTCGAGGGAATCGGGCACCGAGTTAAGGAAGCAGTTACTCATCTGGGCCTTCTTAAAGCCAGACTGGAAGAGCGTACGACCTCCTGGGGTGTAGAGGAAGTTCGAAAGCACATCGTAGAACTCAAGCGCAGCGGCTTCGCGCTCCTCCGGCTTCTCAGCAATCGCAAGACCCATAGCGATACGCATCCAGAGCATTTGCGGCGTCTCAAGCGTCTTCTTCTGCTTGGGGTCTTCCATGCAGTAGCGGGAGATCATGATCTCAAGGCCCATGTACTCGAACAGGGTGTCGTTCTCAACCTTCATCGCGCGCGCAAGCTTTGAGAGATCGAACTCGGTCATGCGCTCGTCGAGGTTGCCCTCAGCAACGAGGCGCTTCATGTTTTCCGTAAACACGCGCTCATGCGCATCGAGCGGATTCTTGCTGTCGAATTCCGCACCGAACACTTCTGCGTAGAGGCGATTAAGCAACAGTCTTGAAGCGAGACGGGAGTACGCTGGGTCGCGCTCAATCATGGAACGCACAACCATGATGAGTGCCTTTCCTACTTCCGCCGTGGTCATGCCCTCATAGAGCTCGTACTTGAGCTGCGAAAGGATGTGGTCAATATCAAACGAGCCGACAGTATCTTCCTTCGCAAGATGTTCGAGCGTCTGGCGGAGCTTCACTTCGTTGAAGCGCTCCTGCTTGCCGCTTGCGGTGGTGATGAGGAGTCCGTCTTCCTCAATCTTCTCAAGCACTTCCTGCTTCTTCTCTTCGCGTATCTTCGTATGCTCGTAGCGGTACACGATGTAGTGCTTTGCTACAGAAAGATAGCCCGCCTCCATAAGAGCGAGCTCTACCAAATCCTGCACATGTTCAACTGAAGGAATATGCTCCTCCCCGAACTTATTCGTTAGATCCTCGATAACGCCTGTGGTAAGGCTCTCGAGCGTCTCCTCCTCTGCCGGCACAGCAACACTGGCGAACGCTTTGCGCAGTGCATCGGTAATCTTTGTCTGTTCAAAATCGACGATGCTCCCGTTACGCTTTTTGACCTGCTTCATAGGTAATCCCGTAGGTTACGCGGCACATTTATAAGTCAGCCTTGGCTCGGACGCTGGCAGGGTTCTTTTGACCACTTCGAGTGCGCTGTGGGGTGCCGTAGCACTGATCCTCCGCTTTCTCGACTGCATTCGGCTGGGTTGTTCCCTTAGTATAAGTTCTCTTCATTGAAACCTCAGTGTGGACAGTGGAGTACGAAACGGATCTCCATTCGCGCAAGACATACGTTTGAAAAGTGTGCTATTTTCTAGCTACCGCGCGCGCCCTTTCGGGGATCTACGAGCGCGGAGAATGCTCCTTCAGCAACCTTTGAGGTGCATATGAATTAGCTTAAGCGCGTAAATCGAGCACAGGGCGAGGCCACCTCCTTTCTCAACCCAACGCCCTGTGCTCGTAGCCTTGCTGACGGCCCGCATTTTAGCGGGCTTTTTCATATCAGTATCCGTTCATGAAGGCTTCATGCTTAACTAGTTAGAGTTGGGAACACCCAGATTAGCCTCTAACTCCCCTTCTATGCGCATACTCATAGTCGAAGACGAAGCAAAGCTTGCCGAGGGCCTGAAACGCGGCCTTGAATCAAAGGGCTTCGCAGTTGACTGGATCGCCGAGAGCGAGAAAGCCAAGACCCGCATCCTCCTCTATAGGGATGAGTACGATCTCATTCTGCTTGACCTCATGCTCCCGGGGATTGATGGCGCCACCATCACCCGCGAAGCGCGCGCAGAGGGAGTGAAGACACCGATCATCATCCTTACGGCTCGCGACGAGACCGAATACAAGGTTGAGCTCCTTAACATTGGTGCTGACGACTACATCGCAAAGCCGTTTTCCTTCGAAGAACTCGTAGCGCGCATTAACGCCGTGCTGCGCCGTCCTGAGCAAAGCCTGCCAACCACTATGAAGGTGCGCGATATCGAGCTTGATTCTTCCGCGCGCACCGTTACGAAGGGCGGCAAGCTTATGTCGCTCACGCTCAAGGAGTACTCCTTGCTTGAGTACTTTATGCGCCATCCAGACGAAGCCCTCACACGCGAGAGTATTCTTGACCATGTGTGGAGCTTTGACTTCCCTGGCTTCTCCAACGTACTTGATGTACATATGAAGAACCTTCGCAAGAAGCTCGATACCTATGCAGACGCACCTCTCTTCGAAACCATACGCGGCGTGGGCTACCGACTTAATCGATAAGTATCGGTTTAACCCCTTCTACAAAACAACGACGCACGTCGTTGTGGCGTTAGTGGCACTCGCCTTTATTTCCGTCTCAGTATTCCTGTGGAGCATTGAATACGCTCAGGAGCAGACCATTCGCTCCGTGGGCGAGCGTATTGCAGCGGGCATCTTCAACGAGACCGGAACAGACCCGGCGGCACTTGCCGGCGAGGTTGGCCAAGTTAAGGAGCGTGCGTACGCAGTAGCATTTGTCGCGCTTATCGCGCTCTACGTGCTGTTCGGGTTTATTATTGCCCGCTTTGCGCTCTGGCCCACGCGCAACTCGCTCCAATTCCAAAAGCGCTTTATCGGGAACATAGCGCACGAAATCCGTACGCCCCTCGCAATCATTAAAACGAACACCGAGGTTGCGCTCTTTGACGAAAAGCTGCCAGCAGACGTCCGCGAAACTTTCACAGACACCCTTACGGAGCTTGATCGCATTTCAGAAACCATTAACAACCTCCTTTCGTTCGATACGCTTACGCGTCCGCGCCGCATGCAGCTTGAGCCCACAGACCTCGCAGCTATCGCAGAAACCGCTCTACGCAGGCACCAGGAATTCGCTGACTCCCGCGGTGTTTCCCTTGTCTCTGATATGGGTACTGCTTGCCTCGTACAAGGAAGCGCTGTTGCGCTTGAGCAGGTTGCAACGAACCTTATCAAGAACGCCATTACCTATACCCCAAAGGACCAAAGCGGGACCGTAACGGTGCTTGTGGGTGCGAGCGATGTTCCAGGGCGCATCAGGCTTTCCGTGCGCGACACGGGTATTGGCATTGAGCAGAAGGATCTGTTCCATATCTTTGAGCCGTTCTATCGCGCAGATACGTCACGCGCGCGCGGCATTGGTACCGGAACCTCAGGACTTGGGCTCGCTATAGTGAATGAGATCGTGCGGCTGCATAAAGGCGCTATCGCTATTCGCAGCACGCCTGGCGAAGGGACGGAAATAACCGTTACGCTTCCAGTTGCCAAGGGTACGGACCTTCCGGATCCGCTCGTAGACGGCAGCAAGGGCACCAACGAAGTCTCTGTTGATTTCTCCTAGCGTCTTCATGAATCCGTTCATAACGGGTTCATTGTGTTTTTCGTACAGTTGTTAACGAGGAAGACACAGGACCTGCATACGTGCACCTCTGTCATAGCCTCGTCGTTCTTTCCTTCTTCAATTTACGCCGCGCATCTCCTACGGAGACGATGCCCGGCATACGATGGGAAGAATCCTTAACCGGACGCTAACGCCAAGGAGCGCCGCTATGATACAAAAACACAAGGATTGATGTCGGGGCCCCGCTGCGTAAATCGTTAGCGGGGCCCCGACCGTACAAACTTATCCGTGGCCTTATTGACTTTTTATATCTTTTGGTGTATTATAAGAATAGGGTGCTTTTGCCCTTTACGAGGAGATACCGATATGTCGAGTTTTGGCGCTGCTCACGCAGCCTCGGCGAAGACGGCCCGTGCGATCACGAGCCGCGAAACTCTTTGGACGGGCGGCGTTGTGCGCATCTCGATTCCGAAGGGTGCAGAACAAGGACTCTTCGAAGACGAAGAGCAGCACGTGCGGTACCTGCAATTCCCTCGCAGCGTGCGCGGCGGACGCGTGAATATGTTCGTCC
The DNA here is from genome assembly GCA_035438505.1 of Minisyncoccota bacterium. Lineage (GTDB taxonomy): Bacteria > Patescibacteriota > Minisyncoccia > Phycocordibacterales > Phycocordibacteraceae > C7867-001. Next base: position 7,327 of record DAORIM010000020.1, read on the forward strand.
AGACCGCCGAACCCCTCCAGGGCGAAACGATCTTGGCCGCTGCCAGCCTGATGAAGAAAGTGCTGGACGACGGCCTGGAGTATCTGTACATCGATCTCGTTCCTGTACCCGACGAAACGCCGGTCACGCACCAGCTGCTCGTCGTAAGCTCGAACGAGCGACCCGCCGAAACGGAAGGTCTCGTGCTCTTCGAGACCCCAGCATACATGGATGGCGTGATCGCCTTCCTGCCGAAGTCGCCGCTCAAGTAGCGCCAACTGAGGCCAGAGCTTTGAAAAGGGCTCGTCCGATTTGTTTCGGGCGAGCTCCTTCTTTTTACCTACTGCTTAAACCCAGCTCCTGTTTTAAAGAGCCAAACCGTAACTCCGAAGGCTGCGAGCACGAGACCGCCCATAACCGCAAAGCAGACTGCGAGCGATATATCCGAGACCCCAAGGAATCCGTAGCGGAACGCGTTAACCATGTACAGGATAGGGTTCGCGAGCGATAGATTGCGGAAGAGCTCCGGAAGCTGCTCGATAGAGTAGAAGACGCCGCCAAGGTACGTGAGTGGTGTGAGCACAAAGGTTGGCACGATTGATATGTCGTCAAAGGACTTCGCGAAGATGCCGTTTATGAGGCCCAGGAGCGAGAACAGGAGCGCGGTGAGGAATGCAGCTCCGAAGATAACGCCAACAGAGAACAAAGACAGGTGCGTAAAGAATAGAGAGATCGCGATAACGATGACACCCGTAAGAAATGCGCGGATGATACCGGTCGAGATGAAGCTCGTGATGATAACCCAGCCGGGCATCGGAGAGACGAGCTGCTCTTCGAGCGTGTGCTGCCACTTGGCGAAATAGAACGTCATTACCACGTGCATGTACGTGGTCGTGATAACCGACATCATGATGAGGCCCGGCACGATGTACTGAATGTAGGTATGCCCTGCAATAGGCGCGAGCTGGCTACCGATGAAGGCGCCAAAGATAGCAAAATACAGCCCCATGGTTATCGCTGGCGGTAGCAGGGTCTGCGTCCAGATCCTGAAGAGACGAAGCACGTCCCTGCGGATCATGGTGTAGAAGCCGATGACGATTGGTGAGCGCTTCATACTATTTCTTTTCGATTAAGTTCACGAACACCTCCTCAAGACGGCTTCCGGAATTCCGGATATTAACAACCTGGATGCCCGTTGCGCCTATCTTCCTAATCGCATCATTCACCGTCTCGCCTGGCTTCAGGGTTAGCTTGAGCGTGTTTTCGTCCACATGCTCAATATTGAGTTCGCGCAGAAGCACGAGCGCTGCGTCCTTCACTGGTTCCTGCGTATCGAGCAAAAGTGTTACAAAATTGAGCTTCGTGAGGAGTTCCTTCACGGTTCCTTCTTCGATGATCTCGCCGCCGTTGATTATGGCCACACGGCTTGCAAGCATCTCCGCTTCCTCAAGGTAGTGCGTCGTAAGCACAATCGTTGTGCCGTTCTTATTGAGTTCGCGCAAGAAGTCCCACATGCCACGGCGCAGCTCCACATCAACGCCTGCAGTTGGCTCGTCCAAAAGAAGAATCTCCGGCTCATGCACAAGAGCGCGCGCAATCATAAGGCGTCGCTTCATGCCGCCTGAGAGCGACTGGCTCGTCGAATTCCTCTTCTCCCAGAGACCAAGGTCCTTAAGTACTTGCTCGGCCTTTGGAATGGCTTCCTTGCGGCTGATACCGTAGAAGCCTGCCTGATTCACCACGATATCGATAACCCTTGAGAAGATGTCGAAGTTAAACTCCTGCGGCACGATCCCAATCTTGGCCTTCGCCTGGTCTGGGTGCGTATCGATGGAGATGCTCTCAATAGCTGCCTCTCCCTCGCTCTTCTTCACGAGTCCCGCAAGGATGCCAATAAGGGTGGTCTTACCGGCGCCGTTGGGGCCGAGGAGCGCGAAGAAGGATCCCTTGGGGATCTCAAGCGAAATGCCCTTTAGGGCCTCGGTTCCGGCTACTTTCCCATCCTTCGCGTAGGTCTTGCGGAGGTTGGTAACGAGGATTGCGGGAGCCGAATCAGTCATAACTGAGCCAGTATACCACTGCGCTTTTTTCGAGCTATCATGGGGACACCATGCGCCATCTCCGCAATCCTGCACTGCTTCGGTTTCTTAAATATGCGCTGGTTGGCGGGTCTACGTTCGCGTTCGATCTTCTCCTGATCTGGATCATGACTGAGTTCCTCGGAGTTCCGTACTACTGGTCCACCGCACTCGGCTTTCTTATAGCGGTATCAATAAACTACTTTGTATCGCGTCGGTATGTGTTTAAGGGGACCGCGCGCAGGATGCACCACGGGTATCTGTACTTTATCCTGTTTGCAGGAGGAGGCGCACTTGTTATTACCGGCGCCGTTGCCCTGCTCGTCTCCTTGCTTGCTTTCCATTACCTTGTCGCGCGCATTGCGGTTGCCTGCGTGGTTGGTACGGGCAACTATCTCTTCAATCTCCACTACAATTTTAAGGTAGCGGGATACCACCCGTAGTACACTCGGACAATATGCTGAAATTCTTTTCTGTACCGATCGCGGTGTCGGTGCTCATTCTTGCGGGTATTTGGTTTTACTTAGGGTTCGGCGCGTTTGTTACGGCGCTCCTCCTTATGATTCTTGAGATAACCCTATCGTTCGATAACGCAGTGGTTAATGCGCGCGTGCTTTCGGGAATGGATGAGAAGTGGCGCAATCGCTTCCTTACCTGGGGCATCCTGATCGCCGTATTCGGCACGCGCCTCGTGCTCCCCATCCTTATCGTTTCAGCGTCCGTATTCATGTCGCCGTGGGCAATTGCAAAGCTTGCAGCGTTTAATCCTGTTGAGTACGCGCACTTGCTCGAGGGCGCCCGCTACTCGATCTACTCCTTCGGCGCGGCATTCCTCCTTATGGTTGCGCTCAAGTATTTCTTCAACGATGCGAAAGACGTGCACTGGATAAAAAGTGTTGAGCGGCATTTGGCGAAATGGGGTCGCATTGAAGCTATTGAGATAGGCACCGCACTATCCCTCATCGCCCTTATTTCCTTCTTTGTGCCCGCGGCAGCGCAGGCAACTGTGCTCGTGAGCGGCGTCGTGGGTGTACTCCTCTTCATCATCACGCAGGGCATTACGAGCGCGTTCTCGGTTGAAGCCGAGTCCATGGCCAAGAGCGGCCTTGCGCTCTTTATCTATCTTGAGGTTCTGGACGCAGCGTTCTCGCTTGATAGCGTGATTGGCGCGTTCGCGCTCACCTCTTCCCTTCCTATCATTATCGCGGGTCTGGGTATTGGCGCATGGTTTGTCCGCTCCATTACGATTTATCTCGTACGCAGGAAGACACTTGATACGCTCGCCTTCCTTGAGCACGGCGCGCACTGGGCGATCTTCGGACTCGCGCTTTCCATGTTCGCTGATCTTCTCTGGCACGTGCCTGAGGTCGTAACCGGCACAATCGGCCTTGCATTCATTCTTGCAGCATACTGGTCCTCGCTTGTGTATCGAAAGCGCGCATAGGCGCGGTATACTTTCAGCAGTGGCTGATACTCGACTACAGGAGCGTTTACGCGCATCGATAAAGGGCGATGTCTTGAGCGACGACGCTTCAAGAGCGCTTTACGCGCGCGATACGAGCGTCTTTACACGAGTTCCTGAGCTCGTGGTGTATCCCAAAGACGCAGATGACGTTGCGGCGCTTGTGCGCACCGTAGCAGGAGCAAAGCGAGACGGCATTGAAGCGAGCGTAACCGCGCGTGCTGCGGGAACTGATATGTCCGGCGGCCCGCTCACAACCTCCGTTGTCGCGGTGTTTACGAAATACCTCAACAAGGTTGTTGAGGTAGGTAATGGCTACGCTATTACGGAGCCCGGTGTGTTCTATCGCGACTTTGAGAAGGCAACGCTTGCTGAAGGGCGCCAGCTTATGCCCTCGTACCCCGCTTCGAGGGAACTCGCAGCGATGGGCGGAATCGTTAACAACGACTCCGGAGGCGAGCGCAGTCTTGAGTATGGAAAGACGCGCGACTACGTGGAGTCCGTAGACGTCGTGCTTGCGGACGGCACCAAGACAACCTTTGGTCCTCTTGATGCTGACGAGCTTGAGCGCAAATGCAATCTCGAAACGCTCGAAGGAACGATATATCGCGGTATGCGCGATCTTATTGGCGAGAACCGGGAGGTACTTGAAGCCGCACGACCAAAAGTATCGAAGAACTCAGCCGGGTACGCGTTGTGGGACGTATGGAATACAAAGGACGGGACCTTTAATCTTGCGAAGCTCATCTGCGGCGCACAGGGCACTCTTGCACTCACCACGCGCATGAAGCTGCGCTTGGTGCGCGAACAGGGATACCGAAGCATGTTGGTTGTCTTTCTTGACGATCTTGCGGTGCTGCCAGAGATCGTGCGTCGCGTACTTCCCTTCAATCCAGAAAGCTTTGAATCCTATGACGACCATACGTTTGAACTGGCCATTAAATTCATGCCCCAAATGCTCGCGCAGATGGGACTTATCGAAGCTGCGCGTCTAGGAATTGCGTTCCTCCCTGAGCTTGGCCTCGTTCTGAAGGGCGGCGTTCCGAAGCTTGTGCTTATGGCAGAGTTTTCTGAAGACACGCGAGAGCAGTCTCTCTTTCAAGCGAATAAGGCGATGGCGGCACTTGCAGACCTGCCTGTACAGACGCGCATCGCGCGCGACGAGAAGGCTGCGCGCAAATACTGGAAGGTGCGCCGTGAAGCGTTCGCGCTCCTGCGTAAGCGCCTTCCAGGACTCACGGCGGCAGCATTCATCGACGACTTCGTTGTTCCGCCTGACTCGTATCCGGAGTTTCTGCCGAAGCTCTTCTCCCTTCTTGATGCTGAGGGCTTTACGTATGCCGTAACCGGACACATTGGAAACGGAAACTTCCATATCTTCCCGCTTCTTAATCTGAAAGACCCGAAGAGTCGTGACGTTATTCTTTCCCTGTCTCCCAAGGTATACGAACTCGTTATCAAGTACGGCGGCACCACCACGGGCGAGCATAACGACGGCATTATTCGCACGCCGTACCTTGAGCAGCTCTTTGGGGCAGAGATCGTCGCATTCTTTAAGAAGACAAAAGATCTCTTTGATCCAGAGAATATCTTTAACCCCGGGAAGAAAGTTGGCGGAACGTTCGCCGACATCGAGCGCGATATGCTTCGCTCGATGTAGCGCGTGATAGATTTACGTATATGAATGAAGAGCAGTTCGCTGCACACGAAGCGCTAGTAAAAGAACTCAATGATCCCGTACTGCGGGCAGAGTATGCACGCGCGTATGACAACTACAAACCTGGTTTTGTTGCGCGCCTATTCGGCTACTTGCTCGTAGGTTCCGGTACGCTCGTCTACGGCAAGAAGCCCTCGTACTCGAAATTCAAAGCTATTGAGGTTATCGCACGCATTCCGTACCAGTCATGGGAAGTGGCTACTTATACCCTCTTAACCGGCTTGTACGCGGACGAGGAGCGCGCTATCGAACTTACGAAGACAAGTACCTTCTCCCGCGAAGCGCAGGACAACGAGACCATGCACGTCGTGGTGCTCGCGCAGATTTGTAAGCGCCTTAAGTGCGAAGGATTCTTCCGCCACGTGCTCATCCCCCTTCTCTTTGCGCTCTTCTATTTCTGGACCATTTACCTCCTCTACATGATCTCGCGCAAATCAGCGCTTGAGCTCAATTACCTCTTTGAGAACCACGCATACCACCAGTACCAGGAATTCCTCATGCTTCACGGCGAGCGTCTGCGCGATACGCCGGTATTTTCTGACTTCCTCGTGTTCTATGGCAGGAATCCACGCACCGAGTACGAGCTCTTCGAGTCTATTCGCAACGACGAACTGATTCACAGGAACCGCTCCATTCGCGAGCTACAGGCGAGAATGAAATAAAAGCAGGGCCTCCACGAAGGAGGCCCTGAAGGGTTTTAGCGCAAAGGAACGAAACCCGTCACTACGCCGGCGCACGGGTCGCCGACCTCAGCGCTGTAGGCATCGAAGACGAGCTTCTCTCTGTGGTACATGAAGAAGGCGCTCGAGCTGAACGACTTTTCAAAATGCTCGTCTTTGAAGCGCCGTGAGAGCTCAGGGTTTTCTACACGCGAAATGGGCACGTACGGCTGGATCGAGACTTTGTCTCCCGGGCAGTACGCCTGGAGATCGGTTGTCTCGACAAACCGCGTCGGATTGGTGAGCATCATGCATCCAACCGCCGCAATACCAAG
>DAORIM010000021.1:0-13522 GCA_035438505.1 Minisyncoccota bacterium
TATACGCAGATGGGTGATATTGCGAATGAGCTCAACTATTACCGCGACCAGCTTAAAGATAAGGTCATTTTCTGTAACTGCGATGATCCGTTTGAAAGTAACTTCTTTCGTTTCTTTGCAGAGAATTTTAATGCGCTAGGCATTAAGCGACTTATCGCAACTAGCTACAACCCTTCACCTATTGCGAATTCGCAACTAGGTCTTTTTGGCGATGACATATCACTTACGCCAAAAAAGGGTCGTCCAAAAGTAACAGCAAATGCTTTTCTTATTAACGAAGTCCAAGATCTAAATGGTGACGGAGCAATAGATCGCCGCGATATCGCTGAGAAGCTTAAAGCAAACAAGAACAATGAGTGGCGACCACTCGAAGGAGATGGCGACTTCCGTTCCGAAGAGTGTGTTGAGCTCTTAAAGCAAGCGGACATTGTAATCACAAATCCGCCGTTCTCGCTCTTTCGTGAATACGTGGCTCAACTAGTCGAGCACGACAAGAAGTTTCTAATCATTGGAAACACGAACGCTATAACGAATAGAGATATCTTCAAACTTATTAAGGATAATAAGTTTCGTACGGGTAATACGAATTTCAACGTCGGCATGCTTTTTGAAGTGCCTGATAACTTTGAGCACTATCATCACCTAGATAAAGGAACAGGCAAAAAGATTGCACGCGTCTCAACTGCGTGCTGGTATACGAATATGGATGTCGCTAAGCATCACCAGGAAGTACCACTTTGGAAGTCCTATTCTCCTGAAGAATTTCCAACATATGATAACTATGGAGCTATTGAAGTGAAGACCTATAAGGAAATCCCAAAGGATTACTTCGGAATAATGGGTGTACCAATTACATTTCTCGATAAGTACAACCCCAATCAGTTTGATATTATCTGGCAGGGAAGTGGGAACACGAGAGCTTCTGCACCACCAGAGATTCTTGAGGAGCTACAGTATAAGAAGCACCCAGAAGACAGGGGCGGGTGTGCCGTTATTGACGGGAAGAGAAAATACTCAAGACTGTTTATAAAACGAAGGAAATACCATGAAAATTAGACTTTCCGGAAAAGACCTACCCAAGATAACCATTCGCGATTTGGTGAATGGGTATATGGATGACGGTGAGAACGGCGTAGTAGGCTATGGCGGAAAGCTTAATATTCGCCCCGCGTTCCAGCGAGAGTTTGTGTACGGAGGTAAAGAACGTGATGCAGTTATAAAGACTGTGCGGCAAGGGTTCCCTCTCAATACGATGTATTGGTCGGAAGATGAAGATGGGAACTATGAACTAATGGATGGGCAGCAGCGAACTGTGTCTATTTGTCAGTACGTGACAAAGATAATCCCAATAAAGTTTGATGACGGTAATGAGCTTGCTTTCACGAGTCTACCAAAGGATCAGCAGGAGCAGATTTTAGAGTACGAACTCTCGGTATATGTATGTGAAGGGACACCGAGTGAGAAGCTTGCGTGGTTCCGCACAATTAACATTGCCGGTAAGCCACTAACAGAACAGGAGCTTTTGAACGCACAGCATACTGGTACCTGGCTTACCGATGCTAAGCGATGGTTTAGTAAAACTGGCGCACCTGCGATACAGGATGGTCGCGATAAACTCGTTGCCGGTTCACCTATACGACAGCAGGTTTTGGAAACCGCACTTCGTTGGATTTCAGACGATCATATTGAACGATATATGAATGAGCATAAAGATGACACTGATGCTCAGGAGTTATGGCAGTACTGGCTGGCGGTCTTTAATTGGGTGCAAAAAATATTCCCAAATCAAGACAGTGCACGAACCAGGTTAATGGAGGGACTTCAGTGGGGAGAATTCTATAATAAGTACAAAAATGAAAAGTTGAACCCAGCTGAATTAGAGGAGCGAATTGTGCAGCTTATTGATGACGACGATGTCAACAATAAAAAGGGCATCTACGAGTATCTTCTAACTGGTAACGAGCGCACACTATCGCTTCGAGCTTTTGACGAGAAAACAAAGATAAAGAAGTTTACCGAACAAAAGGGTATTTGCCCGGTTTGTAACGAGCATTTCGAAATAGACGAGATGGAAGCGGATCATATTATTCCGTGGAGCAAGGGTGGAAAAACAACTCCAGAGAATTGTCAGATGCTCTGCAGAATGGACAATCGTACGAAATCAGGGCGATAGGCTATTCATTGAAATCGTTGATTTGCCACGAGGATCGTACAGTGATCTAATGACCAGGTGAAAAATCAGGTCGTCCAGATGCTCATCCCTAATGAGCCCACAGGCTATAAGCTATTTGAGCTTAGCGGCTGGAGTGGGAAATGCTTTATAGTTCCAAGAACTGAACTTAAGGAACTTGAGTCTCGGAGTGAAGCAGGGCAACCTGGCATCTACTTCCTTTTTGGTGAGTCTGATGAATCTACTGAGCAAAAGCTCTATATCGGAGAATCAGAGCGCTTTTTCGAGCGTCTTAAGAATCATGACGCAAAGAAAGACTTCTGGAGTACTGCTGTTATCTTTACTGGCGGCCTTGATAAGGCAAAGGTTAAATATCTTGAGCATCTTGCATCTGCGCAGGCAGTAGTTGCAAGGCGGTACGCTATAACAAATAACGTTTCTCCAAAGGAAAACAGTCTTTCCGAGTTCGATCTCACTATTGTCAAAGACTATTTCACAAAGATTGATTACATACTCAAAGTCCTTGGCTTCCCTGTGTTCCAAGCCGTTGCTGAAATTCGAGCTGACTCAATAAAGTATTTTCTCCGTAGTGATGACTTCGATGCTACCTCAGAACTTCTTGAAGACGGCAGTATGAACGTTCTCCTTGGGTCTAGAGCCCGCGTACGGGAAACTGATTCGTTCTGGGGTTGGTCTGTTGCAGCCCGTAGACAGTTCTTAGAAGATGGAACTTTTAGAAAAGAAGGAAATCACTATCTCTTTACGCGAGACGTATTCTTTAAAAGCCCAACCGCTGCAGCTGCTACGGTTGCAGGGCGCTCTATTAACGGATGGACTGCTTGGAAGGACGATAAAGGTAAGACTCTTGACGAGAATCTTCGCTCTTAATTGGTAATCTTTTGATCCCGGCTACTGAATAACCATTTTCAGTAGTTTCGGACTCTCCCACATCAGTAATAGCTAGAGACTGTAAAAGAAAGGGTCCGCGACGAATCGCGGACCTAACTGGTGGGACTTAGTCTGTGTGACAGATTTACCGGTGTATCTCGGACCTAGACCTCATCGTCTAATGGGGAGACTCGATTTCGCTCCCGATCGCACCGTCTTCGTGGTCACTGAGGTAGTATGCGCGCATGTGATCCTCAACCTCTTCCACAAAGACTGCCCTTTATCACGGCACCCACCTCCCGGAAGCTGGGTCTTGAGTACCTCTTCATCGGGAGTACCCAGAGTATACCTAAGGAACCCTCCATTTCAATGTGAAAGGGCCGCGACAAAGTCGCGGCCCCGTTAGTCTCACTCGAATCCTGGTAGTCGGGAATAGTTGTGGCAATACTGAAGTGCCACGGACCCTTCACCAACCGCAGACGCGATACGTTTTGTGGAGCCTGCGCGAACGTCGCCGCACGCGAAGACCCCGGGCATGCTCGTCTCGAAGCCAAGTGGCAATCGTTCGGTTAGCTTCCAGGAATCCAAAAGCTCAGGGCCGGTCAGGATGAACTTCTTCTCATCCATTGCGACACTGCCGTTGAGCCACATGGTCTTCGGGCTGGCGCCGATGAAGATGAACAGGTGGTTTGCGTCGATTTGTTCTTCGGAACCGTCTGCCATCTTCTTGATCGTGACCGTCTCGAGGCTCTGCTTTCCGTCGACGCCAATAACTTCGACGCCTTCGCAGACCTCGATGTTTTCGGTCTCGATAATACGATCGACGAGATACGTCGACATCTGGGCTCTGAGATCCTTGCGGATCAGGAGCCTGATGCTCGCCGTTGGATTACGGCTCAGGTGCATCGCTGCCTGACCGGCGGAGTTTGCACCGCCGACGATGCAGATTTTGCACGAGCCCATGGTCCGCGGGTCGTAGGTCGGCGCTCCGTAGAGAACGCCGCGACCCATGAGGTGCCCGATACCTGGCGCCGCGAGACGGCGATAGGACAGGCCCGCACTCAGAATGACCATCCTTGCAGCGATGATCTCCTCGTCGTCCGTAGTTACGATTCGTCTGTTGCCGTCTGCACGCAGGCCGATGGCAGTCTGCGGGCATTCGACGAGAGTGTTGAATTTCTTGGCCTGTTCGATGAATCGGCCAATAAGGTCGGATCCGGATGCCCCTTCGGGGAATCCGGGGTAATTCTCAATCAGACTGCTCTTGGCAGCCTGACCGCCGAGTTCCGGTCCAGAATCCATCAGGATGATCCTGAGGCCTTCCGATGCTCCGTTGATCGCTGCGGAGAGCCCGGCGGGCCCGCCACCCACGATTAGTAAGTCGCATTCTCTGGTGTTGCTCACGATATACCTCCACTTGATTCGGTTTGAGTTGGAATGAACTATTTAAATCTAATATGCAATATTTACTTACTATAGTCAATTACATTCTGTCGCTGACGCTCAATCGGGTACACTATCTCTATGAAGGACCAGACCGCGTTCCTGGAAGCCTATAACCGCCTTAACGAGGCACAGAAGAAGGCTGTCGATACTGTAGAGGGCCCAGTGCTTGTTGTGGCGGGTCCGGGAACTGGAAAGACTCATATCCTCACGCTCAGGATTGCAAACATACTGCGCACCACGACTGACACTGCCCCTGAGAACATTCTTGTCCTCACATTCACTGACTCGGCAGCGCGCACTGTCTCTCGCCGCCTCGCCGTATTTATCGGCGAGGAAGCGGCGCGCAAAGTTAACGTATTCACATTCCATGGATTCGCAGGCGAGATCCTGCGCACGCACCCTGAAGCGTTCCCGGAGTACACTGATCGCCGACTCATGGGCGAAGTAGAGCAAGTATTGGTATGGCGCGCGGTGCTTGAGAACGCCGGCGACACGAAACTCCGGACCCCAAAGTCTCCGTTCCATTACCTCAAGGACCTTTCCTCACTCGAGGATTCGCTTACACGTGAATGCATCACAACCGACGCGTACCGAGCATGGCTCGACACGGAAGAACAGATGCTCAAAGACGACCCGAAGCTTGTGTATGCGCGTGGCGCGCAGATGGGAGAGCTCAACGCCGCGGGACAGAAGCGTGCAGAGCGTCTCATAAAAGGCAGGGAGGCCGCAGACCTTATAGACCAGTACCGGGCGCTCAAAGACGAGCTTGGAGTGTATGGCTACACGGACGTCCTTCGCTTCGCTACCGATGCGCTCAAGGAAGACGAAGCACTTCGGGCGGATCTCCAAGAGAAGTATCAGTACGTGCTAGCGGATGAGCACCAGGACGCAAATGCACTTCAGCATGCGCTCTTAGACGCCCTCGCGTTCGACGAGCACCCGAACCTCTTTATCGTAGGAGACGAGAAGCAAGCCGTGTACGGCTTTCAGGGAGCTGATATCACACACTTTGAGACCTTCACGAGCCGTTACCCAAGAACAACCGTTATTCCGCTAACGGAAAACTATCGCTCGTACCAGGACATTCTCGACCTTTCACACGGACTCCTAGGAGCGCTCCCGTCTGCAACTGGCGGGCACGTTGAGCTTTCCGGATTCCGTGGCACGGGAGGTACCGCACATGTACTTCTAGCAAGCGACGCGCTTGCCGAGCGCGATCAGGTAGCAACTTTGATTGAGCAGGCTATTACAGAAGGCGTTGCACCTCATGAGATTGCGGTTATAACCCTCAAGAACAAGACGGCGGACCTCTTCGCGCTTCATCTGCGCGCTCGGGGCATACCAGCACTCCGCGCAGGCGATATAGATCTTGAGGGCCGCCCTTCCATACGCTTCCTCCTTTCCCTCATGCACGCCATCGCAGATCCGAACGCACCCTCGATGCTCCGTGAAGCCTTGCTCGCGCCGTGGTGGGAGGAGACTGTCGCGGATCGCGCGAAGTTCCTTAGGACGCATGGAGACTGGGAGCTCGAGGAATCACTTGCAGAAGCCTTTCCGCGTATCGCCCAGATCGTTATAGATCTGCGCACCAAAGCGCAATCCGTACCGCCCTTAAACGCGTTCTCCTATATCCTCGCGGACTCAGGAGCTCGTGCATACTTCCTCTCCTCAGGAGAAGGTGTTAGCGAAGATATCCCGCTCGTGCGCCAACTCATGACTCATATCGAGGAGCTCGCTCGACGCGACCCAAACGCCACATTCGCCGAAGTTATGGAAGGTTTTGGAAAAGCGCGTGAGCATGAGATTGGTGCCATAAAGTCTTCACGGACACAGCATGAAGGTCAGGTAACTGTTATAACCGCGCATAAGGCGAAGGGTATGGAGTTCGAGCGGGTGTTCGTAACGGCACTCTCTACGCGCGAATGGGAAGGACGTGGCAAGTCCTCGCTCATACCGTCTCCGTTCTCAGTCGCACGTGAGCGCGAAGAACTTATTCGCCTCTTCTATGTAGCGCTTACGCGTGCCAAAGACGCGCTCATTCTTTCATATCCACGAGCAAGCTCAGAAGGTAAGGACGAGGCGCCCATGTCTCTGCTTCCGCAAGGACTTCCAAGGATTGAGGGAGTGCCAGAGGACCCACTTCCACTTCTTCATGCGACGGTTGAAGCACCTGCGCTCGTGTGCGAGCTTACGCGCGCATATCTGGCGCACGAGGGACTTTCGCCATCTGCATTCAATGAATATCTAGAATCTCCTTCAGTGTTCTTCGCAAAGCGCGTACTGAGACTCCGGGAGCCCGAGTCCCGCGCTATTGTGCTTGGAAATGCTGTGCATGCTGCCATAGCTGCATATCTGCGCGCGAAAAGCGGATCTGAGGAAGAGCGAGAAGGGCTCGCACAGGCGGAGCTCGCACGTTCTTTCAGAAAGTCGCTACTCCCACGTGGCGACACATTCACGCAGCTCGAACGTCAGGCGCGTACCTGCCTCACTTCGTACCTCCGAAGTGCAATGCTTGAGCGCGAGGCGGTTGCTATTGAGGAAACGTTCCGTATTGAACGCAATGTTAACGGTCACGAGGTCCTCCTTAAGGGAAAGGTAGACGCAGTCTTCAAAGGAGTCGATGGGGAATGCATCGTAGACTTTAAAACCTCTTCTACTCTTGATAAGAAAGATCAAGAGAAGTTCGAGCGCCAACTCGCGTTCTATGACCTTCTGCTACGCGAAAACGGCCATACTACTACGAGCGCCCTTATTGTGCAGGTCGGAGACGACATAACTGAGCACCCTGTTGCGCTCAACGCCGATACGCGCGCATCACTTGCCAGCTGTCTTGCCGAAGTCCTCGAGGAGCTCATTTCCGGACATTGGCGGGTAGGGGAACAAAGCCCGTACGACGAATTGCTGAGCCTCTTTAGGGAAGTATAGACAGAAATCTATACTGTGGTATAGTGAATCCAGAATAGAAACAGCCGCACAGGTGGTGTGATGGGTAATACCGACGTGACTGACGTGGTCAATTTCAGAAAGCTCGCAAGGGAACTGAAAGACCAGGGCCATTGCATCCTTCCGGGTGCGACAAGCACAATCGTCTCGATCGCCTATACGATCAAGATAGGAGTGTGGGCCAAGCTCCTGATCGAGGAGTACGGTGAAGACGAGTTTAGACAGAACATGAAAATCCATCTGGCCGATGCGTGCACCGGCACTGATGAAGAATAAAGGAGGGAGGCGCGACGCGCCTCCCTCTAGCTGTTTTTAGTATCCTCCTCAAGCGCTTTAAATCGCTTTTCCAGCTCCTCTTCGAGTGCAGGCATATCGATCTGCTCGATAACGGAGAGTGTGGATGCGTGGCCCCAGCTACCATCGTTATCTTGGTAATGGCTCGTGTCTTCACCAGTCTCAGCGCGAATCACGTAAAGGAAACGGGACGGCTTCTTGAGATACCGATGACTGTAGTCGCTGCTGTAGTACGCCATCGCACGGTCGTCACGTCGGTGGTCTTTCTCAGTACCGCGAATAACCCAGGAGCCATCCTTATCAGGGCGAATGTCTACAGGCGAGAGATGGTAGCCGAGGTTGAATCCGTACTTTTTGGCCTTCGCAAGGATATCTTCAACCATTCCTTTTCCCGTAAGAGCGCCGGACTTTATCTGCACTGTATAGCGCGCAAACTGTTGCGGCCTGATCTGTGCAGGGATAGCGAGCACTGCCCGCTTATCGTACTCAGAAAGCCCAGAGAACACTTCTGTGATCTCAGCAATCGTTGCTTCATCAAACTCTTGTTCGTAGAGTTCGTCCATGAAGGTGTCGAGAATCTTACCGGCGACAAGCTGGTCAAAGATTCTGTCCCGAAGACCTTCTTTTCCTAACGCTGTAGCTTCGGTGCGCCGTACCGGCAACTTGTTACGTGATTCGAACGCCATACGAACTTACGGCGCTTTCGCGAGCGCGTCTTCTATAACGCGCTTCATATCTTCGTAGGGAAGCGCACCTTGTATACCAACAGGCTCCTGGCCCTCAATCAGCACGATGGTGTACGGCGCACCCTCGGCGCCTGAGTTAAGCGCGTTCTCGCCATCATCGTATACCTTCTTGGTGAAGCGGCCGTTCTCAAGGCACTGCATGAATTCAGCTTCAGGAATTCCAAGCGAGCGAGCGACACTCTGGTACCCGGCAACAGGGAATTCGCTCTCGCCTGGTGACGCGCTCTGAAGCGCGTCAATAAAGCGCCAGAAGGCGTCCTCGTCTCCAAGGAATCCAGCACATTCTGCGGCCTCTGCATGGGACGCTGCGGCTGCGTGCTGATCTAAAAGGGGGAAGTGCCGGTACACCCACGCAACGCGTCCTGTTCCTGCGTACTCGCTCATGAGCTGCTGCATCGTTGCTTGGAACTGTTTGCTGTATTCAGAGTCGATGTCCGCGTACTCAATAAAGACAACGGGAGCCTCAGGGTTCCCAATTATTCGGTCGGCAGGCGTAACCGGGCGTACATTGGCCGGGTCTCCCGCACCAAGCTTTGGAGACTCTTCAGTGCGCACTGCGTAAACCGTAAACGCTAGCAAAAGCCCTGCAAGCACGATAGCGCCAGGGAGTAGGTACTCGCGGCGGGCAGTCTGTATATCCATGAAAAAATCATAGCACGCATATAAAACAGTGCCGCCCCACGCAAGTGCGCGGGGCGGGTCGTCAGCCGTAGGCCCTCATCGGCCGCGGCTCCAGCTTCAGCCAAAAAATGCTGGACTGCTTGCCGGAGACGACGAGGATGTTGTACATCGTTCCGAGCTCATCCACGAGAGTGTCGCGGGCTTGAGTGAGCAGCCGGAGGACCGACTGATCATTCGGAAACCGCTCTGCCGGAATATCCGTGATCTGACAGAGGATGTGCTCGTTCGAGACGTCTCTCCGGTCGTGGAGCGTCGTCTCGAAGCCGATTTGACGCAAAGCGTCTTCGAGCCTCTTGTGCTGGTTAGGCAGCAGAGGCGCAAAAATATGCACGGTCGCACGCATGTAACCCCCTTCGGGCTGGTGAGAAGGAACTGAGTAAAAAATAGCACGAAATTGCAAAAAAGCAATTATAGCCCCAGCGTATGCGTAAAGGCCGGCGCTTCAGGCACCTCCTGCCACTTACTCGTATCAATCTTCAGATCCCTCGCTTGGTTAAGGTCCTTAAACTTTAGTGCTCCGTTCTTGAGCGCGTAATCGTAGAGCTGGCGCGTAATGCGTACATCCATGATGCAGTACTCACGCACTTTGTCGTGGAGGCCTTCCTGCCACCAGCGCACTGACTGTAAACCGTCTCCGCTCTTGCCAACCTTGAGCGTAGCCTCAGCAAGAGACTGGAGCCTGATGCGTCGCCCCAGAGACTTCTGCACTTCTACGAGCAGGTCTATAGAGCGGATCTGGGTGAGGTCTCCAGGATAGTACTTATTCAACAGGGGAATATCGAAAGAATCAGAATTGAAGCCAATGAGTGTGTCGGCTTTCTCGAGGATAGGCCAGAGCTTTGGGAGCTCTTCCTGGCTATAGGAAGAAAACTCGCCAGTCTCAGAGTCATGGATTGCAACTACGGCTAGATCAAGACGCGTAACATCCTGCCGCGCCATCGTGGGGAGGATATTTGCGGTTTCAATATCAAACGTAATTTCGCGCATCACTCGATTCTAACAAATCGAGCGCTGAGGGCGAACTTACACTATTCCTACTGCGTATGGACGCCGAGATACGAAGAATTCCTTCCGCGGTACAGGTCTGAAATCTCGCTCATGATCAGATCGCGCATACCCTGCGGATCATCAATGCCGTCCATTACAAAATGGTTTGAGTCGGTACCGGCTGTCTGCACACGCACGGACCCGTACCCAAGAAGATCAGCAAAGATACCATTCACTTCCGTCGTAACGTCTTGGACGCGGGAGAGCTGGAAGCTGGCCACTTCGCGCGCAAAGAATCCCCGCTGGCGCACCCGCACGATGCGGAACGTCGTGATAACCCAATGGTTGAGGTAGTACTGCGTAAAGGTATTAAACGCGCCTATCCAGAGGCACAGCCACCAAAGACCAAGGAACAAGCGGAACCAGGGATTTGCGTCCGTAAGTCCCGTAAAGGCAGTTGCGGTCTCGGGGCTCGCAGCAGACATTGCGATAAGAAAGGGACCGAGTATCGTAGGCACCCACGCAAGAAAGGCGTAGGGAATAAAGGAAACAACGAGTACAAACCAGTGCTTGCGTACCGTGCGCACTACTCGTTCTCCCTCCTCTAGCTGGAATTCGTCCATAGTTACGCTATAAGCCCGCTTGCGGCGTAGCCGGCTAGAAGCCAAGAAACAACCACATGCACGATTAATGCTGGTATCGCTACCGCAGAACGATGCCCATACCGCAGCCAGTGGTACGCAGCAACGAGGGTGTAGATAGTCCAAATGATGAAGAGCACCAGAAAGACGATAGACAATACGCCGTCCGTGCTTGCGCCCATGAGAAAGACGGGCGGCGTAAGAGGCTCAATCGGCTCAGAAAGCATTACGCGTAGTATCCCACGGCTATACGGGGCCTGCCATACAGGTCAGTGCGCATCTCGGCGTGCGCTCCGGTCTCCTCCAGAAGCGCAACAGCTTCCTCTGCATTCTTGATATCGCACTCAATCCAGATTTCAGCGCCCGGAAGAATATGGCGAGGCGCTTCCGCAACTATCGTTTTTACTAAAGAAAGCCCGTCGCTTCCCGCGTAGAGCGCGGATGAGGGTTCAAACTCGGTAACACTCGCATCAAGAACTCGACCGTCTGGGACATAGGGAGGGTTCGTTGCAATTACATCAAATGCTTCGCCGGCGAATGCCGCAAATAGATCGCTTTCTTGAATTGAGGCGCGCGAGGTGTCGAGTCCGTTGCGCTCAAGGTTCTTTTTGATTTGAGCAACGTGCTCAGGCACGAGTTCTCCAAAGGAAACGTGGGCAGCAGGGAACGCGTGAAGGACTGATAGACCTATGGCTCCTGAGCCTGCGCACAGATCAAGAAATCGAAAGGACTTGTCGGCAAAGCGTTCTGCAAGGCGCGCGTGCAGCACCTCTGTCCACCACTCTGTCTCGGGGCGCGGAATAAGGGGACGCGAATCGAGATCTATCCGAAGGCCAAGGAAGGGAATCCAGCCAATAACGTAAGCAGGCGGCTCGCCTCGGGAAAGGCGCGCCAGATCCTCAGAAAGATCGACGGTATTGTCCCCGTTGTACTTGTCTCGAATGAGGAGATCTCGCTCGGTGCTATCCATCTATCCACTGTACCTGATTCGTCGAGCCTTGCCGAAGGGTGTACCCTCTATGCATGAAAGCTTTCTGGAACATTCTCTACTCGGTCTTCTTTATCGGACTCATAACCGTAGCCTTTCTATGGCTTTCGGAACGAGGCCAGCTTATTGCTGATATCCCTGTATTCCACTTGGTGCTCCTGTCGCTCGCGACGTTCCGTCTCGTGCGTCTGTTTACCTATGACCACATAACAGACTATCTACGAGACTGGGTCCGCACGCGCAGGGAAGATTCCTTCCTGGGCACTGCAGGGAGCCTCCTTGGGTGCCCCTGGTGCACGGGCATGTGGTTCGCGTTCCTTGCGTACGTCGGGTACGCAGCAGCGCCCGCCGTTGTGCTCCCTCTCGCGCTTATTCTTTCCATTGCCGCGGCAGCATCGCTCTTCCAACTTGTCGCCAACCTTATCGGCTGGAGCGCAGAAGCAACCAAGCGCGACGTTACGCAGATATAAGCAGCACAAAAGAAAAAGACCTCTCCAGAAGGAGAGGTCTTTTTCTTAGGGAAGGCTTAGTAGCCGCCCTGGTAGCCACCGCGATCGCCGCCGCCGAAGCCGCCACGATTACCGCCACCGAAGCCACCGCCGTTGCGAGGGCCGCGATCGCCGCCGCCGAAGCCGCCGCGATCACCTGCTGGACGATCACCCTGAGGGCGCGCCATAGAAACGGAGAGCATGCGCCCGTCCATCTCCTTGCCGTCCCAACGGTCGATTGCCGCCTGGGCCTCAGCCTCAGATGCCATCTCGACGAAGCCGAATCCGCGTGAGCGGCCGGTCATACGGTCGCTGATAATGCTTGCGGACGTAACTGCGCCTGCTTCCTCGAAAGCGGTGCGAAGCTCATCCTCGGTTGTGCGGTACGGGATACCGCCAACGTATAGTTTGCTGTTTGCCATGTGGCTTGTGATTCCTGGATAACAATAACCTCGCTGATGCCGAACGCTAGGAGCAATTTGGAGTTTCGGCGAGTTATACGCAGTATGCTACGGATTCGGACAAAACGCAATGAATGCAGGGGATAAACGATGAAGAGTATTTGAAGAATGCAGTTTTTGTGTTACAATGCAAAAAGAAGACCATTCGTTGCAAAAAGGAATATACGTGCAAACAAGAGCGATCGGCTACCCGCGCCGTTATCAGCCAAAGGACATCGAGCGCCAGATTGAAGTTCTACTTTCCGTCTGGACTGATCTCAATGCTGAATACGCCTGGAACTATGTGAAGGAGGTCCTCCCGGAGCTCCCGCTCCCGGAAGGCGCTGAAGCTGCGTTCTGTCTCATCAACCCCGCGTTCTTTGGAACGCATGAAGACGCGAACAGAGAAATACTGCAGGCGCTGGCTGCGCACCGCAAGGGTCCGCCATCTCGACCTGTGCCTGCTAATACTGCTGGAACGGACGAAGTGAAGCGCATGCATCGGCAACGGCACACGCACTTCATCGATTACTGCACGCGCCGTGCGAACAATAAGCTCGACGCCCGGTATGTGCGCCCTCGGACGCACACGCAACTGGCGCAGAGCGAGATTGTGCGACGCCAGCCGGGCGATCTCTGGATCGTCCCGGCACAGTTTGGACGCAGGCACATCGGCAAGGCGCCTGCGCTTGTCTGCAGAAGCCTAGAAAAACAAGAGCACATCGCAGGGTCTGAGTTCGGTCTTGTCAAAGCCCGGCGTCTTGATCTTGGTTTGCGGGTCAGCCAGCCATGCAGCGATGAACTCGCCTT
>DAORIM010000022.1:0-13021 GCA_035438505.1 Minisyncoccota bacterium
CGACGCGTCTTCACCAAAGAAGTTGAGCTGCTTGTCATGCTTGTCGGGCGAAAGCTTCGCATGCTCGAACCAATCGCTCGGAAATTCATCCCGACAGTCCGTCATGTACTTGCCACCAAAGACCCCGAGCGCGAGCATTTCTTTCGGCGTGAGGTCCGGCGTAAACTCAGGATCGAAGCGCTCGCCCATGGGAACCGTGCGCATATATCTATACCCGCGCTGCATGCGGTCGGAGACCTCTACCTCAACGGGCATCATAACCCCATGATAGCAAACCGCCGCCCTCTCGGGCGGCGGTTTGTCTAAGCCTTTTGTGTAGGCCTACTGTGCGAGCTCAGCGTCAAGAAGCGTCTGCACGGTTGGGAATGTCTGCGCCCCCGCAAGAAGCTGGGTGCCGATGATAGTTCCCGGAGTTCCGTTAATACCGAAGCCCTG
Organism: Minisyncoccota bacterium; assembly: GCA_035438505.1. Taxonomy (GTDB): domain Bacteria; phylum Patescibacteriota; class Minisyncoccia; order Phycocordibacterales; family Phycocordibacteraceae; genus C7867-001. The sequence goes on from DAORIM010000022.1 coordinate 436, forward strand.
GCCCTCGTTGCGGTCTGCATCGATAGCAGCCTGGTATTCAGCGGCGTTGTCAGTGCGGAGCTTTGCAATGCGCTCAACATCAAGTCCGAGGCGCTGCGAAAGTGCGTCCATAGCGGCAACGTCGAGGGTTCCCTCTTCAGTGCCCTCAAACATGCCGGAGAACCACTCGCCCCAACGATTCGGGTACGCCTCCCATACTGCGCGCGAGTAGAGTGCTGCATCGTTCGATCCTACGCCAAGGAACTGGAAGTCCTTGTATACGATGCGAACCTTGTCGCCGTATGTTGAGACAACCTGCTTGAGCGTAGTTGTTTCGAACTGCTTGCAGAAATGGCACTGATAATCAAACCAAACAGCGATCGTTACGTCAGCGTTCTTCGGGCCAACGTACGGACTTGATTCAAGATCAACTTCCTTGATATCAACCGCTACCGACTCAGCAGGCTCGCCTGTGCGATCACCTCCCTGTCCAAATGCGAATGCGCCGCCAATGATGAGTGCGCCGACGAGAACTGCGAGGGCGGTGCCGTACTTTTCGAAGAACGTGCCCGCGCCCCCTGTTTGCGTAGTTTCCATAGTGAATATCTGCCCTTAAGTGCTATGGCGCTAAGTATAGCAAACCCCCGGCTCTGTCGAGCCGGGGGTTTGTACGCCCTTTTATTCCCTAGTTGGGAATGAAAGTAAGGGCTTTGCCTGCGTTTCCGGCGCGTCCGGTGCGGCCAATACGATGTGTGTAGTCCTCGTAGGTCGACGGAAGGTCGTAATTGATCACGTGCGAGACTCCCGAGATATCAAGACCGCGAGCAGCAACGTCGGTTGCCACAAGGACCCGTACGTCATTCTTCTTGAATGCGATGAGTGCCTTCTGACGGGCGCCATGCGTCTTGTTTCCGTGGATACTCTCCGCCTTGATGCCCATGCGGCTGAGATCCTTCGCAAGGCGCTCTACGCCGTGCTTCGTGCGTCCGAAGACAAGCGTCTTCTCAAACTCAGGAAGGCGAAGGAGCTCTGCGAGCTTGTCGAACTTCTGGGAATGATGCACGGGCACTACGTCCTGATCAATCGTATGCGACGTTTCGCGCGTCTTAACCTTCACGAGTACCGGATGGTTAAGGAAGTCGCCGATAAGCTTCTCAATGTCGCGCGACATGGTCGCGGAGAAGAAGAGCGTATGGCGCTCTGCACGCATGGTGCTCATGATGAAGCGCATATCATCGATGAAGCCCATGTCGAGCATGCGATCTGCCTCGTCGAGCACAACAGTGCCGAACGCGGAAAGATCGAGCTCGCGGCGCTCCATAAGGTCCTTGAGGCGTCCCGGCGTTCCGATAACGAACGAAGGGTTGCGACGAAGAACGCGGATCTGCGGCGTGATGTTTGCACCACCCACGCAGGTTACGCTCGTAATGTTAAGGCGCTTTGCGAAGCCGAAGAACTCATCCTCGATCTGAATCGCAAGCTCACGCGTAGGCACCATGATGAGTACGCGCTCGTTCTGTCCAAGGGCACGGAACTTGAGCACCTTATCAATAAGTGGAATAAGGAATGCTGCGGTCTTTCCGGTACCGGTGTTTGCAATACCCACGATGTCCTTGCCCGCGAGTACGTGGACAATAGACTGGTCCTGGATAGGTGTTGGGAGGCTGTATCCCTTCGCGGCGATGTTCTCCTTGAGGCGCTCGTCTACAGCGAAACCTTCGAAGGCGTGCTGTGGTACATATGCTTCAACTTCTGCTGCAGGCTGTGCCTTGTTCACGAGTCGTGAAAGGTCGACGTTCATTTCCTGGAAGTTGCGGCCTCCCGAACGGGATCCGCCGCGGCTTCCTCCGCGCGATGGTCCGCGATCTGGACGAGGTCCAGAATCACGACGAGGACCGCGCGATGGTCCGCTTGAAGGACGGGAACGAGACCGCTTCGGTTCAACCGCTGCGGTAGCCGGACGCTTCCATCCGCTATCAAGGGCAAAGCGCATGCCTGCCTCATAAGCCGAGCTCATAGGAGCCGGACGTCCGCCACGGGCGCGGGTAGGTGCGCCGCCGGCACGAGGGCCGCGCGAGCGCGAGTTTTTCTTAGAATCCATGTATGTATCTGCTAGTGCGCAGCCTGGGCTGTGCGTTCCTCGCATAAAGAGCCGGAGGAATAGTGGCTCAACCGTTCTCAAGCGTGTTCAGGAGGCGCGTTTGCGCTCTTCCCTCGTCCTGAAACTACGCTTCAAGACGACGTACGAGGAGGAACCGTTGTGAAAAAAGTATAGCAGAACTGCCCATTTTAGCAAGTAGTGTACGGAAAAGACCCTGTAAAACAGGGTCTTTTCCGATAACAAACCTGCCTATGCAATAGGGTTCTTTCCCTGGATGAGGCGGATGAGCATCACGATAATCGCGATAACAAGGAGAAGGTGCACGAAGCCTCCGAGCGTGTATGACGTAACAACGCCCAGAAGCCAAAGAACAAGAAGTATCGCTGCGATGGTATAGAGCATGCGGAATGGGTTAAGTGGGTATATCCGCACCATACGCTACTCAATCTGGAGCATTCATGAAGAAAGCGCCGCACAGGTGCGGCGCTTTCCCTACCAAACAATGCTTGCTAGCGGCGTGCCTTTGCGCGCTCGCTTTCGGTAAGTCCTTGCTTGCGCAGACGAACGGAGAGCGGCGTGATCTCGAGATACTCGTCCTCAGACATAACCTCAAGACCGCGCTCAATAGTAAGCGTGTACGCTGGGAAGAGGTTGATGGCTTCGTCGTTTCCAGAAGAGCGGACGTTGGTGAGGTTCTTGCCCTTCGTTGGGTTCGATACCATCTCCTCGCCCTTCGAGGTGTTTCCGATAACCATACCCTCGTACACTTCGGTTGCAGGCTCGATGTAGAGCGTGCCGCGCTCCTGAAGACCCCAAAGCGCGTACCCGAGCGCCTTACCGGTTGCCATAGAAATCATGGAGCCAACCTGACGCTTCTTGATCTCTCCTGCGTACGGCTTGAAGCCAAGCACGCGGCTTGAAAGGATTCCCTCTCCCTTCGTGTCCACCACGAACTGATTCTTATATCCAAGAAGACCGCGGGTTGGACCCTCGAACGTGAGGCGCACGCTGTCGCCGTCCTGCACGAGGTTTTGCATAACAAACGCACGCGTACCGAGGCGCTCGATGATGGAGCCCTGGAATTCGCTTGGTGTATCAATCGTCACCTCCTCGTACGGCTCGAGCTTCTGGCCTTCTTCCTCGCGGATGATTACCTGCGGCTGCGAAACCTGCATCTCGTACCCAGCACGGCGCATGTTCTCAAGAAGAATAGCGATATGGAGCTCGCCACGACCAGAGACCTTAAAGGCGTCGGGCGATACGAAATCAACCTTCAGTCCCACGTTAACCTCAAGCTCGCGTTCAAGGTACTCGCGAAGCTGGCGGCTTGTTACGTACTTGCCTTCGCGTCCTGCGAACGGCGAGTTGTTAACGAGGAAGTTAACGGTGATGGTTGGCTCATCAATAGCAATTGCGGGCATCGGCGCAAGGTCCGGATCGGTCGTGATAGTCTCGCCGATGTACGCGTCATCAATACCAGCGACAATAACAATGTCGCCTGCGCCTGCCTCAGGAACATCAACGCGCTCAAGTCCCTTGAAGGTAAAGACCTTTGTGATCTTCGCGTTGCGCGGAGTGCCGTCGGACTTCTTAACGATTACCGTCTGTCCCGCCTTTACGACGCCCTCGTACACGCGACCAATAGCGAGGCGTCCGAGGAAGTTGTCGTACGCCAGATTGAAGGTCTGCAGCTTCAGTGGCTTTGCAGCAGATTCCTCGCTTGAGGTTGGTGCAACCTGTTCGAGCACTACATCAAGAAGCGGCATGAGGTCTACCTTTGGGTCATCAAGCTTGCGCATTGCAACACCCTCGCGGCCAATTGCGTATACGGTGGTGAAGTCAGACTGCTCATCGGACGCGCCAAGCTCAAGGAAGAGCTCGAGTACTGCTTCCTCTGCGCGTGCGGGATCTGCCGCTGGCTTATCAATCTTGTTGAGCACCACGATAGGCTTAAGGCCGAGCTCAAGAGACTTCTTAAGCACGAAGCGCGTCTGCGGCATGGGGCCTTCCTGCGCGTCTACGATAAGAAGTACGGAATCAATAGAGCGAAGCACGCGCTCCACTTCAGAGCCGAAGTCGGAGTGGCCCGGAGTGTCCACGATATTGATCTTCGTTCCCTTGTACTCAACCGAAGTGTTCTTCGAATAGATGGTGATACCGCGCTCGTGCTCGATGGTGTTGGAGTCCATGGACACACCCTCAGCAGCAGCACCAGTCTGCTTCATGATGGCGTCGGTAAGCGTGGTCTTGCCGTGGTCCACGTGCGCAATAATGGCGATGTTTCTAATTTCCATAGTGGGTTTGCAATAAAAAATGCCCCGCGGGCTGATGTCCTTAAAATACCTTTATATAGAGGTATAGTCAACGTACACCTGTTTTGATTTATTGACTATTTATCAAAATAAGGTAAAGTATCCCTGGTATCAACACTGACCTCAAAGGAGTCAGCAATGGTGTTCAACTCACCAGACGAGATCCTTCTAACACTAGTAACCTGTATCAGTCTTGCTGCCCTATTCGGGTACACGCTTTATCGGCTTTCTAAGGCTCTCATAGCGTCACCCTGGAGACGGTGGCATGTGCTCATCTGGGACATCGTGATGTACGTAGGCCTTTTTGCCTTCTTCGTCGCGATCAACCTTCTCACCTTTCACGAGGTTTGGAAGGGTTTCCTGTCGCACTACGTCGCATACGCCATACACGGCGCATCGATACTTTCCCTCATCGCTGTCCAAACACACCTATTCACAGGTCTGGACCGGCTCTTTGGGAGAACCTGATACGGGGCAGAGCCCCAAAACACACACGTCCCGTTTTGGGGCTCTTGTTATTTAAATACTGTCGCGGACGTTTACCGTCACGCGCTTTCTTATCGCAAATATCGCTCTACGTTCGCCCGGTGTCCCGCGTAACTCGCAGAACAATGAATCTGCCCGTCGTTGTCGTGAAGGTAGTAAAGACACGAGGTGTCTTCGGGATTAAGCGCCGCTTCAATAGACTCAAGCGAAGGATTCGTAATGGGGTGCGGGGGCAGCCCGCTGTTTCTATACGTATTAAATGGCGACTCTAGATCCTTGTCTTCCGGACGCGGCACCGGCCACCAATTCCCTTCCTGTCCGCGGATGTACTGAAGGGACGCATCAACCTGAAGACGCATACCGTCATTAATGCGGTTCCAGAGAATGCCGGAGACGAGATGCTTGTCGTTCTTCGCAGCCTCGCGCTCGATAAGCGAGGCCATGATGAGGGCTTCAGTCCACGTCACATTCTTTTCAACTGTCTGTGCAGCGTACGGCGCGAATACTTCGTTAAACCGGTCACGCAGACGCGCAGCAACCTGCGCGGGGTCTTGGTCTGACGGAATAAGGTACGTGTCTCCGTAATACACGCCTTCAAGAAACTCTGGAGCGGTTGCGGTGTGCACGCCGATGAAGTCTTGCTTCTGCTCGGGAGTCCAGTTGAGCTTGTCTGCAAGATGATCTGCAATTTGCTCCTTGCGCCAGCCTGGCGGGAACGTAATCCATGCCAGGTACGGCGGACGCGAGAGAAGCTCCGCCACGGTCCACGCATCCATAGAAGGACTAATCATGTAGCCTCCCTCTCGAATCTCTTGAAACTGCCCTGCAGCGCCGTACGCAACCCGAAAAGCAGTTCTGCTCTTAATGTAGCCGAGCTCCTTAAGCTCGCGCACTACCGTATCAAACTCCGCATCGGGCGCGACAATAAACTCCGTAGCGGGGATTGCGCTTGCTGACACGGGACCGAAGTATCGCGCGTAAAGAAGCAAGAAGCTTGCAAGTAGGAATACAATCGCAACTCCCGTGAGTACGAGATGACGCCGCGTAAAGCGGCGTGTGCGCACAGTCTCTAGAAACGGAACATGCATGCGCTACTAGTGTACCTTATCCCTCTGCTACGTAGAGAGCACGCGCAAGCTTGAGTTCGTCAAAAGAGTACTTGCCCTTGAGTGCTGTATGCGCGGGCGTCAACTTTTCCGTGCCGTGTGTATCAAATGCTTTGTAGACCGTCTTGAGTGCCCCATGTAGGCGCTGCGGGATGCGGTCTTCGACAGTTTCGCGATCCACGCGCTTCGTCTTTAAAAGACGTTCTGCATGGTCCGCAATGGTGCCAAGTGTAAGCGCGCGCGCCTTCGCAATTTCCATAAGCGATTTTCCTTCTTCAAGAAGTGCGAGGGTTTCTTCTACCGTTGTGCGCTTGAGCGGGCGCTCTCCGGGAGCCACAGCTTCAAGAGAGCCTCCGAGCGCCTGAATAAAGTTACGCTCAAGTACGTCGCGCTCCCCTTGCGCTTCGAGGGCTGTGAACGTGCGCGCTGCCGCAGCGGATGATTCCTTGAGTTCGCGATCAAGCGCCGCTACACGCGGATGCACCATAAGCGCGTTCTCGCTCCACCCGAGAAGATGAACTCCTGCAAGGGTGCGTACTCGAGAAAGCGCTACGTAGCCCTGGCCATACTCAAAGGCGCGTGAGAGATCCATAGCGGCAGCGTCGAGACTCTGTCCCTGACTCTTATGCACTGTTATCGCCCACGCAAGGCGAAGCGGTATCTGCGTTATCTTGGCACGCACTTTCCCTCCTTCCTCAACCGCCCAATCAACCGGCGCTATAGGAATCTCGCGCCCGTCACGCGTTTCAATAATAGGGTTCCCAGATCCTCGTTCGAATCCTATTACCGTACCGAGCGTGCCGTTTGCGTACCCGGCTACAGGATTGTTCTTGGTAGCCATGACGACGGCACCCTCCTTAAGAACCAAAGACTCAGGCGAAAGGCAGCCACGCTTCAGCGCTTCGATCAATGGTTTCCCGCCTGCAGCGTCCATAACGAAGGTACGTCCACTACCCGGAAGCTTTTGCAGTGCTGCAGCGTTAATGCGATCAACGTCTGCATTGTGTGTGAAAAGTTGTGGCACGTCCTCATCAAGGCCGTCGAACTCAGTCTCGCGCGAGGTTATTAGTGACACGTGCGTATGATCCCAGTCCCCTGCGCGTATCGCAGCGAGAATGGAAAGGAACGTCGTATCGTCTTGGCGATGCTGCTCTTCGAGATAGCATACAAGTGGATTCAGCGCGGCCCATGCGGGCGACTCGAACGCAAACGACGTCTCCGTGCGCGACACTGGAGGCAGCTGAAAGAAGTCTCCGACGAGCACAACCTGCAGTCCACCGAATGAGCGATCGGGTTCATGCCGCACGGTGCGCAACACTTCATCTACCATCGAAAGCACGGTGCCTGAGAGCATGGACACCTCGTCTATGATGAGGACCTTTGCTTTCTGCAGTCGCTTTACCACGTGCTCCTTTCCAGACACCGTGTCTAAGAGTTCCGGAGTCATGCGATCCGCAATACCGATCCCACTCCACGCATGCACGGTCATGCCACCCACGTGCGTTGCAGCGATGCCGGTAGACGCGGTAATGGACGGTTCGATGCCACGCGCACGCAGCCACGAGATATACGCATTAACCGTATGCGTCTTGCCGCTTCCCGGCTCACCGGTAAGGAAAACGTTTGCGCCGGTCTGGAGAATAGAAAGTGCTTCTGCTTGTGTCATACCTATATATAGCAACGCCCGGCAAAAGAATTACAAAATAGTGCGTACTTCATGCACTATCGAGCTTCTACGCGGAAGGTAAAGCGATATGCTTCGTCCTCTGTTGGATTAGTAGTAACTCTCTGGGGAGAAACTTTTGTTAACCAAATTGATACTACTTCAGTAGTGATTGGTGATTGGTCGCCAAGCGTAATACGCGCAGTGCTCGTGCCCATCCCATCAACTGTTTCAACAAGCACACGCACGGTTCCCGCCTGTATGCAGGCGACGTCCGACGGACAGCGACTATCTTCCTCTATTTCCTTTGGCGTTAGTGATACGCCAAGAGCACGTACGGTTTCGCCAAGTGCCGCAGTTAGCACTACGGGCTCAGACAAAGAGGTGTCTCCAGGATTTTCCTCATACTGAGTTATGCGATAGCCGCCTTCTGCATTCGTAACCGTAAGGGATACCGGTATGGTGCCCGCGTCGCCGGAACTATCCTTCAGCATTATTCGTCCTACAACGGTATACGCTCCCATGTCGTTCGGAAGAACCGCATCTACCGTTATATGGTCTGGCCACGGACTTGAAGTCTTTCGTCCAGGTGCTTCTTCAGGATTTTGTATCCACGCAGCAAGAAGCTCTTCAGTCACATAGGGACTGTACGCGTTTCTCATTTCGTCTGCTGCACTAGGCGAAAGGAGTGAGACAGAATTCAGCTGGTTTCCGAACGCAGCTACCGTCGAGCGAACGTCTCCCTCGTGCTCGCCGTCTATCACCCCCTGCGGGTGCTCCGCAACGTATGAATACATAAGTCCGCCAAGCACCAAGAGCGCACCAACGATCCAGAGGTACATAAAGGAGTGGTGCGAGGAGACGTGCTCGTGAATCTTCATGATTAAAGAATAGCATTCCGAGCTAACCCTTTACGGAAGGCGTACGCAGGGTGCAAATCGTTGACATGCTCTAGTTTGTGGTATAATCTATTACCATGTCTTTTACTGCACTTGTAAAGCGCGTCCGCGCTTTTATTTCCCACGTTCCCGCTCGCTCCCGTGCCCTATGGACCCGCTATCGGGGTCTTAAACGTTGGCAGCAGATTGCTATTGCGGTGCTTCTCGCAGTACTCGTTATCGGCGGCACTGCGCTTGCGCGTTCTGGAGGCGCTCCTGCAGAAATTGCTGACGGCCGCATGGTTACGCTTGCAACCGTGGGAGAGCTTTCAGGCACCGGCGGAAGCGTTGATCTCATCGGATCGGTCCGCTCTATAACCGAAGCAAACATTCTTGCTAAGAACGGCGGAACCGTGACGAGCGTTCGCGTACGTCTTGGCGGGAGCGTTCCTGCAGGGTCCGTTATCGCTGAGCTTGAAAATGCTGCTGAGCGAGCATCGGTACTTCAGGCAGAGGGCGCATATGACGCAGCAGTCGCGGCGCGCAACGCACAGTCTCTTCCTGACACCCAGGACTCTGCGCGAGACGTATACCGAAGCGTCTACACGTCGCTCGATACCACTATCGAAAACGACATCGACACGTTCTTTGGAGGTCCAACGCCTTCAGGACCGAACCTTCTTATCTACCCTGACTACGCCACAGCGAACGAGCTTTCTCGAGAGCGCGCACGCATTGAGGGTCTTATGGATACCTACGAGAGCAATCTCGTGACGGCAAGCAGCAGGAGTCCGCAGGCGCTTCTTGACGAAGCAGAGTCTACTACCCGTCAGGTACAGACGTTCCTCAACCGCATCGCTGAGTCTGCAAATCAGCGCAACTCTCGCGTAACTGCGGAGCAAACTGCTGCACTCGCTACGGCGCGCGTAAGTGTTAACAGCACTCTTTCAACAATTGCGAGCGCACGCTCCGGTCTTCGCTCGGGATCCGTTTCTGCAACAGCGGGTGCTGACGCGTCTGTAAAGCAGGCCCTCGGTTCTCTGCGCGCTGCGCAAGCAAACCTTGAGCGTACAGTAGTTCGTGCGCCTATTGGCGGCACCGTTAACTTCCTTCCTATTCGCGTTGGCGATTACGTCACGCCCATGCAGCACGTAGCAACAGTTGCGCAAAACGGCGCGCTTGAAATCGTTGCGTACATCTCTGAAGACAAGCAAGACCTCGTTGTAGCTGGCGGCTCAGTCATGATTGATGGCGCGTACACCGGCATCATCACGTCAGTCTCCCCTGCACTTGATCCAGTTACGAAGCAGATCGAGGTACGCGTTGCGGTAACGGGTGCAACTGATCTCGTTAACGGCCAGTCCGTCCACATCTCGCTTCCTGATCTGGCTCCTGCAGAAGTAGAAGCTCCGGAAGCAGCAGGACCACTCCTTCTCCCCCTTTCTGCGGTGAAGCTCCGCGCGGGAGATCGCATTGTGTTCTCCGTTGGCGAAGACAGTCGGCTTGTAGCGCATCCTGTTACGGTGGGCGAAGTGCGCGGTGATCGCATTGAAGTAACGACTGACCTCGCTACAGACCTGCGCATTGTCGCTGACGCGCGAGGACTTGCCGAAGGTGAAGAGGTGCGTGTTGCCTCTGAAACGGGCATCTAACTCCTATGACAAAATTCTGGAGCTTCTTCATTAGCAAGCATCATTTCACGATCCTTCTTGCGATCGTGCTTATTCTTGGCGGCTTGTACGCTGCTCTCGCTATTCCCAAGGAATCCTCTCCGGAGATTCAGATCCCGATGGGTATCGTAACGACCGCGCTTCCCGGCGCGTCTGCGGAGGATATTGAAAGCCTCATCACCAACAAGATTGAGGATCGTGTGCTCGGCATCGAGGGTGTTTCAAAAGTTACCTCAAGCTCAGGCGACGGCATCTCTTCGGTAACCGTAGAGTTCCAGGCTTCCGCAGACATTGAGAAGTCCATTCAGTTACTTAAGGACGAGGTAGATAGCGCACGTCCTGAGCTACCGGAGGAAGCAACGGATCCGCTCGTATCGGATATCAACTTCGCCGATCAGCCGATCCTTATTATTTCCATTGCCGGAGAACTTGCTCCTGCAGAACTTACTGCGCTTGGCGAAACGGTAAGCGATGAGATCGAACGCATTCGCGGCGTCTCAAGCGTTTCTGTGTCCGGCGTGCGCGAGCGTCAGGTACAGGTAATCGTTGAGCAGGCAAAGCTCCGCCAGTACGGTCTTACTATCGCTGACGTTACGAACGCACTTTCAGCGTCCGGCGTTGCAGCTCCAGCAGGCGCACTTACGGTGGATGGCATTCGCTACTCAGTGCGCCTCGAAGCTGGGCTCACCGACACCGCGCAAGTAGGTGCGATTGCTATTGCTGGCCCAGGCGGTACGCCCATCCGCGTGAGCGATGTGGCGCGCGTCGTGGACGGTCTTGCAGATCCTGCCACGTTCTCGCGCGTATCAGTAGAAGGCGCGCCTTCAACGCCCGCCCTTACCCTTTCCGTATTTAAAAGCCGTGGCGGCAATATTCTTGAAACCGGTTCAGCAGTGAAAGATCTTCTGAGCGATTTGGAGGAGACAACGCTCGCTGGAACAGAGACCGTTATTACCTACGACGCCGGAGACGATATTGCGCACGATCTCGCCGAGCTTTCGAAGGTTGGTCTTGAGACCGTGGCGCTCGTTATGATCATGCTCCTGCTTACTCTCGGGTGGCGTGAGTCGGTGGTCGCAGCTGCTTCTATTCCCCTTTCCTTCCTTATCGCCTTCATCGGGCTATGGGCATCTGGAAACACGATTAACTTCATCTCCCTCTTCTCGCTGATCCTTGCGATCGGCATCTTGGTTGATTCGGGCATCGTGGTTGTTGAGGCAATGCATACCCATCTTATGAAGACGGGCGACAAGCACCGCGCAGCCATTGCAGCGATTAAGGAATACGCGTGGCCACTTATCGCAGGAACCCTTACGACCGTTGCCGTATTCGTACCGCTCTTCTTCCTTTCTGGAATCGTCGGAAAGTTCATCGCCTCCATTCCTTTCACCGTTATCTTCGTGCTTATCGCATCGATCTTTGTTGCGCTCGGTCTCGTTCCTCTAATAGGTCTCTATGTAATCCGCAAAGAGCCTTCGCGCATTGAAAAGATTCAGGAGGAATACAACGAGCGCGCAAAGCATTGGTACGAAACATTCCTGCGCGGCATTCTTGGAAATCGAAGGAAGGAGAACCGTTTCCTCTGGTCCATGATCGGACTCTTCGTCCTCTCGCTTCTGCTTCCTATTACCGGTCTCGTTAAGGTGGTGTTCTTCCCTGCGGAAGACATGGACTTCGTAACGATTGCAATTGAGAAGCCTCAAGGCACCGCACTTACCGACACAGACCTTGCGGTGCGCGAAGTAGAGGAATTCCTGTACAGCGACGAGCGCGTTGAATCATTCGTTGTAGACGTTGGTACCGCAAGCTTTTTCAGCGGCAGTGGCGCCTCCGGCAGCAATATCGCGAACATAACGGTAAACCTTCGCGATGATCGTAAGGAATCGAGCGCCGAAGTGGTTGAGAGCTTGCGTGCGCGCCTTGCTGACGTTGCGTCCGCGCGCATAACCGTTTCCGAGCCTGCAGGAGGCCCTCCTACTGGTGCTGCTATTTCTGTTACGTTCGTTGGCGAAGACCTCGCGGTTCTTGGAACTGCAGTTGACGAAGGTGCACGGGTCCTCTCAGAGGTTCCAGGTACCACAAACATCACCACCTCCATGAAGGATGACGGCGCAGAGTTCGTGGTACGTCTCGATTCTCCCCGCGCAGCTGAGCTTGGCGTCTCGCCGCTTGCCGTAGCGCAAGCACTGCGCAGCGCGCTTTACGGCACGGACGCCACCGACATCCGTACGGGAAACTCGGACATCGAGGTGCGCACAAAGCTCGATCTTAATCCGTCCTATCGCGACCCTTCGGAAACTACGCACGCAACCATTGATGCGGTACAGAGCCTTACCGTACAGGGCACGCGCGGTCCGGTGCCGCTTTCCTCTGTAGCGAGCGTGTCCTATG
>DAORIM010000023.1:0-9809 GCA_035438505.1 Minisyncoccota bacterium
TTCCCATAACCGAAAAGTCCGGACGCATCCATACCTCTACTGCTTCCGTAGCGGCGCTGCCAATCCGCACCAAGCCGAAGTTCCAGATTGATATGGCAGATATCGAAATGGAGTTCTCGCGCTCAGGCGGCGCCGGGGGACAGAACGTGAACAAGGTTGAAAGCGCCGTGCGCCTCATTCATAAGCCAACAGGAATTGATGTCCGCTCAACAAGCGAGCGGTCCCAGCTTAATAACCGCCTCAAGGCGCTTGAAATCCTGTCTGCAAAGCTTGAAGCGCTTGCCGTTGAAAAGGAGGCCTCAGAACATGCGGCGCTCCGGGCGGGGCAGATCGGTACAGGGGACCGCTCGGAGAAGATTCGCACGTACAATTTCCTTCAAGACCGTGTTACGGACCATCGCCTGAAGGAGTCTTGGCACAACTTGCCCAAGATTATGCTCGGGGGCATTGACCCGATAGTCGAGGCGCTCCAGACGGCTGCCCAGGCCGGGGGTATAGGGGCCGCAGAGGAGGGCGATTGATAGCTAAAAGGCCTTGTGGTAATCTAGGGAAATCATGACTGAAGCAACTACGACCGCACAGAGCGGCCCTGGCGTCGAGCGTCTATTCGGCGCGGGCGCTCATTTCGCACAGGTAAAGAGCCGCCGCCACCCAACCATGCGTCCCTTTGTCCTTGGGGCAAAGAGCAACCTTGAGATCTTTGATCTTAAGAAGACCGACGACCAGCTTAAGAAGGCAAAGGACGTGATGGCCGCCCTTGCTCGCGACGGAAAGATTGTTCTTCTCGTCGGCGGCAAGCGCGAGGCACAGGACGCGGTAAAGGCTACAGGAAAGCGCCTCGGCATTCCGTTTGTAGCAGGACGCTGGCTTGGCGGTACGCTCACGAACTTCACAGAGATCAAGAAGCGCATCGACCGTCTTGCTGACCTTTCTGGAAAGCGTGAGACGGGCGAGCTTGCAAAGCTCTACACGAAGCTCGAGCGCATCCGCATCGATCGCGAGATCGACAAGCTTACGCTCCGCCTTTCTGGTGCAACGTCGCTTACGCGTCGCCCCGATGCAATGATCATCGTTGATACTCGCCATGAGGCACATGCGTCAAAGGAAGCACGCGCACTAGGTATCCCTGTTATTGGTGTCATGAGCTCGGACTGCGACCTGAAGGACGCAACCTATCCAGTCGTTGTTAACGACGCATCCCGCGATACCATCGCCCTCGTGCTCGACGAACTTGCGTCAGCGTACGAAGCTGGACTCAAGGGATAAGCGTCGCCAGAGCGACGAGAACTGTCCTCATACTATCTACTCATTCTCTATTCCTATGGAAATATCTCTCGATACCGTAAAGATTCTTCGCGATAAGACGGGCGTCTCCATCATGCAGTGCCGCAAGGCGCTCGAGGACGCAGAGGGAGATATGGACAAGGCTGAGGTAATTCTTAAGAAGCGCTCAGGCGCAGCTGCGGATAAGAAGGCAGATCGCGATCTCGCTGCGGGCGCTATTGGTACCTACGTCCATGACGGCGTTGTAGGCGCCATGGTGCTTCTTTCTTCAGAGACCGACTTTGTTTCAAAGAACGAGGAGTTTGCAGACCTTGCGCGCGCAATCGCAATGCACGTCGCAGCGTCGAACCCAGCATTCCTCACGAGCGACGAGATCTCTGAGACTGCAAAGACCGCAGCGATGTCCATCTTCAAGGAGGAGGTGAAGGACAAGCCTGCAGATATGCAGGAGAAGATTCTTGAGGGCAAGATGGCTTCATACTTTAAGGATCAGGTACTTCTTGATCAGGCATACATCCGCGACGACGCGAAGACTATCCGCGACCTTCTAAACGAAGCGTCGCAGAAGTTTGGCGAGCGCGTAGAAATCTCCAAGTTTGCGCGATTCTCAGCTCGCTAGTACCGAAGGCCGGATTAACCGGCCTTCTCCCGTCTCATGATTTTCATTATTCTCATTGGCGCGTCACTTCTCCTTCTGGGAGGCTTTCTCATGCTCGTTGCGTTTGAGCGCGGTCGGGGTTTGCGCGTTGCCGGCGCATGGCGCAATGCGCTTGATAAGAAAGTGTCCCGCGCTTCGTTCGTACTTACGCATGTGGACTGGGGAGCGTTTCTGAAGCATCTCACGGGCACTGCGCTTGAGCGCGTGACCCATGACGTCGCGCATGCCATTCTTCAGTTTGTACGCGTAACGGAGCGGTTCCTAACGCGTACGGTCCGCACGCTTCGCGAGCGCCGGGGCGTTGCGGTTGAGGAGGATGGGGAAGAGCAGGGAGGTCCTCTTGCTCGGGGCATTGAGCGCGTTCGCTCGGCGCTCCGTAATGCACGCCGGGACTTCCGGAAGAAGAATCAGTCCTAGGAACCAGAAGAATTTGCAGTAGACGCGTGAAATCGTATACTGCTGTAGCGCCGTCTTAGCTCAGTTGGTAGAGCAACGCACTTGTAATGCGTAGGTCCCCGGTTCAAGCCCGGGAGACGGCTCCAAAGAGAAAAGCGCGCCCTACAGGTAGGGCGCGCTTTTCTCTTTGTCTAACCTGTTAGTCCTCGGTGCTCGTTGCCGAAGTCGAGGCAAGCTCAAACAGCTCTTCGGGGAATCGCTCCTCAAAGGTCTCAAGATCATCAAATCCGTAGGAGCGTTCGCCCTCGATAACGAATGCAGGGAATCGCTCATCGATCTTCTCAACCGCTATAAGCGTCTTAAGAGCGCCTAGGTCGAGGTTGTAGTCGAATGCGTACACGCGCAGTCCTGGGTAGGTCTGGCGGAGGTAGGAGAGGGCGTAGCTCGCGCGGTCGCAGCTCTCGCAGGCACCTTCTTCGTTCGAGTAGAAGTAGAGGGCGGTAACGGGCTCGATATCGCAGGTGTCCGCTATTCGCTTCGTAAGAAGGTAGTCGCGAATCTGGAGCAGGGTGTACTGCTTCTTGAGGCGGATAACCTCCGCGTTATCGCTGCCGAGGCGCGTCTCAGTAGCGCCCAGGCGATCTCCAAGGAACGACACCTCCTGGGTAAGGTCCGTGCCGATGGTAAGGTCCTCGCAGGGCGCGTCCTCAAGGAGTGCGAACTGCGTTTCTATGGAAAGGGTGTCAGTTGCCAGCTGCGCCTGGATAGCATCAAGCTCAGCGATGCGCTGGCGGTCCAGGTGATTAATGGCGGCGACTATCGTGCCGATTATAGCGACGGTAATAGCGAGAGCGAGGAGGGCGTTTCTAGTTGCGAGCGACATAGAATTAATTTAGGAATAAGAGCTACCGCCAGGCACGGCGCTTACCGGTAACCACATCATACATGGAGCGCATGAGCCAGAACGGCGCAATGAATGCGTAGATGAAGGTGTAGCCAACTATACCTAGGGCAACCTTGGCGGGCGTGTTTGATACGTGGCGGCCAATAAGCACGAGCGAAACAGAGAGAACGCCCACGACAAGGCTGGCAAGGAGAATGAAGGTAACGGGTACGTAAAACCAATCAAGATCGAAGCGAGGAAGTAGGGTATAGGAAAGAGGAACGCCCTCAGTAAGCGCAAAGGAGCGGAAAATGCCCTGCACGATGGCGAGAAGCGCTACGAAGAAAAGAAAGGCACCGCCGACAATAGCTACAAAGCCTAAGGGAAGAACCATGAGGCCGAGAATGCCGTACTTGGGATTACCCACCAGGTCGCGGTAGTCCGTCATAACGTTTCGCAAGAATCCGGTAGTCCAGCGTGTACGCTGCTTAATGAGCTTTGGTACCGAGCGAGGAACCTTTGTGTACACGCGAGCGCGTGGCGCGTTTTCAATCTCGTAGCCCGCCCGCTGGATGCGGAGTGCCATTTCCATGTCCTCTGCTTGATGAGCGTGTCGGAATCCCCCAAGCTCCGTAATTACGGATCGGCGATAAAACGAGAAGGGGCCAGGGGTAACGTAGATGCCATTAACAGCAGAAAGCGCGTGGCGTGCAGCGATGCCGATAATGTACTCAGCGTTCTGCATCTGTTCGAGCAAGTTCTTTGGCTGGAAGACGGACATCGCTGGCGTTGCTGCAGCAACCTTCGGATCATCAAAGCAGCTAATTATCTCGCGGAGTGCGTCTGGGGCGACAAACGAATCAGCATCAAGGCATCCTACGAAGTCTGCGTCCTCAGCGCGCTCGATGCCTAGGTTGATCGCCGTGTGCTTGCCGCCATTTTCTTTGTGCAGCACGAGTATCTGCGGATTCCCAAGATAGGAGTCCATAACCTCCTTGGTGTTGTCTGTAGAGCCGTCATTCACGAGCACTATCTGCAGCTTGTCTTTGGGATAGTCGAGCGCTAGTAGCGACTTAACGGTTCCGCCAATCGTATCCTCTTCGTTCCAGCAGGGAACGATGATGGCAATCTTCGGAGACTCGGTTGTTGCGCGGCGGTCTCTGCGTTCCTTCGCGGGAGCGGAAAGGAACGTGAGAAGCATGAATACCTCGAAATAGAGACCGAGGAAGACGAACGGGTAGGCTAGTACCTCAAGTGACATAATGGACCGCGTGTTATTGAAAGCATAGCAAATACGCCTGTTTTTTCTAGGAAGCGCCGTGTATACTCGGTTCTATATGGCTTCTGGGCGACTGCACCCTCTCTCCGCTGATATCCGCGAGATCGCGCGCATCTTCGCGCGTATGGGATTCGGCATCGCATACGGACCTGAGCTTGAAGACGAGTGGCATAACTTTGACGCACTGCGCGTTCCGGCGGATCATCCTGCGCGCGATATGCAGGACACGTTCTGGACGAAGGAAGAACCAATGCGCGCACCGCGCACGCATACTACGTCGGTTACTGTCCGCTACCTGGAGCAGATGGCGCGCGAGGGAAAAACCGAAGCGCGGATGATCGCTCCTTCAAAGGTATTCAGGAACGAAGCAACGGATGCGACGCATGAGGCGCAGTTCTATCAGCTCGACGGGTTTGCCGTTGGTCCTATTGGCACAGTTACGCTCGCGCACCTTAAGGGAACGTTCGAGTATTTCTATAAAGAGTATTTCGGGAAGGACGCAAAGGTGCGCTTTCGTCCGAGCTTCTTTCCGTTCGTCGAGCCCGGTGTAGAACTTGATGTGTGGTACGAAGCGCCAGGCAAGGAAGGGCGCTGGCTTGAGGTAGCAGGTGCCGGCATGCTCCACCCTGACGTTATTAAGAACGCAGGACTTGATCCTGAAAAGATCGGCGGCTTTGCGTTCGGGGGCGGCATCGAGCGCCTACTCATGATCAAGTATGGAATCCCTGACGTGCGTGGCTTCCATAGCGGCGATATCAGGTTCGTATACGGATTTGATCCACGATAGCTATGGCCATAAGCATGAAAACATCCAGAGCCTGGCTCCAGAAATACTTCGATTCAGCCCTTCCGGAGGCCGAGGCACTCGCGGACCTGCTCACATTCCGCGCAGCCGAAATCGAAGAGGTTGCTGGGGAAATGATCGACGTAAACGTCCTTCCGGACCGCGCAGCATACCTCCTGTCGCACCGCGGCGTCGCCAAGGAAATAAGCGCAGCGCTCGATGTCCCGCTTTCTCGCGATCCTCTTGGCGAGGATTTGCCCGCGTATCCTTCGGAAGACGTGGTGTCCGTTGCGCTTGATGCAGAGCAAAAATGCACGCGCTACATAGGCGCGCTTGTGCGCGGGGTAACGGTAGGACCGTCTCCTGAGTGGCTCAAGGACGCGCTTGAGGCTGTGGGTCAGCGCTCCATAAATAACGTGGTTGATGCAACAAACTACGTCATGCTCGATATTGGGCAGCCGCTCCATGCGTTTGATGCAGCAAAGCTCTCGGAGCGCGACGGGCGATATGCGATTCAAATTCGAGAAGCTGCAGAAGGAGAATCTTTCACCTCGCTTTCCGGAGACGCGTACGAGCTTCCCGAGGGCACGCTTCTTATTGCAGACGGAAACGCGGACGGCGCGATCCTTGGGATCGCGGGCGTGAAGGGAGGAAGCCACGCTCTCGTTTCCGAGGCAACAACAGACCTACTTGTTGAAGCCGCGCACTTTGATGGGACAGCAGTGCGCCGCACGGCGCAGAAGCTAAAGCTCTTTACTGATGCGTCGAGCCGTTTCCAGAACAAGCCATCTCCTGCGCTTGCCGCGTACGGCATGCGTGATGTCCTTGCGCTCATAACAAAGATCGCAGGAGGGGAAGTTGTAGGGGTAACGGATGTATTTCCGAATCCACCAGAACCAACAACCGTATCCGTCTCCCTGGCGCACATCAACAGCCTTCTGGGCGCCTCCTTCGTTGTGGAGGATGTGCGCGATGCGCTGCGCCGCCTCGGCTTTTCCTATACAGAAGTTGAAGACTCTTTGATTGTGCTCGTGCCCTTTGAGCGAAAGGACCTGGTGGTGCCGGAGGACCTTGTTGAAGAAGTGGGACGAACGCTGGGGTACGAGCGTATTGAGCCAGTGCAGCTGCCGCTTCTTGAGGGAGTTCCAGATCAGGCTCGGTTCCGCGGCATAGAGCGCATTCGTGATTTTCTTGTTGAGCGCGGGTACACCGAAGTATCAACGCCTTCCTTTGCAGAAGAAGGAGATATCGAGCTTGCTAACCCGCTTCAGGGAGATAAGCCGTATCTCCGCGCTTCGCTTATAGCAAACATGAAAGACGCGCTAACGAGGGCTGCAGCAGTTGCGCCACGCGTTCTCGGTCCGGATCCGTTCGTTAAGATTTTTGAAATCGGCTCGGTGTTTACCAAAGCTGAGGAGCACCTCGTACTTTCCATGGGGGCCGTAGCAACAACCGGAAAGCCAGACCAAGCAGCCGCCGCATTAAAGCAAGACGTAATGGCGCTCGAGCAAGACCTTCTGCAAATGCCATCGCATGCGCGCTACAGCCTCGACGCACAGGCTATGGAGCTCAATATCGGAACGCTTAACCTAGAGAAGCTTGGAGAGGAGTACGCGCCTCGTACGGCTCGTATGGGTGCGTTTACGCCGTACTCAATCTACCCGTCTGCGCTTCGCGACATTGCTGTATGGACCCCGGAAGGCACAGAAGAGACTGAAGTTACGAGCGCCATAATTGCTGCCGCCGGCGACTATTTGGCACGCATCGACCTCTTTGATCGGTTCGAAAAGGAGGGGAGAATCTCCTACGCATTCCGCCTGGTATTCGAATCGAAGGAGCGGACTCTCGCGGATACCGACCTTGATCCTGCTATGCAAAATGTGACCGAGGCTCTAAATGGCCGGGACGGCTGGCAGGTGCGCTAGCAGGCTCCAAAAGCCCCAGAAACAGTGCTTTTAGAAGGGGATTTGAGGCGCTGGGTATGCTATACTTAGGGTACAAATATGGCTAAGGCAGGGGACGAAAAGACGAAGAAAGCGGCTGCTCCGGCGGCCGCTAAGGCTGCAAAAGAGAAGGCATACGACGCCTCGTCCATTTCGGTCCTCGAGGGCCTTGAGCCGGTGCGCAAGCGCCCGGGCATGTATATCGGTACGACCGGACCAACCGGGCTTCATCACCTTATCTGGGAGATTTTTGATAACTCGCGCGACGAGGCCATGGGCGGCTTCGCGGATGATATTGAGGTTGCGCTTTTGCCAGGCGGATACGTGCGCGTTGTTGATAACGGACGCGGTATCCCGGTAGGCATACACCCAAAGACCAAGGTCTCTGCGCTTGAGACCATCATGACTACGCTTCACGCCGGCGGAAAGTTCGGCGGGGAAGACTCAGGCTACAAGGTATCAGGAGGTCTTCATGGCGTGGGTGCGTCCGTGGTGAATGCACTTTCAACGCACACCAAAGTTATCGTGCACAAGGACGGAGCCGTGCACATGCAGGAATATGAAATCGGTAAGGCCAAGGCGAAGGTCAAGCAGATTGGCAAGACTTCGCATAACGGAACTATCGTTATGTTCCGTCCGGACGAGAGCATCTTTAAGGACGGCATTAACTGGAACTGGGACAATATCGTTTCGCATCTGCGACAGCAGGCGTATCTCGTAAAGGGAACGCGCATCAGTGTTCTTGATGCTCGCGAAGAGACAGTGCTCGATAGCGAGAGCGCGGTATACCTGCGCACTACTGGCATCGATGTACCGAGCATGTCCTTCTACTTTGAGAACGGACTGCGCTCCCTGGTTGGCTTCTATAACAAGCACCAGACGCCGGTACACAAGAATATTTTCTACGTTGATTCAAGCGACAATAATGTTGCGGTTGAAGTTGCGTTCCAATACGTTGATGACATCTCACCGCGTCTTATGGCGTTTGCGAACAATACCTATAACGCTGAGCACGGTACGCACGTGACCGGCTTCAAGACAGCACTTACGCGTACCCTCAACTCATACGCGCGTGCTGCGGGCGTACTGAAGGAAAGCGAAGAGAACTTCACCGGAGACGACGTGCTTGAGGGAATGACAGCCGTAGTCTCCGTTAAGATGCCCGAGATCCAGTTCGAGGGACAGACGAAGGGCAAGCTTGGTTCGGTAGAAGCGCAGGGCGCAGTCGCTACGGTATTTGGACAGGCTCTGTCTACGTTCTTCGAGGAGAATCCAGACGACGCAAAGGCAATCGCAAACAAGGTCCTTCTTGCGCTTAAGGCTCGCAAGGCCGCAAAGGCCGCAAAGGACTCGGTGCTGCGCAAGGGTGCGCTCGAGGGAATGACTCTTCCGGGAAAGCTTGCAGACTGTCAGACGAAGGACGCATCTGAATCAGAGCTCTTTATTGTGGAGGGAGACTCGGCAGGCGGCACCGCAAAGACCGGGCGCGATCGTCGCACCCAGGCTATTCTTCCGTTGCGCGGAAAGATCCTTAATATCGAGCGCGCCCGCCTTGATAAGATGCTCGCGTCTGAGCAGATCCGTAATCTGGTGGTTGCAATGGGTACGGCAATCGGAGACATCTTCGATATTTCAAAGCTTCGGTACCACAAGGTCATTATTGCAACTGACGCTGACGTGGACGGTGCCCACATTCGTACGCTTCTTCTAACGCTTTTGTACCGCCACTTCCGTCCTATTATCGATGGTGGATTCATCTATATCGCCCAGCCGCCGCTCTACAAAATTAAGCGCGGAAAAGAGACATACTACGCATATACGGACGAGGAGAAGTTCCGTATCCTCGGCGACGACGCGAGCGCTGCTGTTGAAGCGGCTGACGAGGAGCAGGGAACGGACGAGGATGGCGACGAGTCCCCAGAGGAAGAGGTGGTAACGAAGAAGGGCGCGCGCATTTCTATACAGCGCTACAAGGGTCTCGGCGAGATGAATGCGTCTGAGCTCTGGGAAACTACTATGGATCCGAAGAATCGCGTCCTCAAGCGCGTAACTGTTGAAGACGGTGCAGAAGCAGACCGCATCTTTGACATCCTCATGGGTACCGACGTGCCAAGCCGCAAGGCCTTTATCCAAAGCAACGCAAAGCTTGCTACGCTCGACGTCTAAGGTCTTGGGAATAAACAAAGAATGCCCGCACTATGTGCGGGCATTCTTTGTTTAGGAGAAAGGAAACGACGCCCTAGTTCTCAATGTCGATGCGAACCGTGCGATCGTTGTTGTTCTCGTTCGACTCATTGATGTCATCACCAGGATCGACGTCGATAGTGATCGTGCGATCATCGTCGCTACGTACGCGATCGAACCAAAGAGTGTACTCAATGCGCTCGTTTGGACGAAGGCTCTTACCGTTGTAGTTCTCCCGAATGGAAGGACTGGTATTGATGCGGAAGTCGAAATCAAAGCGCTCAGAGACGTTCGTGCCGCGGTTTGCGACCGTAAACTTCACGGCGCCGCGCTCTCCATCCGGAACATCATTCGATGCGCGGAAGGTGTTTACGCTGGTGCCGGTAAGGTAGCCAGTC
>DAORIM010000024.1:0-9733 GCA_035438505.1 Minisyncoccota bacterium
CCTGCTTTGCAAGAAGGATGTGCTCGCGGGTCTGAGGCATTGCGCCGTCAGTTGCAGCAACTACGAGTACCGCGCCGTCCATCTGGGCAGCACCGGTAATCATGTTCTTGATGTAGTCGGCGTGGCCTGGAGCGTCGATGTGCGCGTAGTGGCGGTTCGGGCTCTCGTACTCTGAGTGGTGAAGCGCAATGGTAATACCACGCGCCTTTTCCTCAGGTGCGTTGTCGATGTTGTCGACGTTTTCTGCGCGGGCCTTGTAGCCTGCTGCAGTGTTGAGGTTGAGAACATTAAGGATACCCGCAGTGAGGGTGGTCTTGCCGTGGTCAACGTGGCCGATGGTGCCCACGTTCATGTGCGGCTTGCTGCGGTCGAATGCATCTGCCATACGATTGGTAGGATTACTGGTAGCTAAGTGATAACTTCGCCGCCGCGCCTGCCTGCTAAAAGACAGGCGACCAAGGCGTGAGACGGACTTACCCGCGCAACGCCTTCCAGCCACTCCTGCCCCGGATGGAGAGGAATATCGAAAAGAGCGTCGTGTTTCGCGTTACTTCCTAAAGTACCGGACCAGGCGGGCGGGGTCAAGCGAAAGGCGCCTCGCAGGTGCGAGACGCCTTTCTTCAGATCATTATTCCTAGTCCTGGAAGCGGAATGAGGACACAACGCGGTCATACACCGCTTCCTGACCTGCACTCGCCTTAATCGTGAAGACAAGCCGGTCGTGCGTGAAGACAGCGGCGCGCGTAGCATTCTCCTCTCCCTGCGGATAGCCAGAAACGGTGAGGCGCGTTGCCTCGTTTCCAGCAATTGAGCGAGATGATTCGCTGATGCGGCCAGCGCGGAGTTCGGCGCGGAGCGCATCAAGAGCCTTATCCGCGTTCATATTCACACTCTCCTCCTCGAACATAACGGTTACGAGGCAGCCACCTGTTCCCTCCTTCTCCTTGATGCAGATTTTAGTAGCTGGCTCTGTCTTTGTTATTGAAGGAATCCACTCACTTGGATAATCGAAACTGAATCCAAATTCGGTATTCTCATACGCAACGTATGAGTACTGCACAGCCGGCTGATCATCCTCCGTTGGCGTCTCAGCTGGTGCGGGGACCTGCGGGCGGATAACCGCGTTTGAAGCGTTGTTAGACGCATCGCGGACTGCAGGGATATTGTCGAGGAATCCGTGCACCGGAGTCTGACTCCACCAGTAAAGATACGCGTAGGCGCCGAGCGCAACGAGTACAAGCACACCGAGCATTATTTTGGTTCGTTTCGTGATCATATGCATTGACCGTAGCACGAAAGCCGTCCCTCTCGAGACGGCTTTGTGCATAGCGGGTAATCGCTATCAGTCTTATTTCCTACTTGCGATGATTTCAGCAGCAACGTTCTGCGGCACTACTTCGTAGTGATCGAACTCCATAGTCATGGAGCCGCGACCCTCAGTCATAGAGCGAAGCGTAGTGGTGTAGCCGAACATTTCTGAAAGCGGCACCTTTGCGTGCACCGCCTTATTCATGCCGCGCTCCTCCATGCGCTCGATAGAACCGCGCTTTCCAGAAAGAGAGCCGGTAATATCGCCCATGAACTGCTCAGGAATAACCACCTCGACATTCATGATCGGCTCGAGGATAACCGGCTTTGCCTTCTGTGCAGCTTCCTGGAATGCCTGGGACGCAGCGACCTTGAAGGCGATTTCGGAGGAGTCCACGTCATGGAACGATCCGTCGTAAAGATCGACTGACACGTCCACCATCTGGAAGCCCGCGAGCACGCCGCGATTCATTGCCTCGCGAATACCCTTCTCAATAGGGTTGAAGTATTCCGATGGAATAACACCTCCCTTAATGTTGTTGATGAACTCGAAGTGATCCTCGCGCGTCACGTTCTTCGCGACCTTCGCCTCAGGATCAAGCGGCTCAAGATGCTTCACCTTGATCTTCACGTGGCCGTACTGACCCTTACCGCCAGTCTGCTTGATGTACTTGTTATCAACGTCCGCGGTTCCCATGATGGTCTCGCGGTATGCCACCTGCGGCTTACCAACGTTTGCTTCCACGTTGAACTCGCGCTTCATGCGGTCAACGAGAATCTCGAGATGGAGCTCGCCCATGCCGGCCATGATAGTTTCTGCAGTCTCCTCGTCCGTCGTGATCTTGAAGGTAGGATCCTCGTCAGAGAGCTTGCGGAGCGCAAGACCCATCTTCTCCTGGTCAGCCTTCGTCTTTGGCTCGATGCGCAGAGACACCACTGGCTCAGGGAACTTGATCTCCTCAAGAAGGATTGGATGCGCCTCGTCGCAGAGCGTGTGCGACGTTTTGGTGTCCTTAAGACCCACGAAGGATGCGATCTCTCCCGTGAATACCTTCTCCACTTCCTCACGCTTGTCTGCCTGAAGGCGGACGATGCGTCCGACGCGCTCCTTGGTACCGGTGTTTGCGTTGTAGATGTAGGAACCAGCAGAAACAGTACCTGCGTACACGCGGAAGAATGTGAGCGCTCCCACGAATGGGTCAGTCTGGAGCTTGAATGCGAGCGCAGTAAACGGCTCGTCATCCGAAGGTGCGCGCTCAATCTCGTCTCCCGTCTTTGGGTTCGTTCCCTTCACTGGAGGAAGATCGAGTGGGGACGGAAGGTAGTCAACCACGGCATCAAGCACGAGCTGCACGCCCTTGTTCTTAAGCGCGGAACCCGCGTATACCGGGAAGATCTCGTTTGCGATAACCGCCTTGCGCAGAATGCGCTTGAGTTCCTCAAACGATGGCTCGGTTCCCTCGAAAAAGGCATTCATCGCAGCCTCGTCGTGCTCAACGATGCGCTCGACGAGCTCGGCGCGGTACTTCGTTGCCTCAGCAACATACTGCTCAGGCACCTCGCCCTCCTCTACGTTCTCGCCCATGTTTCCGGAGAAGGTAAACGCCTTCATGGAGAGAAGGTCGATGACGCCCTCGAAGTTCTCCTCGGCGCCCATAGGAAGCTGCGCGCGAACTGCCTTCTTTGAAAGACGGTCAAGGATGGACTGGTATGAATTCTCGAAGTTTGCGCCCATGCGGTCGAGCTTGTTGATGAAACAAACGCGCGGCACGTTCGCCTCGTCTGCATAGCGCCAGTTCGTCTCGGACTGCGGCTCCACGCCGGCAACGCCGTCGAACACGACAACTGCGCCGTCGAGCACACGCATCGAGCGCTTCACCTCGGCGGTGAAGTCGATGTGTCCTGGCGTATCGATCACGTTGAAACGGAACTTCTTTGCCGTGTCCTTCTTATCGGGCTCGTTCGAGCGGGTCCAGAAACAGGTAATGGCAGCGGCAGTAATTGTGATACCGCGCTCGCGCTCCTGCTCCATCCAGTCGGTGGTCGTCTCACCCTCGTGCACCTCACCAATTTTATGCTGGGAACCTGTGTAGAAGAGCACGCGCTCAGACGTGGTGGTCTTGCCGGCGTCCACGTGGGCAATAATGCCGAAGTTGCGCACTTTCTCGAGAGGATAATCGCGATTCATAAGGAATAGTTAAAATAAAAAGCCCGCCTATGCGTTATATGTAAGATACGTTTTCGGACCCCAAAACGCAAGAAAGGCGCGGATCCAAATGGCCGTGCCTATGACAGTTTGTGGAAATGCTGGTAGTCACGCGTTTCATTCCAGCAGTCCCCGCCCCACTCCCATCCCTTTTCTTTGAAAAGTTTCGCTACTTCAGCGGTAACTGTTCCAGGAGCAGTAAGATTGCGCTTCGCTCCTGCAGGATAGACGGGACAGCCTTCGAATGTATCACCCTCCGGGAAATAGGGATTCTGCACCGGATTTAGGTCGAGCGCTCTGCCGTACGCATGATTAGAAAGCCGGTTAGTTCCCATTACGAAGCGGTAATTGAAAGCAGAGCTGTTATTTGCAGCCATCGACGCTTCATCGTCCCAGCCGTACGCAACAATTGGCTCGGCGCGGTAAACCAGAAACCCTATTTCCAAAAGGGACTTGAAAACATCTCGCACGTCGTCCGCAAGGTCCCGATGCAGCACGAGCTGGCCCTGATGCAGGCGCATATCGAAGGATCGATATGTAACGGTTATAAGCTCGAGCGTCTCCCGAATGGCATCCGGAAACTCGAGCCCCTGCACAGCGTCCTCTAAAGACGCGAATTCGCTGTCGATGATTGGTGAGGACATTTGATACTCCGTAAGCCGCCGTAGTGGCGTCTATGTAAAGCATACCGCATGCAAAGACCTTTGAAAGCACAAGAAAAGCCCGCAAATGCGGGCTTTTCTTTCTACAAAACGTTGCTTACCAAGCGAAGTGCGCGAAGGCCTTGTTGGCATCTGCCATGCGGTGCATGTCGTCCTTCTTCTTGATAGCAGAACCTTCGTTCTTAGCTGCCATAAGGATCTCGGAAGCGAGGCGCTGCGCCATTGGCTTACCCTTCTGCGCGCGCGCTGCGTTGATGATCCAACGGTATGCGAGCGAAACGCGGCGCTGCTGAGGAACCTCGCGTGGCACCTGGTAGTTTGCACCACCGACGCGACGGGAGCGGACTTCCATGAGTGGAGACACGTTGCGGATAGCAGTCTCAAAGGTCTCGAGCGGGTCGAGCTCCTCTGCCTTGATAAGGTCGAGGGCACCGTACACGAGCTTGCGTGCTGTGTCCTTCTTACCGTCCCACATAACCGTGTTAATGAAGCGCGAAATAGCTTCAGACTGGTATACGAGGTCTGGACGACGTGGGTACTTGTTCTTTACGGGATGACGCATGGTATGAGGAAAAGACTATGCCTTAGGGCGCTTAGCACCGTACTTCGAACGTCCACGGCGACGCTTGTCGAGGCCTGCGGTATCAAGGCGTCCGCGGACGATGGTGTACTGGACACCGATGTCCTTCACGCGGCCACCGCGAAGCATAACCACGGAGTGCTCCTGGAGGTTGTGGCCCTCTCCGGGGATGTAGGCAGTTACTTCCATGCCGTTGGTGAGGCGCACGCGGGCGATCTTACGGATAGCCGAGTTAGGTTTGCGAGGGGTCTTGGTGGTCACCTTCACGCACACGCCACGCTTAAAGGGCGCCGGGTAGAAGGTTGGGCGGTTCTTAAGCGTGTTGAAACCACGACCAAGGGCCACAACCTTTGTCTTCTTAGGTGTGGACTTGCGTGGCTTCTTTGTGAGCTGATTGATGGTTGCCATTGCGAAATGAAAACTCCCCCGCGGGAGCTAAAAGCACTATATAAGAGGCCGCCAGGAAATGCAAACACTTGATGCGTCAGGCTACTGTCCCCACTGCCCTGCCCCTATCTAGCCCCCGTGCTGATAGCCTATCTGTATGCGGCACAGAGGCTTTTTGGTAGTCCTCCTTTATATAAGTATTCTCATCGGGCCTGCGGGCCTCGTTTGGGGCCAAGAGCTTACTCCAGAGGATCCGGTGGATGTAGTTCCGGCTGTTGTTGCTGAGCCGGTTATTGACGTGGTTCCGGACGTCGCAGCAACCTCTACCCCTCTCGAACCAACAATAGATCAGGGATCAAGCACCCCCGCACTTGAGAGCATGGAAATGTTCTCGGCGTTTTCTGTATCTGTAGAGGATGAGGAAGAAGAGGAAGAACCCGAACTCTATTGGAATTGCGTGCAGATGTATGACGGGGACGGAGTTGAGTTCGAACAATGCGGCCTCGGATACGATCGAACGATTTGCTGGGACAACGCAGGGGTTGAAGTGTGCGAAGAGCCTTTCTTTGAGTTTTATGAGGAAGAAGAGGAGGAAGAGCAGTATCCAGATGCGCTGTCTTTAATTGAGCATCGAGAATTCTTGTCGCTATCACTTACATGGAACGGTGTTCCGATTGAGAACGGACTTGTTCCCCATGGCCAAACAGGATCACTTGGATGGTCATATGTTTCCTATCCGCCCGAAATGTCACCCCTTCCAATTGCACACAACGGAACTTACGAGGAAATGTTTGCTGCAGCAGACATAACTCTCCAAATCTACAAAGGAAAACTTGGCGACTCTGTTCTTGTTCTGGAAACTCCTCTTTCACACGAAACTTCGGGTTCTCTATCTTTGGCCCTGCCTGAAGAGGGCGAATATTATGTGCTTCTTTCGGCCACCTATCCGTACGGTCGACAGATACCTGGAGTGACTATGAGTGGCCAGGGCGATATCCCCATACTGTTTGAACCACGCCTGAGCTCACTTAGCTGGCTAGCAACAAATTACGATACCTACTGGTACGTCAGACAATCTACAACGACTCGTGATATTGAAGGGAATGCATTTAACGAGGAAGGTGAAACGAAATACCGCATGGGAACCTTTCTTCCGTTTGCTTTCGGCATCGCATCAATAACTGCAGAAGAATCTTTGCCGCAAGTATCAAGCGTGCTTTTTCTTCCAGGCATTAAGGGTAGTCGTTTATATCGCCCCACTGACAACTGCGATCCGCTACTCTCCCTTTCGTGTCTGGGCGTAAAGCTCTGGGAGCCAAGCGGCGATGCAATACTTCGCGATCTCTTTCTCTCAAGTACGGGCACGAGCGGGCGCGATGACATATATGTAAAAGAGGGCGACATCCTGGCTGAGGCGCTTGGGAGCAATTTCTACGCGTCATTCGTGAATCAAATGAATGCGTTAACTGCGGACGGGACCATCCCTGCATGGAAAGCTATTGCGTACGATTGGCGTCTCTCCCTCGACGACATTGTTTCGAAGGGTGTGAAGCGCGGAGACAAAATATATTTTAACGAAGCGACGGACAGTCCCTACATTGAAGAGACGCTGCGCGAGATGGCCTCTTCCTCTCCAACAGGAAAAGTTTCTATCGTTGCGCACAGCAACGGCGGCTTGGTTACCAAGAGACTCATGCAGCAGCTCGAGGCTGAGGGCTCCGCAGACCTTGTCGACAAGATTATATTCGTGGGAGTTCCCCAGAGCGGCGCCCCTCAGGCGATGGCTGGACTCTTGTACGGATACGGCGAAGCCCTGCCCGTTGATCGTTGTGCGAACGATTTCATTTTCGGAAGACTATGTTCTCTTCTTAGTTCGCGCGGCATAGCTCGCGAACTTGCAGAGCATTCGCCAATGGCGCACCATCTTCTTCCCTCTGCAGCGTACTTCTCGCAGGTGCAGGATCCTGCACACGCCGTGGCTCGGTTTACGGGAAGCACCGCGTACGCCGAGGAACGGAATCGATACGGGGAATCGGTTGATTCAGTTGACGAGCTCTATCACTTCCTAACAGCGGCAGATGGAGGTCGCACGAAGCCAGCGGCTAGCGATACAGCGAACGCAAACGTACTAAGTTGGGATTTTCTTCAGTACGCACGAGACACGCATGAAAGCATCGATGTATGGACTCCTCCATCGGGAGTTGAGGTCCACCAGATTGCCGGCTGGGGCATGAATACCATTGCAGGTGTCGAGTTCTACGAACAGAGGAAGTTATTGGGAGGATACAAGGAAATGTATCGTCCCATCTTTGTTGAGGATGGAGACGGAGTTGTTCCAATACCGAGCGCATTGATGTTGGCTGAGGGAGGTTCTGTAAAGAATTATTGGGTTGATCTTTATAACGCAGGATTCGGTTCGGCACCAAACATTCAACACGGAGACATCCTCGAACTAGCAAATGTAAGAGTAATTATCCGTGATCTGTTGCTTGGTTCCGTTTCGCAGCTTCCTGAATTTATATCTTCATCCCGACCCTTTTCTAGTGGCGAAGAAAAACTTGTATTCTTCCTCCACTCCCCTCTTTCTCTAGAAATCTATGATGAGGACGGTAATCATTTTGGGCAAAACGCAGATGGAGGTTTTGATGAAGACATTCCGGATGTTGAGTACGGAGAATTCGGCGATGTTAAGTACATAATCGCACCAAAAGATACTTACGGAATTAAATTGCGAGGCGAGAGCCAAGGAACCTTCTCGCTAGATGTTCAACGTGTTAGCGGCAGTAGTATTGATTCAACGATAACAATTGCTGACGTTCCAACAACTGAAAACACAGTTGCAACCCTGGCA
Organism: Minisyncoccota bacterium; assembly: GCA_035438505.1. Taxonomy (GTDB): domain Bacteria; phylum Patescibacteriota; class Minisyncoccia; order Phycocordibacterales; family Phycocordibacteraceae; genus C7867-001. Next base: position 7,995 of record DAORIM010000024.1, read on the forward strand.
ATTAGCGAAGACCCGGAGACCCCCGTCATTCTCAAGGTTGATGAAGACGGCAGCGGCAGTGTAGATTTTGAAATTCCTTTTAGTGAAAGCGAAACGGTTTTTTATGAACCAGAAGTGCCTGAGGAGCCCGAAGAAACTCCTAGTCGAGCGTCTAGCAGAAAGATTGCGGTACAAAAAGTAATCTCACCAAAGACGGAAATTTCGGAAATAACATCAAGTAGCATATCCACCGTCCTTCAGGGAATTACCACCAACGTAGCGCTAACTGACACAAAAGAGCTAGAACAATCAGATGGTGAGCTGCCGCCAAACTCTCCCGAGGCAACTGAGGAAAAGCAGGTTTTAACAGCATCTGTGTACGACGCTTTCAGCACAGCCCTGTACTCTTGGATAGAAACAATGCTGTACAATTTCTGGGATTGGCTAAAACTATTTTTTAGCAGACTCACCTAATCTCCTATTTATGCAAATAAAGCAGCTCATTCCGCTGATACTACTTATCCTTGCGGCTGCAGTCGGATACCTAGCAGGTAAATGCGGAGGAGACTCAGCCTGTGAGTTTGCAAACCTCTTACGACCTTATGGTTTCTCAATATTAGAACCTGTCTTTCTCTTTTCACTATCTTCCATTCCTGCGGGCCTTTTCCTTCCTTTTGTTAAGAAGTCTGTCTTCAATGCCTGGCTCCGCTTTGCGGGTGTCTGGATTGTCATTTCGATTTTCTTAATCATTCAAGCCCCGGAAGCGATGAACTCCTGGTTCTACGTCTTTAGTTACGTAAAGGAGGATGTTGCTCAGATAATGGGAACTCTATTCTCAGCAATCAGTCTTCTTATGCTCGGCTTCCTTAGCTACACCCGTCGAAACCAGAAGGATCGCTAACCCTCAAACCAGCTACGCATCGCCCTAAAGGCGCCATCTACAAATACTTGTAACTGCGCACTCCACGTGGAACCAATGGGGACCGGTGGCGTTTGGGTCTCTAATCGAGAAACCTGTGCAAGCTCTATAGGAGGTCGCTGCTCAAGGAAAAACGAAGGAGTGGTAAACGTTGTTGTGGCTGTTGTAGTGGGCGTGCTTGTAGCACTGATAGTTTCGGCCGTTAGCGTGTCGAAGATCTCCTTTACGCGCTGATCAATAGGAGCAAGAGTGAGGGTGCTTGATGCTGCCGTAACGCGCGGTGGCGTGATTGGAACTACAGGCTTAAGTGGTGTCGGGATATTTGGAACAACCGGCTTTACCACAACCGGCGTAGACGTGGCGGACGCTTTAACTGGAGGCTTTACCGTTGTAGCAACTGCACGCGGATACGGCGCAGCAAACATCTGTACAGTAAAGATAGTGTCGTCCCCTTTGTAGGTACCGCTCGCAACCCCCACCCCAATTTCAGAAAAGTCTTCGCGAAGGATATTTGCGCGGTGTCCTGGAGAGCCCATAAACGCATCTACTACCTGCTCAGCGCTAGTGCGCTGCACGATAAGATTCTCTCCGATAACTAGATAGCGGTACCCCGCCTTCTCTGCCCAGTGCATGGGCGTGAGCCCCTCGGGCGACACGTGCGCGTAGTATCCCTTCGACGCCATATCCTCTGCTTTCATTTGCGCTGCCCTATCGAGAAGGCTGTTTCGCGAAAGAAGCCTGATTCCGTCGTCAGTACGCTCTTCGTTCGTAAGCGCCACAACCCGGGCAGCGCTTACGGAAGCCACCGGAGGAACGGGAACCTGTTTGAGGGTATCGAGCG
>DAORIM010000025.1:0-8945 GCA_035438505.1 Minisyncoccota bacterium
AGGCGGTGCTCGAAAGCAACCTCGGAGAACTCTCTACAGACCGAGGGCAGGAAGCAACACTGCGCCAGAATCACGGCGTTGCGAAGGCAGGGGAAGAAGTTATTATCGTCGTACCACCCAAGGACGACGGGCTCGATCCACACCTTCCGTGGTACAAGCAGTTTCTTGGATTCTTCGGGATTTGGTAATGCGGGTATAGTTTAGTGGCAGAATGCGACCTTCCCAAGGTTGAGATCGGGGTTCGATTCCCCGTACCCGCACCTCCTAAAAGTGCTATACTAGCCGCACAACTAAGCAATTACGTATGGACAAGACCGTCACCATCTACACCACCCCAACCTGTCACTTCTGCCAGATGAGCAAGGAGTACTTTAAGGAGCACAATATTTCCTACACGGAGCACAATGTCGCTTCCGATATGGAAAAGCGCCAGGAAATGATTGATAAGAGCGGCCAGATGGGCGTGCCGGTTATCTTCATCGGCGAAGAGATGATTGTCGGATTTGATAAGAAGCGCTTCGAGGAGCTTCTTGGCACAGCAGCAGCATAAGCATCTGCACATACAGAAAAATGCCGGTACGTACCGGCATTTTTCTGTATTATACTTTGGATAGAATACATTATTCTAAGTATTTAAGTATTCTATTCATATGAGACGCATACCGAACGATAAGCAAGGAGAAATTATAGCGCTGCGTCGCAAGGGGATGAGCATTCCTGAAATCTCACGCGCTACAAATACTGCAAAAACAACAGTCCAGCGTTACGTTCTAGGCGTCGAGATTCCCCAGATGCTGCTTAAGAAATTAAAAGAGCGTCAAGGTGGATCCGCAAGTCGAGCAAGCGCCCTGCGTGAAAACCGCATGGATGACGTTACTGCACTCCTTGGGTCGCTAAGTCAGAGGGACTACTTCATGCTTCTGATCGGTATTTACTGGGGAGAGGGAACAAAACGAGATCTTTCTGTAATTAATTCTGATCCATCCCTCTTACAAACCTTTTTGTGGTGTCTAAAATTGCATGGTATTTCAAATGAAAGAATCTCATTATCTTTAAGAATTCATAGCGATATAAAGGCTGCTGCAGCAGTATCGTTTTGGTCAAAAACTCTGGCGCTACCAAGGGAATCAATTTCTCGAATAGAGATTATTGAGGGTAAAAAGAAAGGCAAGTTACCTTACGGCATGTGCCGAATACGGGTCCGCAAAGGTATCCGTGATAGGCTCCTAATTCAAAGCGCCATAAGCGTAATTGGAAAAGAATGCAGTGAAAAGGTAGTATCTGGTTAAGCTCTCGTAGTTCAATGGATAGAACGAAGGTTTCCTAAACCTTAAATCCAGGTTCGACTCCTGGCGAGGGCATGAAATGTGAATGGTATAATCGAATAATCATGCCTCCAGTAGAATCCGGGAACCAGGAGATAAAGACGCTTCTTGAAGAAAATATTGCGGTAACGAAAGAGAATAACAGGCTCCTTCGGGAGATGCGCCGCAATGCCATCCTTGGCCTGATCGCCAAGGTTGTTATCTGGCTCGTTATTCTCGGTGTGCCGCTCTTCTTCCTCTCCACCTATCTGGGACCGCTTCTTGAGACCGTGTCGGGACAGGAGGGAGGCGGACAGCTTCCTGCAGGGCTCTTTGGGGTGCCAAACGAGGAGCAGGTGCAGCAGATCCTCGATCTCTATCGGACGGAATACCAGTAAGCTGGAAACCGGGGGCCAATATGCTAGAATCTCCTCACTTGCTTGGGTAGCTCAGTTGGTTAGAGCATTCGCCTGAAGAGCGAAGGGTCGGCGGTTCGAATCCGCCCCCAAGCACCAAACGCTTCGTACGTACCGTATAGTAGAGGTATGGTACGCAGTATTCTTGCCTGGGCACAGCGCAACGAGCGGCATCTAGGCGCGCTAGTCTTTTTCTTTGGATTCATAACAGACCTCGTGGCGCTTCTGCTGCTTGATGTGAGTTTCGTGCTCGCACTCTCAGGTCTCTACCTTGCGCTCGCTGCAGTCGCGGTATTTTTCACGCACACACTTTCACACTGGAGAGACGCAAAGATAGTTTGGAAGCGCTCGCTTACGGTTATCTTTCCGCTCGCCGCGCAGTATCTAATCGGAAATCTCTTGTCGTGGTTTCTTATCTTTTACGCAAAGAGTGCTGTATGGCAGGCGAGCTGGCCATTCCTCGTGCTCCTTCTCCTCGTGTTTCTCGGGAACGAATGGTTCCGCAAGTACAAGGATCGCTTGGCGTTTGTTGCGGTACTGCTTTTCTTTGTTACCTATGCGTATGCGATATTCGCCCTTCCGCTTATCCTGCGCACGCTTGGACCATGGATATTCCTTGGAAGCACCGCGCTTGCGCTCGCTGCGTTCGGTCTCTTTCTCTTTGCGCTTTCAAAGACTGGAAAGCGCATTGCTGCGAGCCTCGCTCCCATCATTGGATCAGTATTCGCGATTGTTGTGGTGGTGGTAGCAAGCTACTTCACAGGGCTCATACCGCCCTTGCCGCTTGCGCTCAAAGACAGCGGCATCTTCCACGAGCTTTCGCGCGAGGGCGCGCAGTACGTGGTGCGCGTAGAAGATGGGAACGAGTGGTGGGATATACGTCCTGATACGTATCACGTTCCTATGGGAACGCCTCTCGTGGCGTATGGCGCCGTACAAGCCCCTATACGCTTTGGTGCAACCGTAGTGCACCGATGGCAGCGCTACAACGAGGAAGCACGCTCCTGGGTTACGCAGAGCCGTGTCGCGTTTCCTATAACAGGAGGACGGGAAGAAGGCTATAGAGGCTACTCAGAAATTGCATACCCTGTGCCCGGAGAGTGGCGGGTGCGTGTGGAAACAGAGAGCGGACAGGTAATCGGACAGATGCGCTTTCGCGTTGAGCGCGGGACCCCCGTCCTTCATACGGAGTATCGATAACAAAAGCGCCCCGGAGAACCGGGGCGCTTTTCGAAACATGAAGCCTATCCGGCCTTAACGCGAAGCTTTGTCTGACGCGTCTTATCCATCTTCGGAAGGATGATGGAGAGAAGGCCGTCCTTGGCGCCTGCAGACGAGTTGTCTACATCAATCTCCTGGGGAAGAAGAATGGTGCGGGAGAAGGAGCCCCAGAAGAGTTCGCGCGTGAAGTAGTCTGAATCGGTAACCGAATCGCGCTCGTCGCGCATACCCTCAACAACAACCATGTCGCGACTAATGGAAACATTGAGTTCGTCAGGACGAACTCCGGCGACAAACGCGCGGATAACTATTTCGTTGGCGGTCTGGTACACGTCAACGGGAAGCTGGCCTTCGCTCTGGTCTTCCTCAACGAGGTTTGCAAAGGTGCGCGTTTGCGGCTGCTGAGGCACAGGCGCAGTCTGGCGCACAGGCACCTGCATGCCTGAATGCATTGGGAGGTCGTCGTCGAACGCGTCGAACTGGTCGTCCATAGGGGCCGAGCCGGAGAGGCGATCGAAGAAGGAACGTTTTTTCATACGCAAATCAAATTTCGCAGGTATTATTTGGTAATCGATGGTAGCGGAGGTACTTCAAAATTTCGAAGAGTGCGAACACTACAACGGCGCCGCTCCACACGAGGAAGAACGCAAGGAGCGTGAACGAACCGCTTCCATCAATTATAAGGAAGTTGAAAAGGGCATGCAATGCGATCGCAAGGATAAGTCCAACAACGGCGCACAATGTACGTGTCACGCGATGCATGCGGAACGAGAACGCGAGCGAGAATCCGATTGCTGCTGATGCAACAACATGAAGCAGGGTGGAGCCAATGAAGCGGAGGTTTCCGGTGAGGAATCCTTCGAGCATATTCCCGCCTGCAAATGGCGCAATAAGGAAGAGCATGTTCTCAAGCGCAGCAAATCCAAGCGCAGCGGTAATCATATAGATAACAACATCCACTGACTCATCAACAGCGCGCCGCCAGAGCACGAGCATAGCGGCCAGAAGATACTTTATGGTTTCTTCGATTGCCGCCCACGCGATAATAACGGGAATACCTGCCGGAAGTGCAATAACTGCAAAGCGCTCGAGTGGGAGTACGAGCGGCACGGAGAGTACGCCGGCCGCGAACGCGAGCGCAATCATAAAGCGCGGCTCAGGGCAGCGCCGGTCCTCCTTCAGGAGGAAGTAGAGCCAGACAAGCGCGGGAAGGATACCGCCAAGGAAAGCGTAAAAGAGCGTCTCAAAGGAGAACATGCTCCTATTCTACACCGTCTTGAGTGGCCACCGCTGAATCATGAGCAGGCCAGCGTCGGGCGCTACGCTCTGCCAGATTTCTTCGGTAACAAATGGCATGAATGGATGGAGTGCTTTCAGAAGATCGCTCAGAAGCGAAATTAGGAGCGCCTTTCGGGAAGCCTTTGCCGCTTCGTCGCTACCTGCGAATGTAGTTTTTGATTCCTCGATGAGCTCAGAAGCGAATCGGTCCCATGCGTAGTGATAGAGCTTTTCAGCGCCAAGGTATGCCCGGTATGATTCGAGGTCTGTCGTCACATCTGCGATAAGCGCATCAAACTCGGCCCGAATGCCTGCGTCCGCAGTGGTGAGTGGAGCGTTCGCGTCTGCGTTCTCAGTTTCCGTGAGTACGTAGCGCGTAATGTTCCAGAGTTTGTTCGCAAAGTTCTTGTATCCCTTAATCTTGTCTTCGCTTATTCGCGTGTCAGTGCCCGGTGTGTTTCCGACAATAAGCGCCATGCGCGCAGCGTCAGCACCGAACTTAGCCGCCACATCAAGCGGATCCATATTGTTGCCGAGAGACTTCGACATCTTGCGTCCCTGCGCGTCTCGAACGAGACCGTGCAGATAAATAGTTTTAAACGGCACCTCGTCTAGGGCAAATCCCGTCATGAGAATCATGCGCGCAACCCAGAAGAAGAGAATGTCGTAACCGGTCTCGATGAGCGCTGTTGGGTGATAGGTAGAAAGGTCAGGAGTCTTATCAGGCCAGCCGAGTGTGGAAAAGGTCCACAGTCCAGAGGAGAACCAGGTATCAAGCGTGTCTTCGTCCTGCGTCCACCCATCCTTTGCCCAGTCTCCCTGAGGCGCTTCGCCAACTTGTATTTCGTCGCCTCGATACCATACTGGCACGCGGTGTCCGTACCAGATCTGGCGGCTGATGCACCAATCGCGCAAGTTCTCAATCCAATGGAAGTACGTTTTGTCGAAATGGTCAGGGATAATCCGGATGCGTCCGTCGCGCACCGGCTCGAGCATCAGATCCTTTAATGATTTGTCGCGTCCTGGAATTTCCTTCGTAACGTCAATAAACCACTGCAGCTTTGGAAGCGGTTCGATAATGCCGCCCGTACGTTCTGCTGTGGAGACATTCTGAGAAACGGACTCCTCCTTTTCCATGAGTCCTTGCTCCTTGATCCATGCAACAACTGCGTCGCGCGCTTCGCCAACCTTAAGTCCGGCAAGACGTCCTTCGACGGTCATCTTTGCGTACTCGTTTATAACCTGGGGTCGAGGAAGGGAGTGGCGGTCTGCAATGTCCCAGTCGATCTGGCTGTGCGCGGGCGTAACGCCAAGGGCACCGGTGCCGAACGCAGGATCAACCTCTGTGTCGGCAACTATCTTTATGGAAAGAGGGGCGTCGCAGAACGTAACCTCGTGCGTCTTTCCAACAAATTCCTTGTATCGAGGATCGTCAGGATGTACAGCTACAGCAACGTCGCCCACCTTTGTTTCAGGGCGTGTGGTTGAAATCGCAATAGGGAAGTCAGGTGCGTACTTAAAAGTGTAGAGCGTTGCGGTGCGCTCTTCGTGCACTATCTCGTCGTCTGAGATTGTTGTCTGTCCCTTCGGGTCCCAGTTAACGATGCGGTTTCCGCGATAAATAAGTCCCGCGTCGTACATGTCCTTAAAGACGGTATAGACCGCGCGTGTGCGCGTCGCGTCTAGCGTAAACGCTTCGCGAGACCAGTCGAGCGAAGCACCCATCGTTTTAACCTGGCCAATGATGGTGTCGTGGCTTTCGTTTGCAAACGTTTCGATGCGCTTCAAAAGTTCGTCGCGCCCTAGGTCGTGGCGGCTTTTTTCTTCCTTCTTGCTGACTTCTTTCTCAACAACGGACTGTGTCGCAATCGCTGCGTGGTCGGTTCCGGGAATCCAAAGCGTGCGAAGACCGCGCATACGGTTGAAGCGCACAAATACGTCTTCAATGGCAAGCATAAGCGCGTGGCCCATGTGCAGGCGTCCGGTTACGTTCGGCGGAGGAAGAACGATGCTGTACGCATCAGCGTCTGCGGGCGTGTGCCCGTCTTCAATCATGCGGTCAGGATTGAAATACCCGCTTTTCTCCCACGACGCATAAATTCGCGGCTCGGTCTCCTGGGGGTCGTACGGCTTTAGGAATTTATCGTCCATATATAGGTCGAATATACCAAAAAAGGGCTCTAATTGCCCGTTCTAGCCCTTTGCAACAATGCTAAGGTTCCCGTCTGCACGTAGCTCGCCCAAGTCTGCAAACTCGCCCCGAAGCGCGCGATAAAAGCCTGCGATGCCGATCATAATCGCGTTATCTGTCGTAAAGCGCAGCTCAGGAAGATAGAGCGCTACGTCAGGATGATCCTGGCCTACGCGCTCAAGGAACACACGCTTGATATGCGTATTGGCTGAAACACCCCCACCAAGCGCCAATGTTCCTGCATGCGTTTCGAGAAGGGCACGAGATGTCTTTTTCCAAAGCACATCAGCGACTGCGTTCTCAAACGACTTCGCTATTTCTCTTCGGTCTTCGTCGGTTACCATTCCAAGCTTTTCAATTAAGTAGCGGACAGAAGTCTTAAGTCCGCTGAAGGAAAAGTCGCAGTGCGGATCATTCACCATCGGACGCGGAAGTGCGAAGCGGTCTTCAGAGCCAGTCTCCGCCCGTGCTTCTTCTGCGAGCTTTGAAATCTCCGGTCCTCCGGGATAGGGAAGACCGAGCATGCGCGCAGCCTTATCGAACGCTTCACCAACAGCATCGTCACGCGTCTCACCGATTCTTTCATACTGTGCCCATTCTTTCATCAGGATAAGTTCAGTATGCCCGCCAGATATAAGAAGTGCTACTCCCGGGAAGGTCACGGGTGGAAGTTTTGTTCCATCAAAAATAGAGGCAAGGATATGACCTTCCATGTGATTCACGGGAACAACAGGGACACCCCAGAGTGTGCCGAGCGCGCGCGCAAAGTTGATGCCAACCCACAGTGCTGGTTCGAGTCCTGGACCCGTTGTGACCGCTATGAGATCTATAAGGGGACATTCATACGCTTTTTGAAATGCGATGAGTGCCTCACCAAGTCCAGGCTCGCGAATAAGTATCTCTTCAAGCATGACCTCCTCTTCTTTTCGAAACTCGCCACTCCGCGGAGCAAGCATCTGCGCGTCTTTGAGTGCTGTGGTGAGCATGGGGACGAGCGTCTTTGCATGCTCACGTTTTGCGAGCATAGGAAAGACACCACCGTACTCACGGTGAATATCAATTTGCGAAAAGAGTGCATTGCCGAGAATGGTGTACGTCGCGTGGGGGGAATCACCGTTCGCCTCGACAACTGACACTGCAGTTTCATCGCAACTTGTCTCTATGCTGAGGATGTTCATACGATCTTTCCCTTTGATGAAAGGATTGGGGTGTACATAGGAAAATACACCCTAGCACAGCATGTCCGTGTGGTCGAGCGCATGCGAGCTTTTTCTGTCTACCCCGGTTTTGCTTCGAGTTCTTTGAGTCTTTCAAGAATCTCTTGCTTTCGCTGCGCGAGTCCAAATGTTGCCTGTGGCAGTTCTACACCCTTCTCTCTTCTCTGACGAACATGACTTTCTATTTCGTGTTCTATGTCGAGGAGTTCCTTTTTGAGTGCATATGGCTCATACAGTTTCTTAAGAAGCGCGATAGTGCGTTCATGTCGTTCTCTATCAATATGGACACCCGTGTCTTCACTCTCCGCAACTTCACCCTGTAGTACATCAAGTGAAAACTTTATCGCTTCTGGAGTCATCGAGGGTGAAAGGGGTATAAAGCCTTGCTTTTTAAGAATTAAAAGTCGACCCTCAATCTTCTCAGCTTCATTCTTCAGTGTCAGGTATGCCTTTTGTAGAGCAGCTTTTTGATCCGGGGATGTTTGCGGATCGTCAAATTGTTTTTGCATACCTGCCATGTCAGCAGTGAGAGCTCTCAGACTTTCACTGAGGCTTGTGGCAAAGCTATCGTAGAGTGAGGATGGTGTGTCAGGAATGATGTTGTCTTCAGGTAGGCCCTCTCTCTTTCGATGTCGTTCAATGAGTGCTTGTGCAAAATTAATCTCGAGTTCACTTTCTCTTCCCCAGTAGGATAGATTCCAATTAGGAGGAAGAGGATTTTCGGGAGTTCCCAATTGTGGTTCTTCTTTCGGAGTACCAAGGTCAATAGGGAGAGGGTTTTCACTCTGTGGTTGTGAAGCATCAGGAGTGGCATCAATTACTCGGTATTCGTCGTGAACTAGGGAAGGTTGTGCCTCGTTTGTATCACGAAGGGGTGTGTGTTCTGGTACCGGAACACCGTCTTGTACACCAGGTTCATTTGTCGCTTCGACTGGAGGGGGATTTTCTTCCCCATCAAAAAGAACAAGTTCATTAGGGGCATTTCCAGGCAGAGTGTTCGGTTGTACGGGAGGTGTTTCCCTGTTTATTCTTTTGAGTCGGCCAAAAAATTCCATAGAGGTAGTATATCACTTGAGTATCTCTTGTATATGTGCTCGGGTACATGGAACACTCTACGATGCAATTACGGTAGCAGTTCTTCTGAGAGAGCCTTTTCTTGCGTTTCGCCACTTTTCTCATGAGTACGGTGCATGTGCTCTTCCTTGGCTTTGATAAGCATGGTGATCGTCTCGTTGATACGTGCGCGGTCGTACACAAGACCATCAGCTTTCGACCACAGAGATTGTTCATTCGACATATCCTTGCGTCGTTGCTCTTC
>DAORIM010000026.1:0-8083 GCA_035438505.1 Minisyncoccota bacterium
GTGTGCTTGCAGGCGTGCTCGTGCGCCCACCGGTGTCTCCGTACGACACACTGATTCTTGATCAGGGCAGTTCTGCTGGTGTAGAAGCCGGGATGCGCGCAGAGGGCGCCGGAGGACTTCCTATAGGAATTGTAGAGAGCGCGTCAGCGAACTCGTCGCGCGTTATTTTGTATTCTGCTCCCGGGAAGGAAACGGAAAGCTGGGCAGGAGAGGCACGTATTCCTATCACGCTTCGCGGCGAAGGCTCAGGCGCAATGAGCGCAACTGTTGCGCGCGAAGCGGGAATTGTTGCAGGGGACTTAGTGTATGTGTCGGGTCCTGGAGCTATCGCAATCGGATCGGTGGTTGCGGTTGATAACGATCCTTCGTCGCCGCGCTCACGCATTAACGTGCGTCCGCTCGCCAATCCATTTTCAATGACATGGGTAACACTCGTACCGTAATGCGCGCTATGGCTGCCGTCCTCGCTCTTATCGCACTCTTTGTGTTTCCTTGGCAGGTTGCGGTGCTCGCTATCATCGGCTCAGCGCTCCTTATGCCGCTCTCAGGGCTTGCGCTTGGGGTTATCGCAGACATTGTGTACTACGTCCCCGGGTCTGCATTCCTGCCCCTATTTAGCCTTTACGGCCTTGCTGCTACGGCGCTCGCGCTCCTCGTGCAACGCTTCGTGAAGACGCGTATCATGGAGTAATGGTATTCGGGAGATTCAAAAAACGCCGCCGGGGACTCGAGCTTAACCCGGACGATATCTTTCTTGATGCATCGAACCTTTCCGGGTTCGATCAGAGCCGGCTTGAGGGAAGACTTGAAAAGCCACTAGCTAAAAACACGTTTGCCGGCATCGGCGTTGCAATGGTAGTGCTCTTTTGCGCGCTCGCAGCGCAAGCGGCGAACCTGCAAATCATGCAGGGAAGCGAGTACGCGGAGCGCAGCGAACGCAATCGTCTGCGCCCTGAAGTGCTCTTCGCCGAGCGAGGCGCAATTGTAGACCGCAACGGCACTGCGCTCGTATATAACGAAGAGGGAGAAGACGGATTTGTGCGACGCGTGTATGAGTACCCCGGCTTCTCGCATCTGCTTGGCTACGTGTCGTACCCGAAGAAGGATTCCTCAGGAAACTTTTACGAGACCGAGATCAAGGGACTAAACGGCATAGAGGAAGCTATGGACGCTATGCTTGCTGGAAGGAACGGTACGCTCCTTGTTGAAGAGGACGCGCACGGTGACGTGCAGTCCTCAGGCACGGTTGAGCCTGCGAAAAAGGGCGAGACTGTTACGCTTTCCATTGATGCGCGGGCACAGCGTGCGTTTGCGAACTCCATTAGTTCGCTCGCAGACCGTATTCCATTTATGGGAGGATCGGGAATTCTCATGGACGTAAATACAGGAGAAGTGCACGCGCTCGTCTCCTATCCTGAATACAACCCAAACGTCCTATCTTCAGGAGGTCCGTTCGACATCATCGCCTCGTACCAGACCGACTCGCGGCGCGTATACCTTGATCGCGCGGTCTCGGGGCTCTATACGCCAGGCTCCATCATTAAGCCGATGGAAGCTGCCGGCGCTATTTCAGACGGAGTTGTGTCGCCAAGCTGGGGCATTGTCTCTACAGGATCTATCTCAATACCGAATCCGTACGATCCTTCGCGCCCGTCTATATTCAAAGACTGGAAAGCGCACGGGTACGTAGACGCACGACGCGCTATCGCCGTCTCCTCCGACGTTTACTTCTACGCCGTAGGCGGAGGCTATGGAGATTTGAAGGGTCTTGGTATCGAGCGCCTCAAATATTGGTATGACGCATTCGGGTTTACGAGTCCTACCGGGATTGAGCTTTCTGGCGAGGCGACAGGCTTCGTGCCAACACCAGAGTGGAAGCTTGAGCGGTTTGACGATCCGTGGCGCCTCGGCGACACGTACAACACGTCTATCGGGCAGTACGCGATGCAGATAACGCCGCTCGAGGCTGCGCGCGCTGTTGCTGCGGTAGCGAACGGCGGCATGCTCGTGAAGCCAACGCTTATTAAAGATGCGCCGCTTCAAGGAAAGACAATTCAAATTAGTCAGGACGCGTTGAGAGTTGCGCGCGAGGGAATGCGCATGGGAACAACCGAGGGAACCTCTATCGGTCTTAACGATCTTCCGTTTGTGAAAGTAGCAGGGAAGACGGGTACCGCGCAGCTTGGCGTGAATAACGAGTTTTATAACTCGTGGTCCGTAGGCTACTTCCCGTATGACAATCCGAAATACGTGTACGTGATTGTTATGGAGCGCGGGCCGTCGACGAACAGCATTGGCGGTATCTTCGCCACCTATAACGCCCTCGTAGAACTCAACCGCACCGCGCCTGAGTATTTCCAGTAGATTTGACGCCCGGCACGGACCCCGTACAATACCTCTACCAATAGCGTTCACTTTATTTTCATTACGTACTATGACCGAACAGGATACCGTCGTCAGCCAGGAGAAATTCGACGAGATGCTTAAAGAGCTCGACCACTTGAAGACAGTGCGTCGCACCGAGATCGCAGAGAATCTCGAGTACGCTCGTTCCCTTGGCGACCTTTCGGAGAACGCAGAGTACCAGGAAGCGCGCGAACTTCAGGCGGCAACCGAGGAGCGAATCCGAAAGCTCGAAGAGCTCGTGAAGCGCGCAAAGATTGTCACTGACGGAAAGAAAAAGGACATCGTCGGATTCGGCTCATCCGTTACGATCAAGAAAGAAGGATCGGGTGACGCACACGAATACACCATCGTTGGCTCGGAAGAAGCAGACATGCGCATCCACAAGCTTTCGCACGTCTCGCCGCTTGGCGCAGCGCTTATGGGCAAGAAGAAGGGAGATGTGTTTACGTTTGAAACGCCGAACGGCAAGCAGACGTACACCGTTCAGAAAGTCGCGTAAGACAGCAAGGCATAGTGAAAGGGCGGTCCCGAGAGACCGCCCTTTTCGCTGCTTCTGCAGCATGATGCTTGTTGTTTTAGCAGTTGACGAAGTGTCCCATTGCGTTAAGTCGGTCAGTTCTTCTTCCGCGAGCGCGCTTCTTCTTTTCCTCCTTGATGCCCGCAAGATTGCGAAGCGCTTTCGTGAGGCCAGGAAGTCTGTCATACGGACAGGTTCCGAGCGACGACGCACTTCGCACCACGACAGCCACACCAGCCGTATGGAGCAAAGGCTCCGGAAGCTCGATTCCCAGGTCGAGCGCTTCTTTTGCGCGAGCCTCGGCGCCCTCAGGAAGAATGCGCAGGAATCGGCTTGGAATTCTCACATCGTGCGCGCACGACATGATAACCGTTGATCCCGCAGGAGCGTCTTCATAACGCTCCACGATTTCGATCGGGGCCTTCAGTTCCCCCAGAATCATGAGGCATTGCTGGGCGACTGCGTCACCAACCACGCTAACAAACGTACGCATTTCATTTTCCTCAATAGGGAGCTTGGCTTGCTCCGGTGAAAGATCAATACTTCGTTGCCAAACGAAACGAGCCCCAAACCATTCGGTCGGGGGCTCGTTTCAAATTTCTTCTTACTTAGGAGAAACCTCAAGCGAAACCCCGACCGGACGAATGAGTCCGACGTAGACGAAGAAAACAAAAATTGTCTGATGGATTGCTTGGGTCATTACCGTACGAGCATAGCCCTCTTCCTATCTTCACGCAATGGGGCAGTTATACACAACTTTCTGTAGGGAGCATGAATATAGTGGGATGAAGTGTCATATACTAGCTAATACGTGGGATGAAGTGGGAACACCAATTCTTCATCTTTCTCCCGCCAAACCCTTCCTATGCTCATCGGCGAATACCGACACACCCTCGATGCAAAGAACCGACTGTCGCTGCCCGCGAAGTTTCGGAAGGAGCTTGGCGCTTCCATAATCGTGACGCGCGGTCTTGATCACTGTCTTTTCGTATACCCCAAGTCCGCATGGAAGAAGGAGGCACAGAAGTTTGCGCAGCACTCCGCAGGCGCTGCAGCAGGACGCGCGTTCGCGCGCCTCATGCTTGCTGGAGCGAATGAAGCTGATGTTGATAGCGCAGGACGCGTGCTCATTCCTGATTACCTCAAGAGCTACGCCGGACTTTCAGGAAAGTGCGTGGTTGCGGGCGTCTCTGATCGTGTTGAGCTTTGGGACGAGGCTGCATGGGACGCATACACGAAGGATATCGAGCGTGATGCAGATTCGTTCGCAGAGACGCTGGGCGCTAAAGCGCTCGCATAAGCATATGGAAGGCCGCCACGAAACCGTCCTCCTTGAAGAAGCAGTCGATGCGCTCGACATCCAGTCGGACGATGTGGTGGTTGATGCCACGCTCGGCGGAGCAGGGCACTTCAGAGAGCTTTTGAAGCGCCTTGGTACGAATGGGACGCTTATCGGTATTGATGCGGACGAGGATGCGCTTACACGCGCGCAAGCGGTGGTAGACGAGGTTCCTGAGGGCGATCGTCCAACAGTCCGTCTCGTGCACGGAAACTTCCGAGATTTAGGAATCGTGCTTGAAGAAGCGGGTGTTACTCCCACGAAAGTACTCTTTGATCTTGGATGGAGCGGCTTCCACCTTACGCGCGGCCGCGGATTCTCCTTCAAGGCGGACGAGCCGCTCCACATGACGTACGGCGATCCTGCACAGACAACAACAGCTGCTGATTTGGTGAATCATCTTTCAGAGACCTCGCTTGCAGACCTTCTTTGGTCTCTCGGGGAAGAACGCTTCGCGCGCTCTATTGCCAAGAGCATCGTCGCGCAGCGCGAAGAAGGTCCGCTTGAGACGACGTTCGATCTCGTACGCGCTGTAGAGCAGGGAACACCGTCGTGGTATCAGCACCGCCGCATTAACCCGGCAACCAAAACGTTCCAGGCACTCCGCATTGCGGTGAATGACGAGCTCGGCGCGCTTCGCGACGGTCTGAGCGCCGCTGTGGAGCGGCTTCCGGTTGGTGGACGCGTAGCAGTCATTACCTTCCATAGCATCGAAGATCGCATCGTGAAGCTCATGCTTCGCGAGGCCGCTGAGACTGGGAAGGGAACGCTGGTGCATCGGAAGCCCGTCGTTCCTTCGTCCGCTGAAAGCAGTCGAAATCCGCGTGCGCGCAGCGCGAAGCTTCGGACCTATCAGTCTGGGCCTGCAATTACTAAAAATCGTTACAACCTTACAACCTTCCCCGCTTATGCCTAGCCGCGCCATTCCCGTTCTCGGATACACTGCTGCAACACTTGTTGCTGCGTACCTCATGCTCATTGTTGCGACTGTTTCCATGGCTGCGTGGCAGACGAACCTCGCTATGGAGGTGCATGAGACGGAACAGGACATCGCGCGCCTAGAAGGGCGATACTATGCGATGGTGGCGGACATTGACCGCGCAGACCCAGGTGCGCTCGGTCTTGTGAAGCCTGCGCGTGTGACGTACGCAGAGACTGCGCCAGCACCTGCTGTTTCTCTCCGGTAATCGTATGCGCCGGGCGATACGAGGACGACTGCGATTTCTTACCTTCGGGCTTGCGCTTGTTGCGCTGCTTCTCGTAACGCGGCTTTATTTCGTACAAGTAGTGCACGGAGCCGAGTTCGGACTGCGCGCCGAGCGCCAATACATTTCAGCAAGCCAAGAACTGTATGATCGTGGAGCGATCTACTTCACCCGCAAGGACGGAACCGTGCTGTCGGCGGCAATGCTCGCAACCGGATTTACCATAGCGATGAC
The DNA here is from genome assembly GCA_035438505.1 of Minisyncoccota bacterium. Lineage (GTDB taxonomy): Bacteria > Patescibacteriota > Minisyncoccia > Phycocordibacterales > Phycocordibacteraceae > C7867-001. The sequence continues at coordinate 5,702 of DAORIM010000026.1, forward strand.
CCCGAAGCTCGTTGAAGATCCTGAAGCCACGTACGCCGCTATTGCCGCCATCATTCCCTTAGAGCGCGAAGCATTCTTCGCGTCCGCTGTACGCAAAGAGGATCCATACGAGGTTGTTGCGAAGCGCGCCTCTGACGACGAGGGTAGGGCAATTGAAGCACTTGATCTGCCAGGCATTCAGGTAGAGCGCGAGCGATGGCGGGCATATCCAGGAAGAACGCGCGCAGCGCAGTCTATTGGATTCGTTGCCTTTGACGACGACGACACGCTCGCCGGCAGGTTTGGCCTTGAGCGCTACTACAACCAGGTACTGACACGCGATTCCGTTGGTGTGTTCGGAAACTTCTTTGCAGAATTGTTTGCGAACGTGAATAGCGCCGTTACTGACGCGCGAGAGACACGCGAAGGCGACCTCATAACAACCATCGAGCCCGTAGTGCAAGAGAAGCTTGATCAGATACTTGCGGAAGTGAATGCACAGTACGGTAGCTATGAGACTGGCGGCATCATCATGAATCCCCGAACAGGCGAGATCATCGCGCTTGATACTGCACCGTCTTTTGATGCGAACGATTTTGCCAATGGCGATCCTGCGCACTTTGGAAATCCGCTCGTAGAGCACCGGTACGAGTTTGGTTCGATCGTGAAGGCGCTTACTATGGCAGCCGGTCTTGATTCAGGCGCGGTACGCGCGGACTCGACGTATAACGACACTGGCTGCACGACGCTCAACAACAAGACGTTCTGCAACTACGACCTCAAGGCGCGCGGTATAACGCCGATGCAGCAGGTATTGTCGCAATCGCTCAACATGGGCGCCTCCTTCATTGCGCTTCAAGTTGGACACGAGAAGTTCCGCGGATACTTCAAGGATCTTGGTATGGCAACGGAAACCGGCATCGACCTGCCGAGCGAGATTCGAGGAGACCTCGGCAACATCGAGACGAGTCCGCGCGATATTGAGTACGCAACCGCGTCATACGGACAAGGTATCGCGCAGACGCCGGTGCAGATGATTCGTGCACTTGGAAGCCTTGCGAACGAGGGACAGATTGTTACGCCGCATTTAGTTTCGAAGATTAGGCTTGAGTCAGGAATAGAAAAGGAACTTTCGTGGGGAATGCCTGAGCGCGTATTCAGTGCCAAGGCCGCCGAAGACACTACGCGCATGCTCGTTAACGTCGTGGACGAGAAGCTTGCGGGAGGAACGGTAAAGATTCCCGAAATGAGCGTTGCGGCGAAGACCGGTACCGCGCAGATAGCAGGTCCGGGTGGGACCTACTCTGAAGGGAAGTACTTCCACTCATTCTTTGGCTACTTCCCGGCATACGACCCAGAATTCATCATTCTGCTGTACACTCGGGAGCCTGGGGGAGTCCAGTATGCGTCTGAGACTTTAACTATGCCCTTCATGGAGCTCACACACTTTTTGATCAATTATTATGAGATTCCGCCCGATAGGGCAGACTATCCTGCATAGCGTATGAAATCCTTCCTCAAAGTCCCCGTTGCGCTCGCTCTTGCCGTCCTCGCTCGAGCTGTTTTGAGGAAGTATCGGCCGCTCATAGTTATGGTTACCGGGAGCGTGGGAAAGACCTCGACGAAGGACGCTACCGCCACCGTGCTCGCAGGAAAGTTTAATCTGCGCGCAAGCGAAAAAAGCTATAACAGCGAGTTTGGGGTCCCGCTCACTATAATTGGTGCGAAGAATCCTTGGGAGAATCCTGTCGGATGGGTTCGCGTGTTCCAAGAAGCACTCGGGCTTATTCTGCTTCCGAGCCATTATCCAAAACTTTTAGTACTTGAAGTGGGCGCTGATCGCCCGGGAGACCTGGCAAAGATTCTCCGGTTTGCAGACCCAGACGCAGTTATCGTTACGAGGCTTCCTGAAGTACCGGTACATGTAGAGGCGTATGCAAGCCCCCAGGCGGTGCGCGAGGAAGAGTTTCAGCCTGCGTACGCGCTTACGCCCGGAGAACCCCTCATTATCTGCGCAGACGATCCGTACGCGGTGCTTATGGGCGCGCGGCTTGAGGCTGTTGTCTCAACGTTCGGATTTGCAGACGGCGCAGACGTGCGCCTTTCAGGGTATTCCTATTTTGAAGACGGGGACGTTTGCGGTATGGAAGCAGCACTCGATATCGAAGGCGTTGCGTACACATTACGCATTCCTGGAGCACTCGGACGCTCCCAGCTCCTTGCACCTTCAGCGGCTATAGCGTGCGCCCGGGCGCTTGGAATGAATACCGAAGATGCGCTTCAGGCTGCGGCGGGCTATGTGCCGCCTGCAGGACGCGGCCGCATTCTTTCAGGCAAGAACGGCTCGCATCTTGTAGACGATTCCTATAATGCGTCTCCGGCGGCCGTTGAAGAAGCGCTTTC
>DAORIM010000027.1:0-6534 GCA_035438505.1 Minisyncoccota bacterium
GCGGGAAGTACGATGTTGCCGCGCTCGCGTGCGCGCTCAGCGAGCTTGGATACTTCAGGGCCTCCTGGATACGGAAGGCTGAGCATGCGCGCCACCTTATCAAACGCTTCGCCAACCGCGTCGTCGCGCGTCTGACCAACAAGCGTATACGAGAGCCACGAATCCATCGAAACGAGCTCGGTGTGTCCTCCAGAAATAAGAAGTCCGAGCACCGGAAGCGTGAGGTTCTGAATGGAAAAGGAGTTCGGGTCTGCTGGGTCTGATATAGCAAGCGCCGAAAGAAGATGACCCTCCATATGGTTAGCGCCAACGAGCGGCTTATGCCATACCGCTGAAAGTACTTTCGCAAAGTTAACGCCAACCCATAGCGCAGGAGCGAGCCCCGGTCCGTGCGTGACGCTAATAACATCGATAGCAGGGACGCGGTACTTTGAAAGGAATTCTAGAAGCGCCTCAGAAAGTCCAGGCTCGCGCTCAAGAACAGCTTGTACGGAAGCAATAGCTGAAGGCTCAAGCTCAGACAACTCTTCTTCAAGCGTTCCGGCAGCCGTAAGCGCTGCATGCAGCATGGCAACGAGATTCTTCGCATGCTCGCGCTTTGCGATAGCAGGATACACACCGCCAAATTCCTGATGGATATCTATTTGCGAGAGAAGCGCGTTTCCAAGTATCCGAAACGAAGCACTCGTCTCAGTGCCCTCCGCTTCAAGAACGGTTACTGCGGTTTCGTCGCAGCTAGTCTCAATTGCGAGAATCCTCATCTTCTATTAGCGTCCACGGCATTGCGCCTCCTGCAGGTATTAGAAAGCCGGACGAACTCTTGTGTCCGTTGCCGCCGTATTTGCGCGCGATCTCTGACACATCAATAGTGCCGTCTCCGCGGATAGACACACCAAAGCCGTTCGGGTGCGCAGACACCACGAGCGCGAACGGTCCTTGCTTCAGTGCGAGCCTGTTACCGACGAGAGACTTCATCGGCTTAAACGGGTGTGCGGTTCCGAAGTACACACGGTGCCCCTCAAACTCGACGAGCTTCGCGTGATCAATGGCAAGCTGCGCAAGCAGCTCAAAGTATTCTTCATAGACGTGTACTTTCCGAAGGAAGTCCTCCGCGAGTTCCGGAGTATCAAGCACCCGTGCAAGCTCATCCCACGACTCGAAGGTGTACGGCTTTACGGAAAGATACGAAAGCACCGCGCGCGTGTGCGGAAGCGCGAAGCGGAATAAATCGTCGTCCTCGACATACGAGAGGAGTGCAGGAAGCGGAGTTTCAGGATGAAAGTATCCCCACGCAATAGAAGCGCCTGAGCGATCGTTATCAAACACGAACTCAGGCATCGATTCCGTAACCTCTTGTACGCCTGAGTGGTGATCAAGTGCCACGAGCCGGGCCGCCTGCTCTCGAACAGCGTCCATGTGTTCCTGAGGAAGAATAAAGTCTATGAAGTAGACCTCCTTCCCTGAAACGTCCGGTAGCGGTTCAGTCCCGCGAGTAAGAGGGATATAGTCGGCGCCGTCGCCGAACTTCTTCCAGGCTGCGTATGCGCCGCCAAAACCGTCCGGGCAACTGCCGTGATAGAAGATTACTGGGCGGGATTCCATATGTCCGTTATAACGCATTAGGAGAGGGTATGCGAGAGCCGTCCTTCGGGAGGACGGCTCTGCTGGTCTTATTTGAGCGCACGACTGATACCACCCAGGATCACCAAAAAGATAACCCCGAATCCCACAAAAGCAGGGACAGCCCAAGGATGGTTTGTGAACGCTTCAAATCGATCGGTTATGTTGCTTAACATCACCCGTCTCCTTCCGTAAATAATGCTAGCACCTCATGGGTGCGTATTGATGCAAACTGCACAAGCGGGTGCGCGGTGAGGGATTCGAACCCACGACATCGTCAACGTCAATGACGCGCTCTACCAACTGAGCTAACCGCGCAAGTGTTCGCACGATACCGCATTCAGCGGTGCCATTCAAGCAGTGCGAACCAACACTTTTTGGAACTAGAAACAAAGACGCCGCAACAAAAGCCGCGCTCGTATAATTAGTTTTCAACGCTCTACGAAACAGGGAACCAGCCCGTCGCCTTGCGGCTCGTGAGCATGGCGTGGGTGAGCGGCTCGCCCTTTCCTGTTTCGCAGACGAGCTTCAAGCTCGCAAGCGCCTTTTCCCATTGGAATCCGCTGATGCGATAAAACTCCGTAATCTCATTCCATCCATCGTGGCGCATGCGCAGCGTGGTGCCGCGGCTTGCGTTCTCAGTCAGATCTATGCGAACGCTCGTAGGAAACTCTTCTTGGTTTGGAGTGAAGGTGCTTCGCAGTACCGTCCACTTGAGGAGCTTGTTTGGCTTGCAGTCCGTAACGAGCACGTGCGTCGACTGCTCGGATCCGAATCCAAGAATGAGCGTTTCGCCCTTCGCAGGGCTCCCAGAAATGTCTCGCGAAAGCCAACTCCGAAGACCCCCAAGGGAGGTAATCATTTCGTAGACGCCGCTGACGGGCATCTCAATATCGAGGTCAAAGGCTATTCGTTCCATAGGTGGGAATGCGAAAGCGCCCCGAGGGGCGCCGTTCGCTTAAACCTTGCTGACCTTAATCGCGTTCTGGCCCTTTGGGCTTTCTGCGACTTCGAACTCTAGGGTATCTCCCTCGCGAAGCTCGTCAAAGCGGACGTTGAGAAGCTCGTTAGAGTGGAAGAAGAGGTCCTTAGACGCACCTTCGATGCGAATAAAGCCGAATCCCTTATCTGTAAGGCTGGCGATTGTTCCTTTCTGCATGTCGATAGAATGAGCGCACGTAAGTAAGCATCAATTACAGGAGGCTGGATATCGAAACTACGATTCCGTACTTACTCACAGCGCTGCGTTGATGCTTTAATATTACGATTAACGCAATATTTTGTCAACCGCGCTTATGCGCGGAAGTATTCTTCGGGCGTAGTTCCGGCCTCGTACCCCATGCGCTCCCAGAATCCCTGTGCGTTATCAAGCACATTGCTCGCCTTCACATCGAGTCCGTGCTCGTCTGCAAATTCGTGTATGGCTTCGATTATATTCCTCCCGGTGCCCGCTTCGCCGCCGCGGGTATCAATGCTTCTGATCTCGAGCGTATCTTCAGAAAGGGTAAAGGTGAGAGAGAATCTTTCAGCTTCAATCTCGTACGTCCCGTCGACGTTTTCAGCAGCGAGGTGCTCGTCAACAGCTTCAGATAGCGTGGTTACAAAGGAAGAAACCATTTGCGGGACTTCCTCGCTCGATGCCTCCTGGTGTCGTGGCCATTCATTCATGGCGGCATACTATCACGCGCTCCCCAGGAGCACACTTCTTAAGACTCCGAACGAAAGTCCGTTGGTGACCCCACGGAGAATCGAACTCCGATTTGATCCGTGAAAGGGATCCGTCCTAGCCGTTAGACGATGGGGCCGTCTAGCACAAAAGCATGCTACTACGATTTTATATCCCAAACAAATACTTGCTGGCTGACTTGTTAATGTATTATTACTCGAAATCACAGCAGCACCATGAGCTCATCTGATCTAAAATCAATTGCCAGTAGTGGTGGCAAAAGGAGAGTAGAGCTTCATGGAAATCCAGGAACAAGCGAAGGGAGAAAACTTGGTGGAGAGAGATCAATCGACACACACAGAAGAAGAAAAACAGAATTCAGAACACTGAAAACAATCAAAAAACCAAGACCCTCGTCGGCATTAGCCGAACTTCTTGGAATCTTTTACGGCGACGGGCACATCGGAGAATATCAATCCACCGTGGTTACTTCATCGGAAACTGACCTTGAACATGCACACTTCATAAAAGCGAACATAGAAAGACTATTTGGTATACAACCCTCAGTATATTTCAGAAAGGATGCGAAAGCCTGTCTCGTTGTTGTTTCCTCGAAGGAGTTCGGTAGCTTTATGGCAAGTATGGGAATGTCTCCTGGAAGCAAAATAGTTAATGGGATAAAAATCCCACAGTGGATTTTCACCAAAAGAGACTACGCACGTGCTTTGGTTCGCGGCCTTATAGACACCGACGGCTGCGTGTACCAAGATTGTCACCGCGTAAAGGGCAGGGAATATAGATCTACGTGTATTGCCTTTACAAGTGCGTCTCCTGAACTCACTTCGTTTGTATACGAGGCTCTAAGAGCAGAGGGCTACCATCCAACAGTGTGGGGCAGGCACATACGCCTGCGTCGTCGTGCAGACGTAGCTTTATACGCTAAGAACATTGGCTTCAGCAACCCTAAACACTTACACAAAATTAGGGTATATTCCCTTGCACGGGAGGCGTCGGATAGTGGTTGATTCCGCCGGTTTCGAAAACCGGTATGCCGCAAGGTATCGAGAGTTCGAATCTCTCCGCCTCCGCACATAGAACAGCATCTGCCTCCGCAGATGCTGTTCTCGTTCCCCAAAGCCGTGCGTTATACTGTCCCGTATCATGGCGTTCCGGCTCCCAACACCCGCTCCCTGTGCTGATTGCGGGGATGGCGCTATCTTCCACCGCGTTACGTATATAAGCATCGTCATAGACGAGATACTGAAGCCGTTCTCCCAGCCCAATGCCTTCTTCAGGTGGATGGCGAAGTTCGTCTACGCAATAGAGCGACGAGTCACGTCCCATATTCTTAACGCGCTCATGCGCATGGGGTGGGCAACGCGGGTAACGGAGCCAGACGACGATACGCAGCTTCTAGCGCTCATGCTTTGGAACGAAGCAAAAGAAAGAAATATAGAAGTGTGCGAAGTGCGGCTCTTTGGTCTTCCGCGCAACATCTTCCTTGCGAAGTACCCTGACGGCAAATTCATAGCGTACGAAGGCATTCCTACTCCCGGAAGCGCAGATCTCGCCCGCGTGCCCTGGATGGACGACAAAGCGGTCCTTAAGGAGAAGTTCCGAAAGCTCAATCTTCCTGTAGCGAAGGGAGGGGCGGTAGGGAATATGCGCGACGCGAAAAAGCTCTTTCAGACGCTCACGCCTCCCGTTATTGCAAAGCCCTTTTCAGGCTCAGCATCTCGCCACACTATTCTTCACATCACGAACGAGGAAGAACTTGAAAAAGCTTTCACCATTGCAAAGCAGGTAGCACCGAAAGTAGTTATCGAGGAAGAACTTAATGGTCCTGTTTATCGAGCAACTGTTGTAGACGGCGTCTTCGCTGCAGCACTGAGAAGAGACCAGCCGCACGTAATAGGAGACGGCAAGAGCACCATTAAGGAACTTGTGGCGAAGGCAAATGAGCACCCTGCGCGCAGCGGTCCGTACTTCCATCACATGAAGCTTGATGCAGCTGCCGAAGCGGAACTTGCCTGGCAAGACCTCGCGTTCGATTCTGTCCCTGAGGAAGGGCAGCGCGTAACGCTGCATCAGAAGATTAACTGGAGCGTAGGCGGAACAACCGCTGACGTAACGGATGAGACACACCCGGACAATATCGAGCTCTTTGAGGAGGTAGCGCGAGTCCTCAAGGCTCCCATCGTCGGCCTTGATTTCATCATTCCCGACATTACGCGCTCGTGGAAAGAGCAGGAGCGCCTCGGAGTACTTGAGTGCAACTCAATGCCGTTTTTTGATAACCATCATCTGCCCTTTGAGGGAAAGCCCCGGAACGTAGCAGCCCTTATCTGGGATATGAATAGCCCCAGATAAGGGGACGGGCATTCATTGCCTTTTCAGGCTCGATTGCTACACTTCATGAACAGGTCGAGTTTGCCAGCCAACTAATCATTGGATGGTTTTGTCTTTCGTCCGCGAACGGCAAACCATTCTCCCAATACACTATGGATGATCAGAACATGAACCCAGTTGAAGGCGAGGAGGCAACTCCCGTAATGCCTGCAGGCGAGGGTATGGGCGAGGAGGCAGCTGCCCCTGCTCAGGAAGCTGGCGACGCAGAGGCTGCATAAGCTTCACGTCTAAAGACAGAAAAAGCCGCATCTTTGGATGCGGCTTTTTCGTATCTTGCTAGCGCGTTGCAAGCCATTGATAGATGTCCTCGAGCGCCTTTACGGCGTCTCCTGCCGCGATGTTGTTCTGGTGGTAGAGCTCGTCTGTGCAGTCTCCTGCAGCCCAGATGCCCTCAACAGAGGTGTGCTGGTCTCGAGCGTTTGTAACAACGCGTCCAACTGCATCGAGCTCCACAACGTCCTTGGCGTAATGCGTATTTGGAATAACGCCGATTTCAACAAACACGCCAGATACTGGGAGCGTTTGTGTCTCGCCCGTTGCGCGATCCTTAACAACGAGACCCGTTACAAATTTGTCGCCAAGCACTTCCGTTGGCTCCGCATTCATAACAGTCCTAAGGTTCGGATGGGAGAGGATTTTCTCAACCGTAATTGCCTCGCCCTTAAAGGCTGCGTGGCGGTGTATGAGCGTTACTGATTTTGCGTACGCCAGAAGCTGCGCAGCGGTTTCAAGACCGGCGTTGCCGCCGCCAACAACCGCAACGTCCATACCGGAGAATAGGGGGCCGTCGCATGAGGCGCAGTACGTAACCCCCATATTCTCAAACTTATCCGCTCCCG
>DAORIM010000028.1:0-5883 GCA_035438505.1 Minisyncoccota bacterium
TTTCGTCTAACTACAGGTAACCGGCATCTTCACCGGTATTGCATTTTCACCGAGCAAGTCCTCGAGACAGTTTTCCACTCATTACGCCATTCGTGCACGTCTGAACTTCGTGTTTTCCCTCACAATACGTGCAGTATGTGAGTCTTGATTCCCTTGTTTCCAAGGGCACTGACTATATCTTCATCTGAATCTCCATGAATTCGAGAATATCATTCTGCGCATACCGCCGTTTTCCGCTCGGATTCATTCTGAATGCGAGCTTCATAACCTTCTTCATGCCTTCAGAAGTAACGTGCTCACCCATTTTCATGAGTAGGCAGACTTCCTTGAGCAAACGTACATCCTCCTGCTTCGCTGAAAGCAGTGGATAGCGCTCGAAGTGCGGTAGCACCTTCTCGAGCAAGTCATCTAACCGACGGACCTCATATTTCAGAGTTCTGTCGCTTATTCCGTCGCGCATAAATCCGCACCCAAAATGCTTTTGCATTATGAATAGCGGTTGTGCGCGATCATGATTTTGACTTACCGAGAAGCTTGGCTTCGTTTCCCAGCCCACACTGAAGCGTGAGCGTTTGGAGAAAGACACTGAAAAGCATCCTTCCCCATCGACGAAACCTGAAATGTACTCTGCGACATTCCTGTCGCTCAGAGCCGGCGTGTTATGAGTTGCGTCCATATTGTTATGGTAACGCGACCCATCCTAGTCCCCAATAGCTGTTAGGGACTAAAGTCGATACGGGGTCAATCCTTACGGACGACTTCCCACGGTATTACCTTATCCATTATGTTTTAGGACGTAGGCTTCACCGTTATAGCCGGATTTTTCAATGACCTCGCGGTCAAAGCTGGCAATCCAGTTACCAGACAAGGAATTACGCTCTAGTATTCCTTTAACCTAGGACCATATCTTCACCCTTCTTTCGAAGGGGCGCGACGTATGGCCTCTCATTTGAGTCGCGGATTCAATCTTTGTTTCCAAAGAAAGAGGTAGCTTTTTATGACGTAATCTTCTCAGAACTGTTTACGGTCTCCTATAATCGTCCCAATCCGTTCCGTATCCGATTGCTCAGATACGGAACCTTAGGACGATTATAGTTATCGCCGACATTCACCGGGGCTTATAGGGCCTAGCACATCAATAAATCAATGTACCGTCCCTGCTTGACCTTCCGGCATTGGTCAGGCGTCACCCCCTATACATCCTCTTACGAGTTCGCAGGGAGCTGTGTTTTTGGTAAACAGTTGCCAGAAAATCTTTCGCTGCGGCCCTTGATTGCTCAAGGGCAGGCCTTATCGCTAACTTACGGCCGCTTTTTTGCCGAGTTCCTTGAGGACCTCTCACTCGTTCGTCTTAGTCTACTCGACCTGAACACCTGTGTCGGTTTCCGGTACGGTCGTCATATGCTGAAGCTTAGAAGTTTTTCTTGGAACCGCGCTCTCTATGCTCTGCCCCGCCGAAGCGAGACATTGTTTTTCCGCTCGGAGTATTGTGTGGCGGATTTGCCTACCACACCTCCTCACGGCACTAACCCAAATCCAATAATGGGCCATAGATACAGCAATCCGTCACTCCATCGCACATATGATCGGTCAGGGAATATTAACCCTGTGTCCATCAGGTGCGGCTTTCGCCATCCCCTAAGGCCCGACTAACCCTCAGTTGATCGTCATAGCTGAGGAAACCTTGTTCTTTCGACGTGCGGGGTTCTCACCCGCATTGTGGTTACTTGTGCCTGCATTCTCACTTCCGTACGCTCCACTATGGGTCACCCCTTTAGCTTCACAGCAGAACGGAACGCTCTCCTACCGCTTGTATCTCTCGAAAGAAATACAAACCCGCAGTTTCGGTATTACGCTTAACCCCGATCATCTTCGGCGCAAGGACTCTCGATGAGTGAGCTGTTACGCTTTCTTTAAATGGTGGCTGCTTCTAAGCCAACATCCTCATTGTCAATGAATCCTCACTTCCTTAAGTTGTACTTAGCGTAAATTTTGGGACCTTAACTGGCGATCAAGGGCTCTTCCCCCTTCGACGTGTGGAGCTTCGCCCCCACCGTCTAACTGCCGCGCTCATAATCCTTGGTATTCGGAGTTTGATAGGAATGACGAGGTTTCCCCCTGTTCATCCCTTCCAGTGCTCTACCCCCAAGGGGAACACGCGACGCTAGCCCAAAAGCTATTTCGGAGAGAACCAGCTATTACCAGGTTCGATTAGCTTTTCACTCCTTACCACAAGTCATCCCAAGACGTTGTACGATCTATGGGTTCGGGCCTCCATGTGCCTTTCGGCACACTTCACCCTGCTCATGGCAAGCTCACCTGGCTTCGGGTCTAATGTATGACACGGACGCGCTATTAACACTCGGTTTCCCTATGGCTCCATCCCGTTACGGATTTAGCCGAAGCGACATACATTAACTCGCAGGCTCATTCTTCAATAGGCACGCTAGGATGGACCGGAGCCCACCCTAACCCTTTGTAAGTACACGGTTTCAGTTCTATTTCACTCCCCTTTCGGGGTTCTTTTCACCTTTCCCTCACGGTACTAGTTCACTATCGGTCCTGCGACATATTTAGCCTTACCAGTTAGTTCTGGCAGATTCAGCCGAGCTATTCGTGTCTCGACCTACTCAGGAACGGAAGCGCACAAGGGTTTTACATTTCGCATACGGGGCCATTACCCTCTGGGGCGAAGCTTTCCAGCTTCTTCTGCTATGTAGAACTTTTGTAACTTGTGCCGTATAAATACGGCGCTTCCGCCCTACAACCCCAGATACCGAAGTATCTGGTTTGGGCTGTTCCCGTTTCGCTCGCCGCTACTTAGGGAATCACGAGAGTCGCGTTCCATCTACTCGAAGCATCGAATAGACGGAACGCAACTCGTTGTTGTTTTCTATTCCTCCAGGTACTGAGATGTTTCACTTCCCTGGGTGAGCTCCACACCTAAAAAAGGTGAGTGACCATTGCTGGCCGGGTTTCCCCATTCGGACACCTCCGGATCAAAGACTACAAATCGTCTCCCCGAAGCATTTCGCTGATTAGTCGCGTCCTTCATCGCTGTCGCAAGCCTAGGCATCCACCGTGCACCCTTCATGTCTCCTGTGCGGAAACCTGAATACCACTTTCTAACGATTGTTTGTGATTCTGCAATATTCAATCCGCGAGTGTGTACGCGAACGTACACGCCTCGCGGCGTTGATTACCTATTTGCATATTCGTCTGTCAACGACCCCGTATTTTCTGGCAAGAAAAAAGCCCCTTCCGGGGCGGTGTGGACAGGTCGTTAGAGACCTGACACTTACCCGCTCCGTTTGGTTAGTAATTTCTTGGTCTTAAACACGTAATAGCGAGTATACGCGTGGCCGAAATGCCTGTCAACTAATAGAAAGGAGCCCGGTTTCCCGGGCTCCTTTCAGCTGCCTTTTGGGGCTTATTTGATCTCGTCCTGGACGCGCTCAATGTAGCGCGCTGCTGCCTGCTGGCCACCAAGACCGAACGCGAGACCGAACGCGAGCGCAAGCGCTACGACGATGCCCGTGAAGAGGGTCTGTATAAGCGGCGAGACGCCAAGGCGCTCAAGCGCAACGAGGATCGCAAAGATCCAGATTGCCCAGCGAGCGACTGCACCAAGAAGGTTGGCTGCGGGGATGCCTGCAGCGCGGGCGCCACCGGCAACTACACGCTGTGCTGCCTCTGCGATAACCGCAGCCACGAGGAGGATGAATACTGCCACGATAACCTGTGGAAGGTATCCAAGAACGACGCCCGTGAGGAACGCAGTTACCTGCGTGAGACCAAGAACATCAAGCGCCGCCACGAGGAAGACGATGATGAAGAACCACTTCACAAGGAAGCCAAGGAAGGCACCCGAGTTGAGGGTAAAGCCTGCACGATCAACAACGCGCTCGACACCTGCGGCGCGAAGCGCCTGGTCAACGCGAAGTGATGTCACGACCTGAGCAACGAGGCGGCCGATTCCGGCGCCTACGAGCCAGCCGATGACAAAGATAACAAGAGCGACTACTAGATTGGGGATGAACGCAACGAGTCCGTAGAACAAGTTCTGGAAAGACTGTGTGAGGACATCCGCCCACGTGGTTAGGAACATAAGGTTTGGTTAGCTACTTACCGGCATAATTCCGCTAATAGACTAAGTGTAGCAAGGTGAAGCCTTCAGGAACGGGGGTATGTGGATAGGCGGTCTAACAGGAAAACCGGCCATGTGGCCGGTTCCGTGCTTCCCTATTTGTTCGCAAGACCGAGGCGATCGAGCGCCACGCGATTTGGATAATCAAACACATCGCGCAACAGGCGATCATATACGCCGAGACGGTACTTAAACTGATCAGAGGAGAAGCACGCGTAACGGAGCTCTCGTCCAAGTTCCGCTTCGAGCATGCGGATTGCGCTTGCAAGCGGCTTTTCGTCAACGCGGTCTCCAACTATCAAAAGATCTACCTTTGATTCGAGCGCACCCGTGAAGAGTCCGGAGAGCACGACGAGGCGCACCGTGCCTGCCTTCTTCAGCGCCGCAACGATATTCGCGTCGCTAATGTCTGTTGTCGTGCGCAGAAAGACTTTCAACGCATCGAAGTGCGGGAACCGTCTATCGGCGACGTAGCACACAGGACCCTTCCCTGCTTTCTTGCGGATGACTCCTGCTGCGGTGAGTGCCGCTATTTCCTTGCGCGCTGCATCCTTAGTGAGGCGCGCTCTGAAAGCTGCGTCTGCCGAAAGAAACGCCGTGTCGTCATTAAAGAAAAAGAGGCGCAGAAGCTTTATGCGAGCCGGAGAACCGAAGAGTTTTGCGAGGGAGTCCATGGAACGTGGGCGCATTGTACCTACCTCCCCACACTCCGTGCAACCTTGACAGATTGGGCTCCTAAAGCGCTTCAGTTGCCTCTCATGTTTACTATGAGAGGATAGGGCTATGACACTTACATCAAAACATAAACTGCTTATTGGTATCGGCATCGTAGTGGTCGCTGCTCTCGCCCTCTATTTCACTCAAGACCTATGGAAGCCGCTCCCTGACAATACGACGTACCACGATTCAGCCTTCTCGTTTGAGTATCCGCGGTCCTTCAGCGCTGAGGAATACGCCCCAAACGCCGTTGGTATCAGTAGCGTTAACGAAAACGGAACTACTCCGCTTGTTCAAGTTATCCGCTACCAGAGTGACCCAGATAGCGCACTCCCCGCGAGCTTTGACGCCTATGTAGAGAGGCAGGCACTCGCACTCTGTGGCTCAGACGGACCAGTTGAGGATCTCTCCTGCAGCGACCTCGTTCGCACGCCCTACACTAGCGCCCAGGGGCACGAGGGCCAGGAACTCTCGCTTACCCTCCTGCGAACCAACCTTGAAAGCGGCACGACGACAACTGAGACATTTGCTCCGCTCTATGTCTTCAATGCAACCCGCCCTGTAGAGGATCCTGAGGACAAGCTCCGCTATCGCGCGCTCTTCGTGTACCCAGCATTTTCTTCGGTTGTTGGAGGAAATACCTCCCCTGAATTACTAGCGCAGGTTATTGACTCGCTCGTCATTCCAAACGGCGTCAGTACTACAACTGCTCGCTAAGCGACAAATAAAAAGAACGCCCGGGCTTTATGCCCGGGCGTTCTTTTTGTTGAAGGGGTTGCCTTATTTAAGGGTAACCTTGCCTCCTGCCTCCTCAATCTTTGCCTTGAGGGCGTCAGCATCGTCCTTGCCAACGTTCTCCTTCACGACGGAAGGAGCACCGTCAACGAGGTCCTTTGCCTCCTTGAGACCGAGACCGAGAATTTCCTTTACCGCCTTGATCACCTGGATCTTGTTTGCGCCGGCATCAGAAAGCTCAACGGTGAAGGTGCTCTTTGCATCCTCGCCGCCTGCGGCACCTG
>DAORIM010000029.1:0-3871 GCA_035438505.1 Minisyncoccota bacterium
ATCACCCATCTGCGTATAAAACTCGTCTTGTTTTGCGTTCTTAGCAGCAGAAAGAGTACGATTGCCGCTTGCCTTCTTTAAGATTTGGGTTGATTCTTCAACGTCCATTAGCTCATTGTATGAGCTTCAGTTGGGTCTGTAAATGAGGCCGATTTTAAGCGATGGCTAAGGCTAAATCTGCTGATGGTTTCATATTACAGGACTAGAGCTAAAACAAAGCCCGCATCTGCGGGCTTTGTTTTAGTAACTCTTCAACCTCCTACTCTTCTCATGCGTCCTAATCTTCTCAAGCGCCTTCGCCTCAATCTGGCGGATGCGCTCGCGAGTAACGCCGAACTCCTTTCCAACCTCTTCAAGCGTGTGGTACACACCGTCGAGGAGTCCGTGACGCATCTCAAGAATCTTACGCTCCTTGGGAGAAAGATCCTCAAGAATATCGCGCACCTGTTCTCCAAGAATACGCTCCGAGGATTCCTGAATAGGCGAAGGGATCTTGTCGTCTGCGATGAAGTCGCCGAGCGTTGAGTTCTGGTCGTCGTCCGAACCAATAGGATTCTCAAGGGAGAGCGTGTCCTGATTGATCTTTTCAATCTGGTAGATCTTCTCTACCTCAACTGCCATCTCAATAGCAATCTCCTCTGGCTGAGGATCACGGCCGAGCACCTGGGCAAGACGGCGGGATACCTGCTTGTACTTGGCGATGGTTTCAACCATGTGCACCGGAATACGAATGGTGCGGGACTGGTCCGCAAGTGCACGGGTGATGGCCTGGCGAATCCACCACGTTGCGTAGGTAGAGAACTTGAATCCCTTATTCCAATCGAACTTGTCTACGGCCTTAAAGAGACCAAGGTTTCCTTCCTGAATAAGATCCAGAAGCGTAAGGTCAGGACTGCGGCCTACGTACTTCTTTGCGATAGACACCACGAGGCGAAGGTTGGAGCGCGCAAGAATGTTGCGTGCTTCGTCATCTCCCTTCTCAATGCGCTGCGCGAGCTCGCGCTCTTCCGAGGCTGTAAGGAGTGGGTACTGGCCGATCTCGCGAAGGTAGATCTGGATGGAGTCGTACGCGCCTGAGTCGCGTCCCTTGATATTGCGCCCTGCAAGATACTGGTCCGTATCGTCTGCGAGCATGCCGCCCTCGAGGATATCGATACCGGCGATGGTGAAACGCTCGTAGAGCTCGTCGAGGAACATAATGTCGTCCTCAACATGCGGAAACTCCTTAAGAATTTCGTTGTAGGTAATGTAGCCGCGCTCCTTACCCTTTGCGATAAGGAGTTCTGCCTTGTCTCCCTGTACGGCTGCAGCCTTCGCCTTCGCGCCCTTGGCAGCTGCACGCACGACGTTCTTAAGCTGGTCTTTCTTAGCGGGCTTCTTCGCAGTAACCTTCTTCACTACTTTCTTAACGGCCTTCTTGGGCGCTGCTTTCTTTACAGCTTTCTTGGGTGCAGCCTTTTTAACCGCTTTCTTTGGAGCGGTTTTCTTCACAACCTTCTTCGCAGGCTTCTTCGCTGCCTTTTTGGTGGTAGCCATAGGGGTTCGATATGCGAGGTTAGTAACGGGGTATTTAAAACGATGCGAGGAGTTTCGTAAGGGACTGGCATTCCTGCTCTGCCTTTCTCATGGCGGCTTCGTCTCGAGCGGCCTCTGCTACGCGTAAACGCACGGTCGCAGCCTGAAGCTGCTCCGTGATATGTGCTTTCTCGAATGCGCGAACGAGGTCGTCCGCGTCCGTTTCCCCGGGTGCCTCGCCGTAGGCTATTCCTGCCTCGAAAATCTCGTTTTCGGGAGGGGGCTCATCCGGGAACGGTGCGCCGATAACCCTACTATACTCATTTTCTAGCCTTTTCGCAATGAGACTATCAGGATATTGCATGTAAATCGCATGGAGCCGAGCTCCGTGCATTTGCGTCTGTGTGCGCTTCACTTGAGGTGCAGGAACTGGTCCCGCCGCCCTTCTAGCCTCAGGAGCCTGGTTTCCCTCTTTTGCTACGCGCGCGATGCCTGCACGAATGGCTTCTGGCGTTGATCCGAGCGAGCGCGCCGCTACTCCCACAAAATGCTCGCGCTCCATGGGGCTTTCGATGGCTGCCATAAGCGGAAGCACGGTCTTCTCCGCAAGAAGAATAAGGCGATGCGAATCAGGTTCGCTTTCTGAAAGCACCGCGAGGAAGAACTCTACGATGGGTGCCGCTTCAGAAATGCGCTTGGTTAAATCCTTCGGGTCCTCAACTGCAAGATCTGCTGGGTCTTTCCCTTGCGGAAGCTTTACTGCCTTCACGCGCATCCCAGCGCGGAGCGCTGCGATTGCGTTCTTCATAGATGCGTTGAGGCCCGCGCGGTCTGAATCAAGTGCGAGCATAAGATTGTCTGCGTAGCGCTTGATAAGGGAAAGGTGCTGCGGAGTAAGCGCCGTTCCCGAAAGTGCTATGGTGTTCGTAAACCCAATCTGATGCAGCATGAGCAAATCCATCTGTCCTTCAACCAGGAGCGCAAAGCCGCGCTGTCTAATAGCGTCCTTCGCACGATCCATGCCGAAGAGAATCTCTGACTTTTTATACAAATCTGTTTCTGGAGAATTCAGGTATTTGGCTTGATCGTTCGGATCGAGTGCGCGTCCCGTAAAGGCAACGGTGCGCCCTGCAGAGTCGCGTATCGGGAACATAAGACGGTTTCTAAACCGGTCATAAAACGTTCCCTTCTTTTCGTCTGCCTCTTTAACGAGTCCTGCGGCGATAAGTTCGGGATTCGTGAAGCCGGCTTCGCCAAGCTTCTCGAGCACCATGCGCCACGCTTCAGGGGCATACCCGAGATTCCATTCCTTGATAGTTTCAAGAGAAAGGCCTCGCTTGCGCGCGTAGCTATACGCGCTTCCGTCTACACCCTTTCCTTCTTCAAGCATAGACGCGTAGAGCGCTTCGGCGCGTGCCATAGCTTCATACAAGCGGTCTTGCTTGTCCTTATCCTGCTTGCTCTTCCCTCCTGTATACACCACTTCAATTCCTGCTTTCTCAGCAAGAATCTTGAGGGCGCCCTTAAAGTCCACACCTTCCATTTTCTGGATGAATTCAAAATGGTCGCCCCCTTGTCCTGAGGAGAAACAGTAGTATGTGCCCCGCTCAGGATTCACATAGAACGACGGTGTCTTCTCCTTATTAAACGGCGAGAGGCCTCTCCAGTTGCGCCCGGCCTTCGTTAGCTTCACGTACGGAGATACCACATCTACGATGGTGAGTTTTGCTTTAACCTGTTCGACAGTATCCATGCGCGTACGTGTATTTTACGTCATCTGCTCGCACGCAGCCTAATATGGACATCAGTACAAATACCTGGTATAACACTAACAGAAGGCGCAGTGCCTGAGGGAGAATTGACATGGGTGAAATTATTCTGTTCCGAGGAAACTCGGACGAAAAGCTGGGCAGCTTCAAGACCCAGCAGGAACTCGAAACGCTTCTGCTTGGAATAAAGGCTCCGGGCGAAATGCGCGTCAGCCTGCCGCTCGGCGTGCCGCTTCAGGCGCTGCTCGACCGAAAGGAAACGGTCGCCGGTGTCGTGGTGCTGAAGAGCCAGGGCAAGGAAGTCCGCCTCTCGAGGAATACGGACAAGAACCCCGGAGGCGACGTCTCGGTGTCGTGTCAGCCCGACGGCGACATCGTTCCCATCCAAACCATCAACATTCCTTTTCGGGAATACACCGACCCCGCAACCTGCAAGGGGATGGTCTGGATATACCCCGGCAAAAGCGCAGAGGCGAGCATGATTGTCTACCCGGCCGCGATCAAGAAGTCGCGCCGAGCAGAAGAAATCTGGAAGATCGTCACCGACGCCAAGTCGGCCGCCCAGGGTGTTCTTGATCGCTTCGCTG
>DAORIM010000030.1:0-3741 GCA_035438505.1 Minisyncoccota bacterium
CGGAAGAAAAACTTCCCGAGGCTCGCGTGCGCCCTTTAGTTACGATAGAAGAAATGATGGATACGCTTCTCGCTCGCGTACAGCGCGCTATGACCGTTACCTTTTCAGAATTCTCTGGTGCTGCCAAAGAAAAAGTGGAGGTTATCGTTTCGTTCCTCGCGCTTCTTGAGCTTGTGAAGCAAGGTGCTGTTGATGCTGCCCAGCACGACGCCCTTACCGACATTCGCATTACAAACACTTCAACTGCAGTACCGCGGTACTAAAATATTGAATACGCGTGCGGTTTGTGGTTATATAGCACCTTCGGGCACTGGGCCCGAAAAACACGAGGGGAGGCTCTCTTGAGCAAACGAAGCGCTAATCGCAAGGATCACAACGGCCGGAAAAAGGGACCGCCCAAGAAGGAACCGAAGTTCCGCAAACACAGGCATGATCCAGACGCGCTCGAGAACGCCAGATTCCAGGCCTCGCTGAGACAGTAAGTCTCTCCGGGGTGACACGGTCCGCTGAAAGGCGGGCCGTTCTTCTATACCAAGACAATGAGGAAGAAAAGGACTGCAAGCACGATGCGGTATATACCGAACGGAATGAAGGTGTAGCGACGCACGATTGCTAGAAGGAAGCGCATAGAAAGGAGTGCCACACCAAACGCCGTTACAAAGCCGAGTGCAAGAAGGCCGAAATCGTCGAACGCAAACGTATCAGCAGATTTAAGAAGATCATACCCAGTTGCAGCTATCATGGTTGGCACTGCGAGCAGGAAAGAGAACTCCACTATAGCTACGCGCCGCATGCCAACCAAAAGACCGCCGATGATGGTGGCTGCCGAGCGGGAGACTCCGGGGATAATGGCAATTGATTGGAACAGACCTACAAGGAGCGCTTGTCCGTAGGTTATTTGCTTCGCGCCCTCGAGCGACTCAGGCTTCTCCTTGTGGAAGATTTCAAACACAATAAGGACAACGCCGCCCACGAACAAAGAGGTAACCACAACCATAGGGTTCCCGAGCAGAAGGCCTTTTACATACGGATAGACAAGGAATCCAACGAGGCCGGTTGGGACAAAGGCAACAAAAAGCTTTGTTAGGAACTGCGTATCAAGAAACTGCTTCCAGTAGAGTGCTACTACGGCTGCTATAGCGCCGAGCTGAATAGCAATCTGAAACGAAGAGAGAAATGTGGACGGCTCGAGCCCTAAAAGTTCGCTCGCAAGGATAAGATGGCCCGTTGAAGAGATCGGCAAAAATTCGGTAATGCCTTCGATAACGCCGAGGACGATACTGTCGAGCCAGGTCATAAAAGGGAGTATACCAGCAGTCCCCATATCGAAAGGGTTGCCGGACGTGATTTTGACGGTATTCTTTAGGGACTATGGCACTCGCGCTCTCTTCACGGCTTGAAGCCCTCCTTTTTGCTGTGGGCGAGCCGCTCACAAAGAAGCGGATTGCGACGCTTCTTGACGCGTCGAGCGAAAGCGTTGGAGATGCACTGAACGCACTCCGGATAACCCTTCAGGATCGCGGACTCTCCCTTATTGAAACGGAGACTGAAGTTGAGCTGCGCACATCTCCTGAAGCGAGCAATACGATCCAGAAGCTCCGCGAGAGCGAGCTTTCGCGCGACCTTGGAAGGGCGAGCCTTGAGACGCTTGCGCTCATTCTCTACAAGGGAGGGGCGACCCGCGGCGAGATAGATTGGGTGCGCGGTGTTAACTCAACCGCAGCAATCCGTGCGCTTTTGCTTCGCGGTCTTATTGAGCGCACTGAGGACGCTTCTGACAAGCGTCGCATTCGTTACCAAGCAACCGTGGACGCGCTTGCGCATCTTGGGGTAGCGGAACGCTCAGCTCTTCCGCGCTTTGAAGAATTTACTACCGCACTTGCAACACAAGAAGCCGCGCAACCTACTTCCGACGTATGACCACGCAAGAACCCGATCTCAAAACACTCGTGCGGCGCCTTGAGAAGCGTCACCAGAAAAAGCAGGCGACGACCGCGCTTGTTGCTGCTACCGCCGTGCTCGGCCTTACAGTACTTACCGCGCCACTCTTCATGCCAAAGGAAACGGCTGCGCCCGTTGCAGAGGCACCGAGCGCTATTGTTGCGCTTGCACCAGAAGCATTTACTGGCGTAGCGCTTGAAGGGAAGGCAGCGATTGTCTACGACCTTACGACCGGAGAAACGCTGTACGAAAAGAATAGCCGCTCGCAGCTCCCGCTCGCGTCTCTCACAAAGCTTCTTACGGTGTACGCAGCAAGCCAGGCGCTTTCTGCAGGATCGACCGTTACCATAACTGATTCAGCGCTTCGCTCAGAAGGCGAAAGCGGCTTTGTTGCAGGCGAGCGATTCGCCTTCGGCGACCTTGCGCGCCTTGCGCTCGTCTCCTCGTCCAACGACGCAACGGCTGCTATTGCAGAAACAGCTGCGGTTGCGCGCGCTACGACGGGAAAGAATCTTCTGGCGGGCGCTGCGTCTGCGCTCGGTCTTTCCCAGACCTACGCGCTCAATGGAACAGGGCTTGACGAGAGTACGTCGGTATCAGGCGCATATGGTTCTGCTAAGGACATTGCGGTTCTTTCAGGAGAGATCCTTAAGAAGGCCCCCGATATTGCCCGCGCTACGGTTGAGTCGTCATTTTCTATAACCTCGCTTGATGGCGTTCGTCACTCGCTTCCGAACACAAACCAGGAAATTGTGCGTGTTCCAAACGCACTTCTTTCAAAGACCGGGTTTACGGATCTTGCAGGAGGAAACCTCGCTGTTGTGTATGACGCGGGAATGGGACACCCGGTAGCGGTTGTGGTGCTTGGGTCTTCGCGCGACGGACGCTTTACGGACGTGCGCGCGCTTATTGCACGAGCAGATCGCTACTTCGCCGGCATAGAGCGCTAACCGTATGATCATCGACGCTGCCCGAGTCCTTATTCCATCGGTAGCCTCCTTCGTCATAGGCATCGCACTTGCACCCGTGCTCACGCACTATCTCTTCAAGTACCGCGCGTGGAAGAAGAAGGGCGGTAAAGGGAACGGTATGGGCGACACAAACGGCACGCCCCTCTTTGACGCCCTGCATAAGGACCGGGAAGTCTCTACGCCTCGCATGGGCGGGATTGTGGTGTGGGGATCAACACTCGCAACTGCGCTTGGTCTATGGATTCTTGCGGTGTTCTTTGGGGAGCCGTTCATGTCGTTTGATTTCGTGAGTCGCAGCCAAACGTGGCTCCCGCTCTTTGCGCTTCTCATAGGCGGTATCGTTGGCCTTGCAGACGATGTGCTTGAGGTTACGCGCTCTGCTGGAGGACTGCGTCTTCGTTGGCGCCTGCTTGTTGTTGCGGCAATTGGCGCGTTTACGGGATGGTGGTTTTACGAAAAGCTTGGCGTGTCTTCAGTGGCGCTTCCGTTTGCGGGACCCATCGAGCTCGGTGTCTTCTTTGTGGCATTCTTTACGTTTGTAACGCTTGCGCTGTATGCTGGCGGCGTTATCGACGGCATCGACGGGCTTGCCGGCGGTGTGTTTGCGATTATTTTCATGACGTACGCGGGCATTGCGTTTGCGCAGGGGCAGACCTCGCTCGCCGCATTCGCTGCCTGCGTGTCCGGGTCTCTGTTTGCGTTCCTTTGGTTTAATATTCCTCCGGCTCGATTTTACTTATCAGAGACCGGTACGATGGCGCTTACCGTTGCGCTCGCTATTACCGCGTTCTCAGCCGACGTGCTCGGAGAGGGCGTGGGTGTCGCAGTG
>DAORIM010000031.1:0-3181 GCA_035438505.1 Minisyncoccota bacterium
ATTGCAGAAATTGATGGCCTTGAAAACGCCATCATGTCTGAAATGGTGCTCTTCGATCCTACCTTCGATCGAACGCTCGAGGACGCGCTCAAGGATGCAGATCCGGTCTACGGTCTCGTGCTTAACCTCGAGGAGGACGGCGTGCGCGCCGTTATCCTCGGGGACGCCTCAAAGGTCTACGAAGGCATGCTTGTGCGCCGTGTGGGTCGCCTCCTCTCCATCCCAGTAGGAGACTCACTCGTCGGACGCGTCGTTAACCCGCTTGGCGAAGCGGTAGACGGCAAGGGCCCAACAAAGGCTGAGACATTCCGCCCAATCGAAAAGGAAGCATACGGCGTTATGGACCGCTCGCCGGTTAACCAGCCACTCCATACGGGTATCAAGGCAATTGACGCCATGACTCCAATTGGACGCGGCCAGCGCCAGCTCATCATTGGCGACCGCGGCACCGGAAAGACAACGATTGCAATTGACACCATCCTTAACCAGAAGTCGGAGAATGCGGAGACGCGTCCGATCTGCGTGTACGTGGCTATCGGCCAGAAGGAATCGAAGACTGCGCGTATCGTTGGCCAGCTTACGGACGCGGGTGCGATGGACTACACCATCGTAGTTACTGCCCCTGCTTCAAGTCCAGCAGCGTTCCAGTTCCTCGCACCGTTTGCAGGTGCCGCGATTGCCGAGCACTTTATGGAGCAGGGCAAGGACGCGCTCGTGGTATACGACGACCTTTCAAAGCAGGCTGTAGCGTATCGCCAGATGTCGCTTCTCCTTCGCCGCCCCCCAGGACGCGAGGCATATCCGGGAGACGTGTTCTACCTCCACTCTCGCCTTCTTGAGCGCGCAGCAAAGCTTTCCAAGGAGAAGGGTGGCGGCTCTATCACTGCGCTTCCGATTATCGAGACGCAGGACAATGACATCTCTGCCTTCATTCCTACGAACGTAATCTCCATTACGGACGGACAGATCTTCCTTGAGGCAGACCTCTTCAACAAGGGACTTCGCCCAGCTATCAACGTGGGTGTGTCGGTGTCGCGCGTGGGCTCCGCAGCACAGACTAAGGCTATGAAGAAAGTCTCGGGCAAGATCAAGCTTGAGCTCGCGCAGTTCCGCGAACTCGAGGCATTCATGCAGTTCTCTTCAGACCTTGATGCGAACACGAAGAAGCAGATCGAAGGCGGACAGCGCATGACCGAAATGCTTAAGCAGCCAAACGGCAGGCCAATTGCATTCGAGATGGAATCAGCAGTTATCTTTGCTGCCGTAAACGGGTACTTCGACGGCTTTGCACCAGAGGACACTTCGAAGGCAGAAGAGCGTCTTCAGGACTTCCTTAATCGCGAGGCAGTTGGCGTGCTCGCTGCTATCCGCACCTCGAAGGAGATCAGCGAGACTACAGAAAAGGATCTCCGTGCTGCGCTCGATACGTTCGTATCCCGCTCCGCATAAACTCTACGTTCGACACACTCACGCATGGCACTGAAAGACATCAAAACGAAGATCAAGGCAACCGAGCGCATGAACAAGGTGACGCGCGCTATGGAAGCTGTGTCTGCTGTAAAGATGCGCAAGACGCAGACGGCAGCGCTTTCAGGGCGCGCATACGCCCGTGCAGCGCTTGCCGTACTTACGCGTCTTGCGGGGACTCGCTACGTAAAAGAGCATCCGCTTGGTGCTGATCGCGAAGGCACAAAGCTCGCGCTTGTCGTTATCACGAGCGACAAGGGCCTTGCAGGTGCGCTTAATTCAGGAGTGCTGAAGCGCGCCGTAGAAGCGCTTGAGGGACGACGTGTTGAAGACGTTACGATCTATGCGTACGGAAAGAAGGGATATGAGTTCTTCTCGCGTCGTGGGTACACGGTTGCGCGCTCAATAGAGAACAAGCAGGACGAGATTCCTCTTTCTGTTATGGAGGAGCTTGTAACCGAGCTTACTGACGGCTTCCTTGCAGGAACGTATGACAAAGTGAGTGCGGTCTACAGCAACTTCAAATCAACCTTCGAGCAGGTGCCAACCATGCGTCGCCTCCTTCCGCTCTCACTGCCTGCCCTCAACGACATCGTGGGCGGGATTATCCCGGCCAAGGGCATGTGGTCGACGGAGGAGGCGATTGAGGCGCCGGTTAGCTACGAGGTTGAGCCGTCCGGCGGCGAAGTGCTCGGGATTCTTATTCCGAAGCTCGTCGCGGTTGCGCTCTACCATATGTTGCTTGAATCGAAGGCTTCCGAGCATTCAGCACGCATGGTGGCGATGAAGAACGCATCGGACAAGTCGAAGGAAGTCGTGCGCGACCTCACGCGCGTGTTTAACAAGGTACGCCAGGCTGCGATCACCCGTGAGGTGTCGGAGATCGTGTCTGGACGCGAAGCATTATCAAGTTAGGTTTGCGTACAGGGCGAAAGACATTTATAACCAAATCATTATGAACACAGGAATCATCAAAGAGATCATCGGGCCAGTGGTAGACGTATACTTCGAGACAAATCGTCCGGCTATTGAGGACGCTCTTGTTATCGAGGCGAACGACCAGCACGGCCGCATTGTGCTTGAGGTTGCGAGCCACCTTGGCCTCGACCGCGTGCGCACCATTTCCATGAACGAGACCGCAGGGCTCTCGCGTGGCGAGACCGTGACGGCAACCGGTGCGCCGATCTCCGTTCCTGTGGGTCAGGCAGCGCTCGGCCGCCTCTTCAATGTTCTTGGAGAGACTATCGACGGCAAAGGTGCTATTGCCGCAGACGTTTCGCGTCTTCCTATTCATCGCCAGCCGCCGTCCTTTGACGAGCAGACAACGAAGGCAGAGATCTTCGAGACCGGTATCAAGGCGATCGACCTCATGATTCCCTTTATCAAGGGAGGAAAGGTTGGTCTCTTCGGAGGCGCGGGTGTGGGAAAGACGGTGACGATTCAGGAGCTCATCCGCAACGTTGCGCAGGAGCACGGCGGATACTCCGTGTTTGCCGGCGTGGGAGAGCGCGTGCGCGAGGGTAACGACCTGTACCACGAAATGGATGAGTCAGGCGTGCTCGATAAGACAGCGCTCGTATTCGGCCAGATGAACGAGGTGCCGGGAGCGCGTGCTCGCGTGGCACTCACCGGTCTTACGCAGGCTGAGTACTTCCGCGACGAGGGAGGAAAGGACGTCCTCTTCTTCATGGACAACGTATTCCGTTTCATCCAG